>NZ_JBWLKL010000006.1:0-398527 GCF_059026065.1 Streptomyces sp. A18 | reverse complement strand
CCCGCCCGCTCTATTGCTAGCGCTCACGGCGCCGGGTGGGAACAGGGCTGGCGAACCGCCTCTTCGCTTCCCATTAGGGTGGGAGCGCCCGCACCCTCCTGACTGCCGCACGAGCAGGCGGAGGGAATCCCCCTAGCTCCGCCGCGGACATGCGGTGGACGCGCCGAGGAGTCAACTGCCGTGTCGGACCCGATGCGCCCCCGCGCTTCTCTCCGTACCGCCGTGGTCTGGGAGGTCCTCAAGGACGCCCTCGACCGCCGGGTCAAGGCCACGGGCCGGGAGTCACACTCCCTCGACGTGCTCGACACCGGCGGCGGCAGCGGCAACTTCGCCGTGCCCGTCGCCCGTCTGGGCCACCGTGTCACCGTCGTCGACCCCAGCCCGAACGCCCTCTTCGCGCTCGAGCGTCGGGCCGCCGAGGCGGGCGTCGCCGAGCGCGTGCGTGGCGTCCAGGGCGACGTGCACGGCCTCTTCGACGTCGTGGAGCGCGCCGGGTTCGACGCCGTCCTGTGCCACGGCGTCCTGGAGTACGTGGACGACCCCGCCGAGGGCGTGCGCAACGCGGTCGGCGCGCTGCGCCCCTCCGGCACCCTCAGCCTGCTCGCCGCGGGACTCGGCGGAGCCGTGCTCGCCAGGGCGCTCGCCGGGCACTTCACCGAGGCCAGGCAGGCGCTCGGCGACCCGGCGGGGCGCTGGGGCGACGGCGACCCCGTGCCCCGGCGCTTCACCGCCGAACAGCTCACCGATCTGGTCGAGGCCTCCGGCGTCAGGGTCGACGCCGTGCACGGGGTGCGGGTCTTCGCGGACCTGGTTCCCGGCGTCCTCGTGGACACCGAGCCGGGCGCCCTGGAGGCCCTCCTCAAGCTGGAGGCGGCCGCCGCGGAGCTCGCCGCGTTCCACTCCGTGGCCACCCAGCTGCATGTGCTCGGTGAGACCCGGGATGCCGACGAGGCCTGACGTTCCCGCTGGCTGCCCCGCTGATCAGCAACGCAGCCGCACATGGAGTACGGCACACACCCCCCGAACGGGCTATGGGCGCCGTATGATCGAGGCAGACCGTCCGGCATGCCGGACCGGCCGCTGGGGAATGCACGCTTCAGCGAGCCGGAGCGGCAGGGTGGTCCGGTTTGGCGAAGTTGGCGCAGAGGGGCGGGTTTCACGGGGGCGATTCCCTGCCTATCCTGAAGGGGACCCCCGGTCGCCCCGGCGACTGCACGATGAGGAGGACTCCGTGCCGCTCTCGGAGCACGAGCAGCGCATGCTCGAGCAAATGGAGCGAGCGCTGTACGCCGAAGATCCCAAGTTCGCGACAGCGCTCGAGGGAAGCGGGCTGCGTACGTACACCCGGCGACGGGTCTACCAAGCGGTCGCGGGCTTCCTTGTGGGTATCGCCCTTCTCATGGCCGGAATGGTCGCCCAGCAGATTTGGGTGAGCGTGGTGGGATTCCTCGTCATGCTGGGATGTGCGGTGCTCGCCGTCACCGGATGGCGCAAAGCGCCCAAGCCAGGTGAACAACCGGCGGCTGGTGCGCCCACGGCCCAGGGCAGCGCCCCAGCCCGTCGGAAGACCAAGCAGCATCGGTCGATGATGGACCGGATCGAGCAGCGTTGGCAGCGCCGCCGTGACGAACAGGGCCAGTGAGCTCTTAGCTTTTCGTTCCTTGGCTTTGCGTTCTTCGCAGCAGGGCGCACTGACAGCAGGGCGCACTGACAGCGGTGCGTACTGACGCGGTGCGTACTGCTGGACGTAAGGGGTGACCGCCCAGGCGGTCACCCCTTACGCATGGGCTGCTCAGCCCTCCTGCTGGGAAGGCTGCGACGGCCGCGAAGACCTCCGCAGTGCCGCCCACCGCTTGGCGACGCGCTCGGACGACCGCTCCTTGAGCCCCGTCCAGCGGTCCGAGACCGCCCAGACCACCCGTGCGGCCGAACGCGGCGCAAGCGTTGCCCGCAGCCGGGCCGAACGGCTCGACGTGGCCCGCAGACCCTCGGAGACACGGCGCACGTCGTCGGCGAGTCCTGCCGTCGGCTGGGGCCGCGGAGCGTAGAGCACCTGCTCGACCGCGGCGGCCAGGCGATGGACGGACTCCGCGGGACCCGCGGCGAGCTGTCCGATGCGCACGATCCGGGCCGCCGCCTTGCGCGGGGTCTGTGACTCGTCCGGCGTGATCGCGTGGTCCCAGGCCGTGTCGGTCACTTCGAGCCAGGCGGCAAGGGTCCGCGCGGCCGCGTCCGCCTCGGTGCGGCCGGAAGAGCCCAGGCGCAGCGCACGGATCCGCTTGCGCCACAGCATCGGCAGCAAGGGCAGGCCGATGACCACCACAGCTCCCAGGGCCACGGTCACGATCATGCCGATCGGCGGTCCATCGCCGCCCGAGCCGCCCGCGATCGCCGGGGCCGTGCTCGCGCAGCCGCCCTGCTTCTGCTGGTCGGGCGGGCAGCTCGCGGAGGCCGACGGCTCACTGGACGGCGCGCTCGACGCGGTCGGCTCGGGCGACTCCGGGTCGCTCGCGCCGTCGGACGGGGTGTCCGGACGGGTGTAGTCCGGCACCGTGCCGCGGTTCGGGGTCGGCTCGAAGCGGGTCCAGCCCACGCCCTCGAAGTACAGCTCGGGCCAGGCGTGCGCGTCCCGCAGACCGACCGACATCGAACCGTCTGCCTGCGCGGCACCGGGCGTGAAGCCCACGGCGACGCGCGCCGGGATGTCCAGCGTCCGCGCCATCGAGGCCATGGCGAACGAGAAGTGGACGCAGAAGCCTTCCTTCTGCTCCAGGAAGCGGGCGATCGCCGCCGGGCCGCTGCCGGCCCGCACCTGCGTGTTGTACGTGAAGCCGCCCTCCGATGCGAACCAGTCCTGGAGCTTGACCGCCTTCTCGTAGTCGTTCGACGAGCCCCTGGTGATCTTGCGGGCCTCGGAGGCCACGACGGACGGCAAGGTGTCGGGCACCTTGGTGAACTCGTCGGCGAGCTGCTTCGGCGGCTCGGAGGCGCCCGCGAGCTGCTCGGCCGTCGGCTGCACGATGAGGCTCTTGACCTCGTACTGCGCGCCGCGCGTCGTCTGGCCGCGGTCACCCACCAGGGCGCGCCCCACGGGCTCGTACCGCCAGCGGCCGTTGATCTTCACCTCGCTCGCCGGGTAGGGCATCGGCAGCCAGTTCTGCGCGTAGCTGTCGGCCGCCGAGATGTTCGTCTGGATCTCGCTCCTGCTGACGTCGGGGTAGAGCCCCGGCGGGTCCTCCAGGCGCGGCGGTACGTCCTCGATGCTCCGGACGGTGGTCTTCCAGGTCGTGCCGTCGAACTGGTCGAGGGAGACGATCCGCAGGTAGAGGTTCTCGGTCTCCTTGGCGTTCGTCTTGTACGAGATGACCTCGCGGTCGTCCGGTTCGTTCAGGCTGTCCTGGAGCGCGACCAGCGGATTCACCGCGGAGATCGTGCCGCCGCCACCGGAACCCGAGCCTCCGCCGCCGCCGGAACCGTCCAGGAGCCCGCCGTCCAGGGCGGGCAGCGCCAGCGGCACCACCAGGGCGATGCCGAGCGCGACCGCGCCGATGCGCCGCCCCGTGCGGACCGGTGCGACGGCGCCGCTGTCGGTCTCCAGACCCCCCGAGATCCTGCCGGGCGCACGCGCCGCGCCCCCGAAGACCCGCCCCCACTGGGAGAGCCGGTCCCGGCCTTCCGCCAGGAGCAGCAGCAGATACCCGGCGGCCGCGAGCAGGAACCACAGCCACCCCGCCCCGTCCCCGGACAGCCCCGCGGCGACCGAGTACAGCGCGAGCAGCGGAAGGCCCGCGGGCGCCGCCGTACGGAACGTCACCGCGAGGGCGTCCACCGCGAGGCCGATCACCAGGACGCCGCCGACCAGCATCAGCCGGATGCCGTCACTGAGCGGCGCCGGTATCGCGTACTGCCCGACGTCGTTGCCACCGGCCTCCAGCAGAAGGCCGAACTCCCGGAACACGTCGGGTCCCGGGAGCACTCCGGCGATCGCCTGCTCGCGGGCGAACACCAGCGTAAGGAGCAGGAGCGTCACCAGGGCCTGCACCGCGACCGTGACCGGCCGGGCCAGCGGGATCCGCCGGGTGAGCGCGCCCGTGCCGCTCTGCAGCGCCAGCAGGATCGCCGCCTGGATGAACCACGTCGCCGGATCGACGAGCGGCAGCAGCGCCCCTGACGCCATCAGCGTGGCCGCCGTGGCGCAGAGCGCGAGTCGCGCGCGCCCACTCATGAGGGTCCCCCTGTTGTCGTACGTGTCGCCGTACGGGTTGTCGTACGTGTCGCCGTACGGGCGCGGGCCCGGCCGCTCATCCCCAGCCCCCCGTCGTCGTCCCCGCAGCCGGAGCGGGGCCCGTACTGGCCCGCAGATGGTCCGCCTGCCGCCACAGGTCCACCAGAGCGACCCCCGGAGGCACCGCCACGGCCGTCCAGCCCGCCTCGCGCAGCATCCGGACCCGCTCGTCGCCGGGGCCCGACGGAGCGCCGCCGGGGCCCTGGGCCCAGGCCGTGCTGTCCAGGACGAAGGCGACGGCCGCGCCGCTGCGCTGTCGCATCTTGGCGGCCACCGTCGCCTGCTCCTCGTCCAGATCGCCGAGGAAGGCGATCAGCAGGCCTTCGTTGCCCCCGCGCAGCACGTCGTACGCGGGGGAGAGCCCCGCGCCGTCCGAGTGGTCGATCACCGCGAGGGTGTCCATCATCAGTCCCGCCGCGTCGGCCGACTCCTGGCTCGCGCCCGCGAAGCCGTCCGAGCCCTCGCCGGGCACGGAGTTGCCGGTGTCGGTCAACAGCCGTACCGAAAAGCCCCGTTCGAGCATGTGCACCAAGGCGGAGGCCGTGCCGGACACCGCCCACTCGAAGGCCGAGTCCGGACCCGCGCCCCGGAAGGCGTGCGCCCGGGTGTCCAGGAGCACCGTGCAGCGGGCCCGCTGCGGCTGCTCCTCGCGGCGCACCATCAGCTCGCCATAGCGCGCCGTGGAGCGCCAGTGGACGCGGCGCAGGTCGTCGCCGTGGCGGTAGCCCCGCGGGATCACGTCGTCCTCGCCCGCGAGGGCCAGCGAGCGGTGCCGCCCGTCCCCGTACCCCTTGGCCTCACCGGTGAGCCGCACCGGAGGCAGCGCCTCCACCCGCGGGATGACCGTCAAGGTGTCGTACGTCGAGAAGGAGCGGGTCAGTTCACACATCCCGAAGGGGTCGGTGAGACGCAGCTGCAGCGGGCCCAGCGGATAGCGCCCCCGCAGGTCCGAGCGGACGCGGTAGGACACCTCGCGGCGGCCCCCCGCCTCCACCCGGTCGAGCACGAACCGGGGGCGCGGCCCCAGGACGTAGGGCACCCGGTCCTGGAGCATGAGCAACCCCGTGGGCAGCCGCGAGACGTTGTCCATCCGCATATGGACCCTGGCCTCCGAACTGGCGGGCACGCGCGCGGGGGAGAGCCTGCGGCTCCCCGCGACGCGGTAGCGGGTGCGGTAGAGCACCGTCGCGCACACCAGCGGAAGGACGGCGAGCAGCAGCCCGACCCGGAGCAGATCGCTCTGCCCCAGGACGTACGCGCAGATGGCGGCGGCGATCCCGGCCGCGAGGAACGAACGCCCGCGCGTCGTGAGACCCGCGAGCGCGGTCCGCAGTCCGCCCTTGCCCTCCTCGTCCTGCGCCGGCTGCGGCCCCCCGGCCGCCATCACAGCCTCCGAGCGCCGGGCGGCTGCTGGTTGAAGTAGCCGCTGCCCGGCTGGACGGCGGCCGGGACGGGCGTGCGCTGGAGGATCTCCAGGACGACCGACTCGGCCGTACGACGGTTCAACTGGGCCTGTGCCGTGGGCAGCAGCCGGTGCGCGAGCACCGCCACGGCGAGGGCCTGGACGTCGTCCGGCAGCGCGAACTCACGGCCGCTGAGCGCCGCCGATGCCTTGGCCGCCCGCAGCAGGTGCAGTGTCGCGCGCGGCGACGCCCCGAGTCTCAGGTCCGGGTGGTTGCGGGTCGCCCCGACGAGCTCCACGGCGTACCGCCGCACGGAGTCGGCGACGTGGACCGTGCGGACCGCGTCGATGAGTTTCACCATGTCGTGCGCGTGCGCCACCGGCTGGAGGTCGTCGAGCGGCGAGACTCCGCCGTGCACGTCCAGCATCTGCAGCTCGGCCTCCGCGCTCGGATAGCCGATCGAGACGCGCGCCATGAAGCGGTCGCGCTGCGCCTCGGGCAGGGGATAGGTCCCCTCCATCTCGACGGGGTTCTGCGTCGCCACCACCATGAAGGGGCTCGGCAGTTCGTAGGTCTGCCCGTCGATGGTGACCTGGCGCTCCTCCATGGACTCCAGGAGCGCGGACTGCGTCTTGGGAGACGCGCGGTTGATCTCGTCGCCGATCACGATCTGCGCGAAGATCGCGCCGGGCTTGAACTCGAAGTCCCGGCGCTGCTGGTCGAAAATGGACACACCGGTGATGTCCGACGGCAGCAGATCAGGCGTGAACTGGATGCGCCGCACCGAGCAGTCGATGGACCGCGCCAGCGCCTTGGCGAGCATGGTCTTGCCCACGCCCGGTACATCCTCGATCAGCAGATGCCCCTCGGCGAGGAGCACGGTCAGCGAAAGCCGTACGACCTCTGGCTTGCCCTCGATCACACCCTCGACCGACCTGCGGACACGCTCCGCTGTGGCGGTCAGATCTGTGAGGCTCGCTCGATCGTCATAGGTCGTCACCCGGCCCTCCTCGGACACGTTCTCCGGGCCGACGCTGTGTGTGCGGCCCGGCCCACCCCGAATCACGGACACCACGCGTGAATGGTTCAGCGCGATGCCACACCCCGCATTCTTGTTGGGCATAGCGGGTTGTGTCACTCGCCCGCGGATAACTGGCGGCGATATGTCGGGTCTTACGGCCTTTTGACCGCCGAGCCGGTCCGGAAAGGTCCGGTCCGGACCCGGTCACCCAGGGTCGACCTCCCGCAGCAGACCCGTGGTCACATCGAAGACGAATCCCCGCACATCGTCGGTGTGCAGGAGGAACGGAGAGGTCCGCACGCGCTGCATCGACTGCCGCACGTCCTGGTCGACGTCGCGGAAGGCCTCCACGGCCCACGCGGGCCGCTGGCCGACCTCGAGCTCCAGCTCGTGCCGGAACTCCTCGGTGAGGCTCTCCAGACCGCAGCTGGTGTGGTGGATCAGGACGACGCTCTTCGTGCCGAGGGCGCGCTGGCTGATCGTCAGGGAGCGGATGACGTCGTCGGTGACCACGCCGCCCGCGTTGCGGATCGTGTGGCAGTCGCCCAGTTCGAGGCCGAGCGCGTCGTGGAGGTCGAGGCGGGCGTCCATACAGGCCACGACGGCCACGCCCAGGACGGGGCGGGCGTCCATGCCGGGGTCGGTGAAGGCGGAGGAGTACTTGGTGTTCGCCTCGACCAGGCGATCGGTGACCGTGCCGCCCGCGGCTATGCCGCCGGTCGGCTCAGCGGGGAACTGGCCCGTGGAGGATGCGGAAGTCGACATGGGTATGACGTTAGTAGGCACTGATCGCTCGGGCCCGCTGTGAGAAGGGACAAAGAACGTCAAAGACTCTTGTTGTGAGGCAACCCACAGGGGTGGCGTCGCCTCGTCCGAACGGGTGACGGAGCCGGACCCGTGGCACCGGTGAGGACCCGTCCGCGACGCGCAGGCCAGTTGATTGACCGGGCGACACGGTGGACTAAAGTGACGCGAAGTGGGAGCCGTGACCCTGCTCCCCGCTGGACTGTTCACCCGGGGATTCCCTGAATCCCCCCACGTGCGCGGCGCGTACGTACGGCTCGGCCTCCTCCCGCTCCCGGTCGGCTGACGCCACTTCCCCGGCGCCAGCAGGCCCTTTCCTTTCCGAGCGGGCGGGGACCCGGCCGTGCGCACGTCGCTCGTGCCGGACCTGAGAGGGCCCTTTGAGCCACACCCGACACGTCCCGGTGATGCTCCAGCGATGCCTGGACCTGTTGGCTCCCGCGCTCGCCGAGCCGGGCGCGGTCGTCGTCGACTGCACCCTTGGACTCGGCGGCCACAGCGAGGCGCTGCTCTCCACCTTCCCGTCGGCCCGCCTCATCGGCCTGGACCGCGACAAGGAGGCCCTGCGGCTCTCCGGGGAGCGGCTCGCCCCCTTCGGCGACCGGGCCGATCTGGTGCACGCGGTCTACGACGAACTCCCCGACGTGCTCGACCGGCTCGGCATCGCGAAGGTCCAGGGCGTTCTCTTCGACCTCGGCGTCTCCTCCATGCAACTCGACGAGGCGGACCGGGGCTTCGCCTACGCGCAGGACGCGCCCCTGGACATGCGCATGGACCAGACGACCGGCATGAGCGCCGCCGAGGTCCTCAACACGTACGCACCGGGCGAACTGGTGCGGATCCTGCGCCAGTACGGCGAGGAGAAGCAGGCCAAGCGGATCGTGGGCGCGGTCGTCCGCGAGCGCGAGAAGGAGCCGTTCAGCAACAGCGCGCGGCTCGTCGAGCTGATCCGCGACTCCCTGCCGCAGGCCGCCAAGCGCACCGGCGGCAACCCCGCCAAGCGCACCTTCCAGGCCCTGCGCATCGAGGTCAACGGCGAGCTGAGCGTCCTGGAAGCCGCCATCCCGGCGGCCGTGAAGACGCTCGCCGTCGGCGGCCGCATCGCCGTCCTGTCGTACCACTCGCTCGAGGACCGCCTGGTCAAGCAGGTCTTCGCGGCCGGCGCCGCGACGACCGCGCCGGCCGGCCTGCCCGTCGTCCCCGAGCGCTACCAGCCCCGGCTCAAGCTGCTCACGCGCGGCGCCGAACTCCCCACCGAGGAAGAGGTCGCCGAGAACCGCCGGGCGGCCCCGGCACGGCTGCGGGGTGCGCAGCGCATCCGCGAGGAGGCCCCGTGAAGTGCGCCCGCCAGGAGCACCCGTGAACGGCGTCCCTGAGGAGGCCCCATGAGCAAGAAGCCCGAGCTGCGGGGGAGGGCCGCCCGGCTCGCGCGGCTGCTGCCGTCGGGGCCGAGCCAGGCCGCGCGCACGCCCTTCGTCCTGCTCGTCGTGCTGCTCCTCGGCGGCGGTCTGATCACGCTGCTCATCCTGAACTCCTCGCTCAACGAAGGCTCGTTCCAGCTGAGCGAGCTCAAGAAGGAGACGACGGAGCTCACCGACCAGGAGCAGGAGCTCCAGCGGGACGTGGACGCCTACGCCGCTCCCGACGCCCTCCAGCGCCGCGCCCGTGAGCTCGGCATGGTGCCGGGCGGCGACCCGGCCTTCCTGAACCCCGACGGCACCGTACGCGGCGTGCCCGGCGCCGCCGAGCAGTCCTCCGCGCTGCGGCCCGACCCGCGCCCGCAGGAGGTGGCGTCCCCGGCCCCGTCGGTCTCGATCCCGGTCGCGACCCCGGTGCCGCCCACGCCGTCGCCCGCACCGCCCCAGGCGCCCACGCCCACCCCCTCCGCGATGCCCGGCCCCACGACCTCCGGCAGGTGACGTAAGTGACGGACCGCCAACCCCCGCGACGCAGGGTCCCGGGTCCCGCGCGGCCCTCGCGCCCCGCCCGCCCCGGCCAGCAGCGCCGCACAGGAGGGGGGGCCGGGCCCGCCCGCCGCCCGCGCCCCGCATCCAAGGCCCGCACCATCCGGCTCGGCAGCCCGCGGCCCCGGCTCCGCATGGTGAGCCTCGGTCTGACCCTGGTGATGCTGGCCTTCGTCGTACGCCTCCTCCAGGTGCAGGCGGTCGACGCGAGCGTGTACACGACCAAGGCCGAGAAGAACCGCTACTTCAGCCACGTCCTCACCGCCGAGCGCGGTGGCATCACCGACCGCAGCGGTGTCGAACTGGCCGCGAGCGTGGACGCGTACGACATCACGGCCGACCCCACGATGTTCACGGCCAAGGAGATGGGCATCAAGGACGGGCCCGAACAGGCCGCCGCGCTCCTCGCCCCGATCCTCGACAAGGACGTCGGCCGGCTCACCAAACAGCTCAAGACCCCCAAGACGCGCTACGTCCTGCTCGCCCGCCGGCAGACCCCCCAGGTCTGGAAGCAGATCAAGGACCTGCGCGGGGCGCTCGACGACAAGGCGAGCACCGACAAGAAGAGCGCCAACGTCCTGGCCGGAGTCTTCCAGGACCCCAGCAGCAAGCGCGTGTACCCGAACGACACCCTGGCCGCCGGGATACTGGGCTGGGTCAATGCCGAGGGCAAGGGCGGGGGCGGCCTGGAGCAGCAGCTGAACAAGGAGCTCGCGGGCAAGGACGGCAAGATCAGGTACGCCCAGTCCGGCGGCCACCAGGTGCCGACCGCGGGCAGCACGGAGACGCCCGCCGTGCCCGGGTCCGACGTCGAGCTCACCATCGACCGCGACATCCAGTGGGCCGCGCAGAGCGCCATCAGCAAGCAGGTGGAGAAGTCCGCGGCGGACCGCGGCTACGTGATGGTGCAGGACAACAAGACCGGCGAGATCCTCGCGATGGCCAATGCCCCGGGCTTCGACCCGAACGACCTCTCGCAGGCCGACGGCACCGCGATGGGCAACGCCTCGCTCCAGGACGCCTTCGAGCCGGGTTCGACCGCCAAGGTCATGTCGATGGCCGCCGTCCTCGAGGAGGAGGTGGCCACCCCCGCCACCCGCGTGACGGTCCCCAACCGGCTGCACCGCGGCGACCGGCTCTTCCAGGACGACATCGACCACCCGACCTGGCACCTCACGCTCAACGGCGTGCTCGCCAAGTCCAGCAACATCGGCACGATCCTGGCCACCGGCGAGCTGGGCAAGACCCAGCGTGAGGCCAACAAGTCGCTCTACTCGTACCTGCGCAAGTTCGGCATCGGCAAGGAGACCGGGCTCGGCTTCCCCGGCGAGACGTCCGGCATCCTGGCGCCGCCCGAGAAGTGGTCCACCTCGCAGCAGTACACGATCCCGTTCGGCCAGGGCTTCTCGATCAACGCGATGCAGGCGGCCTCCGTCTACTCGACCATCGCGAACGACGGCGTGCGCGTCGAGCCCACGCTGGTGCGCGGGATAAAGGGTCCCGACGGCCGCTTCACGCCCGCGCCCAAGCCCAAGAAGACCCGCGTGGTGAGCGAGAAGACCGCCAAGACGGTGTCGCAGATGCTCGAGTCCGTCGTCGACGACGAAGAGGGCACGGGCACCAAGGCCCGCATCCCCGGCTACCGGGTCGCGGGCAAGACGGGTACGGCCAACCGGGTCGACCCCGAGACCGGCAAGTACAAGGGCTACACCTCGTCGTTCGCCGGATTCGCGCCCGCCGACAACCCCCGCGTCACCGTCTACTGCGCGATCCAGAACGCCACCAAGGGCAGCTACTTCGGCGGCCAGATCTGCGGTCCCATCTACAAGGAAGTCATGCAGTTCGCCCTCAAGACGCTCCAGGTCCCGCCCACAGGCAAGGGCGCGGCCCGGCTCCCCGTCACCTTCGAACCCTGAGCCCCACCAGGACAAACTCGTGACAACGATCACCCCGAAGCCGGGGAACCAGCCCCCGCCACACCGCCCGCTTCGCCCTGAGCCCGGTGCGCCCGGTACGCTCACCGCCGTGCCACACGCCGATCAGTCCCAAACCACCCAGAAGGGCGTTCCCGTGACATATCCGGGACCGCCGCGGCCGGTCCAGGTCTCCGCGACGCCGCTCGCCAGGATCGCCGATCAGCTGGGCGTCGCCGCCCCGGGCACGGGGGAGGTCAGCGGCATCACGCACGACTCCCGCGCGGTCCGGCCGGGCGACATCTACGCCGCCCTTCCCGGCGCCCGGCTGCATGGCGCCGACTTCGTCGCGCAGGCCGCCGACCTCGGCGCCGCCGCGATCCTCACCGACCCGACGGGCGCCGAACGCGCGGCCGTCACGGGACTGCCGGTCCTGGTCGTCGACGACCCGCGCGGCTCCATGGGGGAGCTCGCGGCCACGGTGTACGGCCATCCGGGGCGCGATCTGCTGCAGATCGGCATCACCGGCACGTCCGGCAAGACCACGACGGCCTATCTCGTCGAGGGCGGCCTCAAGGGCGTGAAGGCGACCGGCCTCATCGGCACGGTCGAGATGCGCATCGGCGACGAGCGGATCAAGTCCGAACGTACGACCCCCGAGGCGACCGACCTCCAGGCGCTGTTCGCGGTGATGCGCGAGCGCGGCGTCGAGGCCGTCGCCATGGAGGTCTCCTCGCACGCCCTCGTGCTCGGCCGGGTGGACGGCTGCGTCTTCGACGTCGCCGTCTTCAACAACCTCAGCCCGGAGCACATGGAGTTCCACTCCGACATGGAGGACTACTTCCAGGCCAAGGCGCAGCTGTTCACCAAGCTGCGTTCGAGGCTCGGAGTGGTCAACTTCGACGACGAGTACGGGCGTCGGCTCATCACCGAGTCCGAGGTCCCCGTCACCACGTTCTCCGCCGAGGGCCACCCCGACGCCGACTGGCGGGCGGAGGGCGTCGAGGTCACGCCGTTCGACTCCACCTTCGTCGTGGTCGGCCCGCAGGGGGAGCGGATCACCGCGAAGTCCCCGCTCGCCGGTCCTTTCAACGTCGCCAACACGCTCTCCGCGATCGTCTCGCTGGCCGTCGCGGGCATCGACCCGCAGCAGGCCGCCGACGGCGTCGCGGCGGTGCCGGGCGTCCCCGGCCGCCTGGAGCGCGTCGACGCGGGCCAGCCCTACCTCGCGGTCGTCGACTACGCCCACAAGACGGACGCCGTCGAATCGGTCCTGCGCGCCCTGCGCAAGGTCACAGAGAACAAGCTGCACATCGTCCTCGGCTGCGGCGGTGACCGGGACAAGACCAAGCGGATGCCGATGGGCGCCGCCGCCGCCCGGCTCGCCGACACCGCCGTACTGACCGCCGACAACCCCCGCGGCGAGGACCCCCTCGCGATCCTCGCCACGATGCTCGCCGGCGCCGCCGACGTGCCGGCCCACGAGCGCGGCGAGGTCGCCGTGTTCGAGGACCGCGCCGCCGCCATCCGCGCGGCGGTCGCCCGCGCGGAACCGGGCGACACGGTGCTCGTCGCGGGCAAGGGCCACGAGCAGGGACAGGACATCGCCGGGGTGGTACGCCCCTTCGACGACCGCCAGGTACTTCGCGAAGCTATCCAGCAAACCCAGGGATGAATCTGTGATCGCCCTCTCCCTCGCCGAGATCGCCACTGTCGTCGGCGGGCAGACGTACGACATACCGGATCCGTCCGTCCAGGTCACCGGACCGGTCGTCAGGGACTCCCGTGAAGTGGAGCCCGGAAGCCTCTTCGTCGCCTTCGTCGGCGAGCGCGTCGACGGCCACGACTACGCGTCCGCGGTGGTCGAAGCGGGCGCCGCCGCCGTCCTCGCCTCGCGCCCCGTCGGCGTACCCGCCATCGTCGTCGACGACGTGCAGGCGGCGCTCGGCGCCCTTGCGCGGCACGTCGTCGAGCGGCTCGGCGCGACGCTCGTCGCGCTCACCGGCTCCGTCGGCAAGACCAGCTCCAAGGACCTGCTCGCCCAGGTCCTGCGGAGCAAGGCGCCCACGGTCTTCACGCCTGGCTCGCTCAACAACGAGATCGGCCTGCCGCTCACCGCCCTCAGCGCCACCGACGAGACGCGCTTCCTCGTCCTGGAGATGGGCGCCCGCGGCGTCGGCCACATCCGCTACCTCACCGGCCTCACCCCGCCCAAGATCGGCCTCGTGCTCAACGTCGGCACCGCCCACATCGGCGAGTTCGGCGGACGCGAGCAGATCGCAGTGGCGAAGGGTGAACTCGTCGAGAGCCTCCCCGCCGACGGCACCGCCGTCCTCAACGCCGACGACCCGCTGGTGCGCGCCATGGCTTCGCGCACGAAGGCGCGCGTCCTGCTCTTCGGAGAGGCCGCCGACGCCGACGTACGTGCCGAGAATGTCCGGCTCACGGAGATCGGACAGCCTGCCTTTACGCTGCACACACCCTCCGGGTGCAGCGACGTGACCTTGCGGCTGTACGGTGAGCACCACGTGTCGAACGCGCTTGCCGCGGCCGCCGTCGCCCATGAGTTGGGCATGTCCGCAGACGAGATCGCCCGCGCGCTCTCCGAGGCGGGCACGCTGTCCCGCTGGCGGATGGAGGTCACCGAGCGCCCGGACGGCGTGACGGTCGTCAACGACGCCTACAACGCGAACCCCGAGTCCATGCGAGCCGCCCTGCGCGCGCTCGTGGGCATGGCCAAGGGACGTCGTACGTGGGCGGTGCTCGGTCACATGGCCGAGCTCGGTGACGAGGGGCTCGCCGAACACGACGCGGTCGGACGGCTCGCTGTCCGGCTGAACGTGAGCAAGCTCGTGGCAGTTGGGGGCAGGGAAGCGTCCTGGCTCCAACTGGGCGCATACAACGAGGGTTCGTGGGGTGAGGAGTCGGTGCACGTGTCCGACGCACAGGCGGCGATCGACCTGCTGCGCAGCGAGCTGCGCCCGGGAGACGTCGTGCTGGTGAAGGCTTCCAGATCGGTCGGTCTCGAGCGGGTCGCCACGGCGCTGCTCGATGACTCCGCGTCGTCCGAGGGGCAGGTCGCCGGCCGATGAGGCAGATCCTCTTCGCGGGTGTGATCGGGCTCTTCCTGACCCTGGTCGGAACCCCGCTCCTTATCAAGTTCCTCGCCCGCAAGGGCTATGGGCAGTTCATCCGGGACGACGGCCCGCGCGAGCACCACAGCAAGCGCGGTACGCCGACCATGGGTGGCATCGCCTTCATCCTCGCCACGCTCATCGCGTACTTCCTCACGAAGATCATCACGGGCACGGAGACCACGCTCTCCGGGCTCCTCGTGCTCTTCCTGATGGCGGGCATGGGCCTCGTCGGCTTCCTCGACGACTACATCAAGATCGTCAAGCAGCGCTCGCTCGGCCTGCGCGCCAAGGCGAAGATGGCCGGACAGCTGATCGTCGGCATCGGTTTCGCCGTGCTCGCGCTGAACTGGCCGGACAACCGCAACCAGACCCCGGCCTCCACCAAGCTGTCGTTCGTCACGGACTTCGGCTGGTCGATCGGCCCGGTGCTCTTCGTGGTCTGGGCGTTGTTCATGATCCTCGCGATGTCGAACGGCGTGAACCTCACCGACGGCCTCGACGGCCTCGCCACGGGCGCCTCCGTGATGGTCTTCGGCGCGTACACCTTCATCGGTGTCTGGCAGTACCAGGAGTCCTGCGCCAACGCGGTCACGCTGACCAACCCACAGGCGTGTTTCGAGGTCAGAGACCCACTCGACCTCGCGGTGGTGGCCTCCGCCCTGATGGGCGCCTGCTTCGGCTTCCTGTGGTGGAACACCTCGCCCGCCAAGATCTTCATGGGTGACACCGGCTCGCTCGCCCTCGGCGGCGCGCTCGCCGGACTCGCGATCTGCTCGCGCACGGAGATGCTCCTCGCCCTGCTCGGCGGCCTCTTCGTCCTGATCACGATGTCCGTCGTCATCCAGGTCGGCTCGTTCCGCATGACCGGCAAGCGCGTCTTCCGCATGGCGCCACTGCAGCACCACTTCGAACTCAAGGGGTGGTCCGAAGTCCTTGTGGTGGTCCGCTTCTGGATCATCCAGGGCATGTGCGTGATCGTCGGACTCGGCCTCTTCTACGCAGGATGGGCAGCCAAGAAGTGACCAGCTGGCAGGGGAAGAACGTCACCGTCGCCGGGCTCGGCGTCTCCGGGATCCCGGCGGCCCGCGTGCTGCACGGCCTGGGCGCCGTCGTCACGGTCGTCAACGACGGCGACGACGAGCGCTCCCGTACGCAGGCCGACGAGCTGAGGTCCGAGGGCATCAGCGTCCGCCTCGGCGACGGGGCCACCCTGCCCGAAGGCACCGAACTCGTCGTCACCACGCCCGGCTGGCAGCCGGACAAGCCGCTCTTCGCGGCCGCCGCCGCTGCCGGTGTCGAGGTGTGGGGCGACGTGGAGCTGGCCTGGCGCCTGCGCGGCCCCGACGCCGCGCCCTGGCTCGCGGTCACCGGCACGAACGGCAAGACCACGACCGTGCGCATGCTCGCCTCGATCCTGGAGGCGGCAGGGCTGCGGACCGCCGCCGTCGGCAACATCGGGGTCTCGCTGCTCGACGTCGTCACCGGCGACCAGGAGTACGACGTGCTCGCCGTCGAGCTCTCCAGCTACCAGCTGCACTGGGCGCCCTCGCTGCGCGCCCACTCCGCGACCGTCCTGAACCTCGCGCCCGATCACCTGGACTGGCACGGCTCCATGGAGGCGTACGCCGCCGACAAGGGCCGTGTCTACGAAGGCAATCAGGTCGCCTGTGTCTACAACGTGGCGGACAAGGCCACCGAGGACCTCGTCCGCGGCGCCGACGTCGAAGAGGGCTGCCGCGCCATCGGTTTCACGCTGAACGCGCCCGCACCCTCGCAACTGGGCGTCGTGGACGGCATCCTGGTCGACCGTGCCTTCGTGCCGGACCGCCAGAAGCAGGCCCAGGAGCTCGCCGAGATCTCCGACGTGCAGCCGCCCGCACCGCACAACATCGCCAACGCCCTGGCCGCCGCCGCTCTCGCGCGCGCCTACGGCGTCCCGGCGACGGCCGTACGCGACGGTCTGCGCGCCTTCCGTCCGGACGCCCACCGCATCGAGCACGTCGCGGACGTGGCCGGTGTGGCGTACGTCGACGACTCCAAGGCCACCAACACCCACGCCGCGGAAGCCTCGTTGGCGGCGTACGAATCGATCGTCTGGATCGCGGGCGGGCTCGCCAAGGGAGCCACCTTCGACGAGCTCGTCGCCAAGTCGGCGAAGCGACTTCGGGGCGTCGTCCTGATCGGCGCCGACCGCGCGCTGATCCGCGAAGCCCTCGCGCGACACGCCCCCGAGGTCCCGGTCGTCGACCTCGACCGGACCGACACTGGGGCGATGTCCGAGGCGGTGGAGCAGGCGGCACGGCTCGCCGAGCCGGGGGACACCGTACTGATGGCCCCGGCCTGTGCGTCGATGGACATGTTCACCAACTACAACAAGCGTGGTGACGCGTTCGCGGACGCGGTCCGCGAACTCGGCGCGAGCGCCTGACGCGGGCCCAGTGGTCCGGGGCGCCCGGCACCCTTAGGAGGGCACGTGGCAGCGTCTTGGTGGCTGGGCGGGGGTCCTGATGGCCGGTGGTAGCGGGCGCGCGCCCACGCGCCTGGCCAAGAGGCCCGCGCCGATCCGTTCCGCGGGCGGCGCGCCGCGCCCGCCGCGGGAGAGCGCGGTGCGGCGGTTCTACACCCGGGCCAAGCGCGCCTGGGACCGGCCGCTGACCGCGTACTACCTCATCTTCGGCTCCAGCCTCCTGATCACCGTGCTCGGCCTGGTGATGGTCTACTCGGCGTCGATGATCCAGGCGCTGCAGCTCGACCTGCCCGCCGCGTACTTCTTCCGCAAGCAGTTCGTCGCCGCCGTACTCGGCTCGATCCTGCTGCTCGTGGCGATGCGCATGCCCATCAAGCTGCACCGGGCGCTCGCCTACCCGATCCTCGCGGTGACCGTCTTCCTGATGGTGCTCGTGCAGGTCCCCGGGATAGGGCGCAGCGTCAACGGAAACCAGAACTGGATCTACCTGGGCGGCCCGTTCCAGCTCCAGCCCAGTGAGTTCGCCAAGCTCGCCCTCGTCCTGTGGGGCGCGGACCTGCTCGCACGCAAACAGGACAAGCGCCTGCTCACGCAGTGGAAGCACATGCTCGTCCCGCTCGTCCCTGTCGCCTTCATGCTGCTCGGACTCATCATGCTGGGCGGCGACATGGGCACCGCGATCATTCTCACGGCGATCCTTTTCGGCCTGCTCTGGCTGGCGGGGGCGCCGACGCGGCTCTTCGCGGGAGTGCTCTCGGTGGCGGCCCTGCTCGGCGTGATCCTCATCAAGACCAGCCCCAACCGCATGGCGCGGCTCGCCTGTATCGGTGCCACCGATCCCGGTCCCGGCGACCAGTGCTGGCAGGCCGTGCACGGGATCTATGCCCTGGCCTCCGGCGGATTCTTCGGTTCCGGTCTGGGCGCGAGTGTGGAAAAATGGGGTCAACTGCCGGAACCGCACACCGACTTCATCTTCGCCATCACCGGGGAGGAACTCGGCCTGGCGGGGACACTGTCGGTGCTCGCTCTGTTCGCGGCTCTAGGCTATGCGGGTATCCGCGTGGCCGGACGCACGGAGGACCCCTTCGTACGGTATGCCGCGGGAGGCGTGACCACCTGGATCACGGCGCAGGCCGTGATCAATGTCGGTGCGGTGCTCGGTCTGCTGCCGATCGCCGGTGTCCCGCTCCCGCTGTTCTCCTACGGGGGTTCGGCCCTGCTGCCGACCATGTTCGCCATCGGACTCCTCATCGCCTTCGCGCGGGAGGATCCGGCGGCAAAGGCGGCCCTGGCCATGCGGCAACCTCGGGTGAGATGGAACACGATGAGACGGCGCGTCAAGGCGCGTTCGTCCGGAGAGCGGTGAATTTCGGTGCATGTCGTACTCGCCGGTGGGGGGACCGCCGGCCACATCGAGCCCGCGCTCGCCCTCGCGGACGCCCTGCGGAGGCAGGACCCGACCGTGGGCATCACGGCCCTGGGCACGGAGCGTGGACTCGAGACCCGGCTCGTACCGGAGCGGGGCTACGAACTCGCGCTGATCCCGGCCGTACCGCTGCCGCGCAAGCCCACCCCTGAGCTGATCACCGTCCCCGGACGGCTGCGCGGCACGATCAAGGCGGCCGAGCAGATCCTGGAGCGGACGAAGGCGGACTGCGTGGTCGGCTTCGGCGGCTATGTCGCGCTGCCCGGGTACCTCGCGGCCAAGCGGACCGGGACGCCGATCGTCGTGCACGAGGCCAACGCGCGTCCCGGCCTCGCCAACAAGATCGGGTCGCGGTACGCCCACGGGGTGGCCGTCGCCACCCCGGACAGCAAGCTGCGCAACTCCCGCTACATCGGCATCCCGCTGCGGCACACCATCGCCACGCTCGACCGGGCCCGGGTCCGGCCGGAGGCGCGCGCCGCCTTCGGCCTCGACCCGAACCTGCCGACGCTGCTCGTCTCCGGCGGCTCGCAGGGCGCCCGGCGGCTCAACGAGGTCGTCCAGCAGGTCGCTCCGGTGCTCCAGCGCGCCGGGATCCAGATCCTGCACGCGGTCGGCCCGAAGAACGAAATGCCGTACGTCGAGAACATGCCCGGTATGCCGCCCTACATCCCGGTACCGTACGTGGACCGGATGGACCTCGCGTACGCGGCGGCGGACATGATGCTCTGCCGTGCGGGCGCGATGACCGTCGCCGAACTCTCCGCCGTCGGGCTTCCGGCCGCCTACGTCCCGCTGCCCATCGGCAACGGCGAACAGCGGCTGAACGCCCAGCCGGTGGTCAAGGCGGGCGGTGGACTCCTCGTGGACGACGCCGAACTGACGCCCGAGTGGGTGCAGGGCAACGTACTCCCGGTGCTCGCCGACCCGCACCGGCTGTACGAGATGTCGCGTGCCGCCTCGGAGTTCGGCCGCAGGGATGCCGACGACCTCCTCGTCGGCATGGTGTACGAGGCGATCGCCTCACGCCGCAACGGGTGAGACGGCACTAGCAGGCAGAAGAAGGCAGGGGACCGTGGCCGGACCGACCACCGCCGAACGGCAGAAGCCCGCTTCTGGTGGGTCCCGCCCGCCCCGTCCTCCGCGCTCTCGGGGCTCCCGCCTGCGCATGCCGCGACCGCGCACCCTGATCCTCTCGCTGATCGCGCTCGTGCTCCTCGGGGCGGGCGGAGTCTGGCTGCTCTACGGCTCGCAGTATCTGCGCGTGGAGCGCGTGACGACGTCCGGGACGCGGATCCTGACCCCCGACGCGGTGCGCGAGGCCGCCGCGGCCCCGGTCGGTGCGCCCCTGATTTCGGTCGACACCGACGCTCTCGAGGACCGGCTGCGGAAGAAACTGCCGCGCATCGACTCGGTGGACGTCGTCCGATCCTGGCCGCACGGAATCGGTCTGAAAGTGACCGAACGCAAGCCGGTTCTCCTTATCGAAAAGGGCGGAAAGTTCGTCGAAGTGGACGCCAAGGGCGTGCGATTCGCCACGGTCGGACACGCGCCGAAGGGCGTTCCACTCCTGGAATTGACGCCGGATCAGGAGAACGCAGCCGCGAGTCTTCGCCGTTTCGACTCCCACCGCTTGCGGCGCGAAGCGGTACGGGTCGCGGGCGCGCTGCCGGCCGCGGTGGCCCGCGATACACGGGCCGTCAAGGTCCGTTCGTACGACTCGATCTCGCTGGAGTTGAGCGGCGGACGCACCGTAGCGTGGGGCAGCAGCGAGAAGGGTCGAACGAAGGCAAGCACACTCACCGCGCTGATGAAAGCCGCGCCCAAGGCACGGCACTTCGATGTGAGTGTCCCCACCGCCCCTGCTTCATCGGCGAGTTGACGCATATCGCCGCAGGCCAGCACCCTGGTTCGGCAGCGCTACGGCTGATCACATAGGGTGAAAAGAAAAACGGGAGGTTCGGCGTGTTCGTTGAACGTGCGCCACTTGTCGACTTAGTGTCCTGTTCGGAAGAGTCCAAGGAACAGACACACTGGTAACCCTAAACTTCAGCGTTAGGGTTCGGGTCGGCGTTCGGACCGTCCCATTCGGCATCAGTCGTCGCGGCGCTTGACCGCGAGGCGGCGACACGTAACTCGAGGCGAGAGGCCTTCGACGTGGCAGCACCGCAGAACTACCTCGCAGTCATCAAAGTCATCGGTGTCGGCGGCGGTGGTGTCAATGCCATCAACCGGATGATCGAGGTCGGTCTCAAGGGCGTCGAGTTCATCGCCATCAACACCGACGCGCAAGCCCTGTTGATGAGCGACGCCGACGTCAAGCTCGACGTCGGCCGGGAACTCACCCGTGGCCTCGGCGCCGGAGCCAACCCGGCAGTCGGCCGCAAGGCGGCCGAGGACCACCGCGAGGAGATCGAGGAGGTCCTCAAGGGGGCCGACATGGTCTTCGTCACGGCCGGTGAAGGCGGTGGCACCGGCACCGGCGGCGCACCTGTCGTCGCCAACATCGCTCGCTCCCTGGGCGCCCTGACCATCGGCGTCGTCACTCGGCCGTTCACCTTCGAGGGCCGTCGTCGCGCCAATCAGGCCGAGGACGGGATCGCGGAGCTGCGCGAAGAGGTCGACACCCTCATCGTCATCCCCAACGACCGGCTCCTGTCCATCTCGGACCGCCAGGTCAGCGTTCTGGACGCCTTCAAGTCGGCGGACCAGGTCCTGCTCTCCGGTGTTCAGGGCATCACCGACCTCATCACGACCCCGGGTCTGATCAACCTCGACTTCGCCGACGTCAAGTCGGTCATGTCCGAGGCCGGTTCGGCCCTCATGGGCATCGGATCGGCGCGCGGCGACGACCGCGCGGTGGCCGCCGCCGAGATGGCGATCTCCTCGCCACTCCTGGAGGCGTCCATCGACGGAGCGCGGGGCGTCCTGCTCTCCATCTCCGGCGGCTCCGACCTCGGCCTCTTCGAGATCAACGAAGCGGCCCAACTGGTCAGCGAGGCGGCCCACCCCGAGGCCAACATCATCTTCGGCGCCGTCATCGACGACGCCCTGGGCGACGAGGTCCGGGTCACCGTCATCGCGGCGGGCTTCGACGGCGGGCAGCCGCCGTCCAAGCGGGACACCGTCCTCGGCTCGGCGTCGTCGACCAAGCAGCGTGACGAGCAGCCGGCGGCCACGAGCCGTCCCGCCGAGTCCCGTTCGCCGTACGGCGGCCTGGGCAGCGTCACGTCGCACGACGAGCCGTCGGCTCCGGAGCCCGTCGAGGTGACTCCGGTCAACGAGACCCCGTCGGCGCCCGTGGCCCCGCCGCAGGTGCCGCCGGCCCGTCCGTACCAGGACAGCCAGGCCGAAGAGCTGGACGTGCCGGACTTCCTGAAGTGATAAGCCAGCACAGCACTGTGAGCGGCGCGCACTTCGCCTTCACCGACAGGTGGGGCGGGGTGAGCGCCGTTCCGTACGAAGAGCTCAATCTCGGCGGCGCGGTCGGCGACGACCCTCAGGCGGTGCGGACGAATCGTTCGCTCACCGCCACCTCGCTCGGCCTCGACCCGCAGCGGGTCGTCTGGATGAACCAGGTGCACGGCCCCGACGCCGTCGTGGTCGACGGGCCCTGGGGCTCCGACGCCGAGATCCCGGCGGTCGACGCCGTGGTGACCGCCCGCCGGGGCCTGGCCCTGGCGGTCCTCACCGCGGACTGCACGCCTGTCCTGCTCGCCGACCCGGTCGCCAAGGTGGCCGCGGCGGCTCACGCGGGGCGCCCCGGCATGCTGGCGGGAGTCGTTCCCGCCGCCGTCGAGGCGATGGTGAAGCTGGGCGCCGACCCGGCCCGCGTCATCGCCCGCACCGGACCCGCCGTCTGCGGCCGGTGCTACGAAGTGCCGGAGGCAATGCGCGCCGATGCCGCGGCGATCGAGCCGGCGGCGTACGCCGAGACGAGTTGGGGCACTCCGGCGGTCGACGTGACCGCGGGGGTGCACGCCCAGCTCGAGCGGCTCGGGGTGCACGACCGGGAGCAGTCGCCGGTGTGCACGCTGGAATCCGGTGACCACTTCTCGTACCGCCGCGACCGGACCACCGGTCGTCTCGCGGGCTATGTCTGGCTGGACTGATAGGGCATGACGGACCGTAAGTCTCAACTCGCCGCAAATCTGGCGCAGGTCGAAGAGCGCATCGCCGCGGCGTGCGCGGCGGCCGGGCGCAAGCGGGAGGAGGTGACCCTGATCGTGGTCACCAAGACCTACCCCGCGAGCGATGTGCGGATCCTCTCGGAACTCGGTGTGCGCCATGTCGCCGAGAACCGCGACCAGGACGCGGCCCCCAAGGCCGCCGACTGCGCGGGCCTTCCCCTTACTTGGCACTTTGTCGGTCAATTGCAGACCAACAAAGTCCGTTCTGTGGTCAGTTATGCCGACGTGGTCCAGTCCGTGGACCGCCCCAAGCTCGTCACTGCCCTGTCGACGGGCGCCGTGCGCGCGGAGCGGGAGCTCGGCTGTCTGATCCAGGTCGCCCTCGACGCCGAGGAGAACGGGCGGGGCGAGCGCGGGGGCGTGGGCCCCGGCGGAATCGAAGAGTTGGCCGGACTCGTGGCGCAGGCTCCGGGGCTGCGGCTCGACGGTCTGATGACCGTGGCGCCGCTCACCGGTCCCTACGCGGGTCGGCAACAGGCGGCGTTCGAGCGGCTGATGGAATTCTCAACCCTCATGCGCGCGGCTCATCCGGCTGCGAACATGGTATCGGCAGGGATGAGTGCGGACCTCGAACAGGCCGTTGCGGCCGGGGCGACACATGTGCGCGTCGGTACGGCGGTACTCGGAGTCCGACCCGGGCTCGGGTAACGTCGCCAAGAAGTCGGACCACAGCAGAAAATATGGTCATTCTCGCTGTTGGGCGGGGAGACCTAGTGGATCGCGGGCAGTTGGTGACGACAGCCGATCCACCACAGAGCGGAGGACTCAGAGCATGGCCGGCGCGATGCGCAAGATGGCGGTCTACCTCGGCCTCGTGGAGGACGACGGGTACGACGGTCCGGGGTTCGACCCCGATGACGAGTTCGAACCCGAGCCGGAGCCCGAGCGGGACCGCAGGCGGCACGAGCCGCCCCACCAGTCGCACCAGTCCCGTCAGGCGCACGCGCCCGAAAGGGACGAATCGGTACGAGTGGTGCAGCCCCCCGCACAGCGTGAGCCGGTCGCCCATTCCGCTTCGCTAGGCGCGGAATCCGGACGTCCGGCACGAATCGCCCCCGTGGCATCCATCACACCTGAACGCCAGAGTCTGGAGAAGAACGCACCGGTGATCATGCCCAAGGTCGTGTCCGAGCGGGAGCCCTACCGCATCACCACGCTGCACCCGCGGACGTACAACGAGGCCCGTACCATCGGGGAACACTTCCGCGAGGGCACCCCGGTGATCATGAATCTGACCGAGATGGACGACACCGATGCGAAGCGACTTGTCGACTTTGCCGCCGGACTCGTCTTCGGTCTCCATGGCAGCATTGAGCGAGTGACGCAGAAGGTGTTCCTGTTGTCGCCTGCTAACGTCGATGTAACGGCGGAGGACAAGGCTCGCATCGCAGAGGGCGGGTTCTTCAACCAGAGCTGAGACGTAAGTGACGCAGTAACGCACAACCGGCAAACGCAGGACGAGTAACAGGGGAGAGGGAACCGCGAACATGAGCGTGGTCTGGCAGGTGCTTTACATCGCGCTGATGTGCTTCCTCATCGTGCTGATCTTCCGGTTGGTCATGGACTACGTCTTCCAGTTCGCCCGCTCATGGCAACCCGGCAAGGCGATGGTGGTCGTTCTGGAGGCCACCTACACTGTCACTGATCCACCACTCAAGCTTCTGCGGCGGTTCATTCCGCCGCTGCGTCTCGGGGGCGTGGCACTTGACCTGTCCTTCTTCGTACTGATGATCATCGTCTACATCTTGATCACCGTCGTGAACAATCTCGCGAGGTGACTGTGGACGATACGGTCTTGCCGACTGCCGATGACTACGTTGAGGTGAAGAGATGCCGTTGACCCCCGAGGACGTGCGGAACAAGCAGTTCACGACCGTCCGCCTCCGAGAAGGCTATGACGAGGACGAGGTCGATGCCTTCCTCGATGAGGTCGAAGCCGAACTGACTCGCTTGCTCCGAGAGAACGAGGACCTGCGCGCCAAACTGGCCGCAGCGACCCGCGCCGCTGCGCAGAACCAGCAGCAGGGCGGGATGCGCAAGCCTCCGGAACCCCAGGACCAGCGCGGTCCGGGTGCCCCGGTGCCCGCCGCAATATCGGGCCCGCAGCCGGTGCCGCCGCAGCAGCAGCACCCGCAGCACCAGCAGCAGATGGGCGGTCCGCCGCAGCTGCCCGGTGGTGCGCCGCAGCTGCCCGCGGGCCCCAGTGGACACGGCCAGCAGCACGGTCAGCAGGGTGGCCCCCAGGGCCCCGGCCCGATGGGTCAGGGCGGCCCGATGGGCGGCCCCATGGGTGGTCCCATGGGCGGCCACGGTCCGCAGATGCCCCAGCCCGGTCAGGGCCCCGGCGGCGACAGCGCCGCGCGCGTGCTCTCCCTGGCGCAGCAGACCGCTGACCAGGCGATCGCGGAGGCCCGTTCCGAGGCCAACAAGATCGTGGGCGAGGCGCGTTCGCGTGCCGAGGGCCTCGAGCGTGACGCCCGTGCCAAGGCCGACGCCCTGGAGCGGGACGCGCAGGAGAAGCACCGTGTCGCGATGGGCTCCCTGGAGTCCGCTCGCGCCACGCTGGAGCGCAAGGTCGAGGACCTGCGCGGCTTCGAGCGCGAGTACCGCACGCGTCTGAAGTCCTACCTGGAGTCGCAGCTCCGTCAGCTGGAGACCCAGGCCGACGACTCGCTGGCCCCGCCGCGGACCCCGGCGACGGCCTCCCTTCCGCCGTCCCCGGCGCCTTCCATGGCACCGGCCGGCGCGGGCGCCCCGTCGTACGGCGGTCAGCAGTCCATGGGCGGCAACCAGCCCACCGCCGGTCCGTCCTACGGCGGCCAGCAGCAGATGTCGCCGGCGATGACCCAGCCGATGGCGCCGGTGCGGCCGCAGGCCCCGCAGCCCATGCAGCAGGCTCCGTCGCCGATGCGTGGCTTCCTCATCGACGAGGACGACAACTGACGGCCGTTTCCACGCCTTAGGCGTCGGCAGCGTTCAGGGCGAGGCCCCCAGTTCTTCTGGGGGCCTCGCCCTTTTGTCGTGTGCGGGTCGGCCTCTTGTTGTGTGCCTGTCGGCGCGTGCTTGCAGAAACGTTCATCTGTGCGTGGGCACACAACGCCGAAGGCCCGGTCCCGCCAAGATCTTTGGCGGGACCGGGCCTTCGGGTCTTTCCGGTTCTCGGCCGTTACGCCTTGCGGAGGCGGAACGTCAGGGACAGGGACTCGTCCGTGAACGTCTCGCCGTACGCGTCGTCCGCCTCGCCCTGCTGGAAGTCCGTGGCGAGGACCTCGTCCGCGATGAGGTCGGCGTGGTCGGACAGGGCCGTGATCACGGCCGGGTCCGTGGAGGTCCAGCGCAGGGTGATCCGGTCCGCGACGTCCAGGCCGCTGTTCTTGCGGGCCTCCTGGATCAGGCGGATCGCGTCACGGGCCAGGCCCGCCCGGCGCAGCTCCTCGGAGATCTCCAGGTCGAGGGCGACCGTGGCACCGGAGTCGGACGCCACCGACCAGCCCTCGCGCGGGGTCTCCGTGATGATGACCTCATCCGGGGCCAGGGTCACCTTCTCGCCGTCGACCTCGACCGACGCCGTGCCCTCGCGCAGGGCCAGGGACAGCGCGGCCGCGTCGGCGTCGGCGACCGCCTTGGCGACCGCCTGGACGCCCTTGCCGAACCGCTTGCCCAGGGCGCGGAAGTTCGCCTTCGCGGTCGTGTCGACCAGTGATCCGCCGACCTCGGAGAGTGACGCCAGCGAGGAGACATTGAGCTCCTCGGTGATCTGGGCGTGCAGCTCCGGGTTGAGCGATTCGAAGCCCGTGGCCGCGATCAGGGCGCGGGACAGGGGCTGGCGGGTCTTCACGCCCGACTCCGCGCGCGTGGCGCGGCCCAGCTCCACCAAGCGGCGCACGAGCACCATCTGCCGGGACAGGTCCGGGTCGATCGCCGACAGGTCGGCCTCGGGCCAGGACGTCAGGTGGACCGACTCCGGGGCGTCCGGGGTGACCGGCACCACCAGGTCCTGCCAGACGCGCTCCGCGATGAACGGTGTCAGTGGGGCCATCAGGCGGGTGACGGTCTCCAGGACCTCGTGCAGGGTGCGCAGGGCCGCCTTGTCGCCCTGCCAGAAGCGGCGCCGGGAGCGGCGTACGTACCAGTTCGAGAGGTTGTCGACGAACGTGGACAGGAGCTTGCCCGCGCGCTGGGTGTCGTAGCCCTCCAGGGCCTGGGTGACCTGGTCGGTGAGCGCGTGCAGCTCGCTGAGCAGCCAGCGGTCCAGGAGCGGGCGGTCGGCGGGCGCCGGGTCGGCGTCGCTGGGGGCCCACTTCGACGTACGGGCGTACAGGGCCTGGAAGGCGACCGTGTTCCAGTACGTGAGGAGCGTCTTGCGGACGACCTCCTGGATGGTGCCGTGGCCCACGCGGCGTGCCGCCCACGGGGAGCCGCCGGCCGCCATGAACCAGCGCACGGCGTCGGCGCCGTGCTGGTCCATCAGCTGGATCGGCTCCAGGGTATTGCCCAGGTGCTTGGACATCTTGCGGCCGTCCTCGGCGAGGATGTGGCCGAGGCAGACCACGTTCTCGTACGACGACTTGTCGAAGACCAGGGTGCCGACGGCCATCAGCGTGTAGAACCAGCCGCGGGTCTGGTCGATGGCCTCCGAGATGAACTGCGCGGGGTAGCGGCTCTCGAAGAGCTCCTTGTTCTTGTGCGGGTACCCCCACTGCGCGAACGGCATCGAACCGGAGTCGTACCAGGCGTCGATGACCTCGGGGACGCGCGTCGCGGTCTCCTGGCAGGTCGGGCAGGGGAATGTCACCGCGTCGATGTACGGGCGGTGCGGGTCGAGCTCCGACTGGTCGGTGCCCGTCAGGTCGGACAGCTCCGCGCGCGAGCCCACGCAGGTCAAGTGGCCCTCCTCGCAGCGCCAGATGGGCAGCGGGGTGCCCCAGTAGCGGTTGCGGGACAGTGCCCAGTCGACGTTGTTGGTCAGCCAGTCGCCGAAGCGGCCGTGCTTGACCGAGTCCGGGAACCAGTTGGTCTTCTCGTTCTCCTGGAGGAGTCGGTCCTTGATGGCCGTCGTGCGGATGTACCAGGACGGCTGCGCGTAGTAGAGCAGCGCCGTGTGGCAGCGCCAGCAGTGCGGATAGCTGTGCTCGTACGGGATGTGACGGAAGAGCAGGCCGCGGTCCTGGAGGTCCGCGGTCAGCTGTTCGTCGGCCTTCTTGAAGAAGACACCGCCCACGAGCGGGACGTCCTCCTCGAAGGTGCCGTCGGGACGCACCGGGTTCACGACCGGCAGGCCGTACGCGCGGCAGACCTTGAGGTCGTCCTCACCGAAGGCGGGGGACTGGTGGACCAGACCGGTGCCGTCCTCGGTGGTCACATAGTCGGCGTTCACCACGAAGTGGGCCGGAGCCGGGAACTCCACGAGCTCGAACGGGCGCTGGTAGTTCCAGCGCTCCATCTCGGCGCCGGTGAAGGTCTGGCCCGTGGTCTCCCAGCCCTCGCCGAGGGCCTTCTCGACGAGCGGCTCGGCGACGACGAGCTTCTCTTCCCCGTTCGTCGCGACGACGTACGTGACGTCCGGGTGCGCGGCGACCGCGGTGTTCGAGACGAGCGTCCACGGAGTGGTCGTCCACACCAGGAGGGCCGCCTCGCCCGCGAGAGGGCCGGAGGTGAGCGGGAAGCGGACGAAGACGGAGGGGTCGACGACCGTCTCGTAGCCCTGCGCCAGCTCGTGGTCGGAGAGGCCGGTGCCGCAGCGCGGGCACCAGGGGGCGACGCGGTGGTCCTGGACGAGGAGGTCCTTGTTGAAGATCTCCTTCAGGGACCACCAGACGGAGTCCACGTACTCGGGGTTCATCGTGCGGTACGCGTCGTCGAGATCGACCCAGTAGCCCATGCGGGTCGTGAGGTCGGCGAAGGCGTCGGTGTGCCGGGTCACGGACTCGCGGCACTTGGCGTTGAACTCGGCGATGCCGTACGCCTCGATGTCCTTCTTGCCGTTGAACCCGAGCTCCTTCTCGACCGCGAGCTCGACCGGCAGGCCGTGGCAGTCCCAGCCGGCCTTGCGGGCGACGTGGTAGCCCCGCATGGTGCGGAAGCGCGGGAAGACGTCCTTGAAGACGCGGGCCTCGATGTGGTGGGCGCCCGGCATGCCGTTGGCGGTGGGCGGACCTTCGTAGAACACCCACTCGGGGCGCCCCTCGGACTGCTCCAGGCTCTTGGCGAAGATCTTCTGCTCGCGCCAGAAGTCGAGCACGGCGTGCTCAAGGGCGGGCAGGTCGACCTGGGCGGGCACCTGGCGGTACTGCGGCTGCGTGTTCAACGCGCTTCCTCCGGCGGACGATTCCGTTCCGTCGGAGGGACGAGAGCCGCTTGTCGCGCTCCCGCGGTACCACCCTCCTTGGCCTTCCCCACGCGTGTGACGTACGGGAAAGCCCCCTCATTGGGGTCGCGATGCCGGGTCTACTGGCCGCTGCCTGGGCTTCGGCTTTCTTCCGGCGGCTCCGGGGTGATCTTCGCGTCGCGCCTGCCCCCGGGCTCACACCGTCCCCGGGTCGCTCATGGCCGCGTACGCCGCTACTCGTCCCCATCCACGCTTCTCGCACCGCCCAGTGTACGGGGCCGGGCGGGGCGGGGCCGACCGGTTATTCGGGCGTCTCGTCAGGCGTGCTGGGGGACCTCGTCCCTGAGGGAGTCGCGGACCATCTTCCGCAGCTCCGGGCTGTCGGTGTGCCCGTGGACGGACACGGCGTGCTCGCTGGCGGCGCGCACCACTTCCTCTTCCTCGCCGGAGATGGCGAGGGTGCAGTTGGTCTCGCTCGGGAATTCGCGGCAGTCCGCTGTCTTGCGCATGGTGCACCTTCTAGGATCATGTCCCATTTTATGCCTGATTTCGGTCTTGAATCGGCCGCGGCCCCGGTGGCACCGAAGCCGCGGTGACTGACCCGAATGGCGACACCGGGAGCGTCCGGATCCTGACCCCGGATACCGGCCGGATTACCCGGCTGGGAGCTGGGCACAACGCATGCATGCTCGCCGCGCGGCACCCGTGGGGCGGGCGGATCGGGCGGCGTGCCCCGTTGCCGCGGGCCCTGAGTCGATTTATCGTCCCAGCACGATTCGCGAGCAAGATCACAAAATGTGAAGGGGCCGCGGCCATGGTGGCGAAGAAGACCGCCGTACAGCGTTCGGCGTCAGGCAGATCCATGGGGGAGAAGGCCGCCGCCGAGAAGACCGTGGCCGAGAAGACCACGAAGAAGGCGGTGGTCAAGAAGGCCGTGGCGAAGAAGGCGGCGGCCAAGAAGGCCGTCGCGAAGAAAGCGGTCGTCAAGGTCGCCGACGCCGGCAAGAAGACCACGGACGGGGAAGGGGTGGGCAAGGAGCCCGCCGCCAAGAAGGCCGCCGCGAAGAAGGCCCCTCCGGCGAAGAAGGCCACCGCGGCCAAGAAGACGGCCCCGGCGAAGAAAACAGCTGCCAAGAAGAGCGCGTCCAAGAAGAGCACGGCCAAGAAGACGGCTGCGACAGCGGCCGAGGATGCGGCTCAGGCCGCGGAGACGACGGGAGCCACGACCGTGGTTACGAAGAAGACTCCGGGCACGGCGACAGCGGCGAAGAAGCCGACGGCGGTGCCCAAGGCGCGTGCCGCCGCCGCGGAGCCGGGCGAGCTTGCGGTCCGGCCCGGTGAGGACCCCTGGACCCCGGAGGAGGTCGAGGAGGCCCGCGCGGAGCTCCAGAGCGAGGCGCTGCGGCTCGGCAGCGAGATCTCCTCCGCGGAGAACGCCCTGGCGGGCCTGATGCGGGACTCCGGGGACGGCGCGGGCGACGACGACGCGGACACCGGCACGAAGAACATCACGCGGGAACATGAGATGTCTCTGGCCGCCAACGCGCGCGAGATGCTCGAACAGACCGAGCGCGCCCTGGAGCGGCTGGACGCGGGGACGTACGGCATCTGCGAGAACTGCGGCAATCCCATCGGCAAGGCGCGGATGCAGGCCTTCCCCCGCGCGACCCTGTGCATGGACTGCAAGCAGAAGCAGGAACGGCGCTATTGAACACGGCCTGACCACCTGGAGCCGCACGTGTGTGCCGTACCCTCGTCCCCAGTCAGGTACCTAGGTCGAGGGACTCACGTGGCAGAGGCGGAGCGCATCATCGGTACGCCGGACAACCCTGAGGCGGCGGGGCAGGACGAGCAGGGCGAGCGGGCCGCCAAGGACGAGCGGACCTCCTCCGAGGAGCAGGCCGCTACGGACGAGCAGCGGCCCAAGGGCAAGCGCAAGATCCTCGCCCTGTTCGCGGTGGCCGTGCTCGCGTACGCCCTGGACCTCGTCAGCAAGATGATCGTCGTCGCGAAGCTCGAGCACCACGAGCCGATCGAGATCATCGGCGACTGGCTCCAGTTCAACGCCATCCGGAACGCGGGCGCCGCCTTCGGGATGGGTGAGGCCTTCACCGTGATCTTCACGTGCATCGCGGCGGCCGTGATCGTGGTGATCGTCCGCCTGGCCCGCAAGCTCTACAGCATGCCGTGGGCGATCGCGCTCGGCATGCTGCTCGGCGGCGCCCTGGGGAACCTCACCGACCGGATCTTCCGTGCCCCCGGTGTGTTCGAGGGCGCGGTGGTCGACTTCATCGCGCCGAAGGGCTTCGCGGTGTTCAACCTCGCGGACTCGGCGATCGTCTGCGGTGGCTTCCTGATCGTGATTCTTTCCTTCCGCGGCCTGGACCCGGACGGGACCGTCCACAAGGACTGACCCGGCCGGCGGGGTGCGCGGCGGGACCTCGTGGTGCGGGAGTGTCAGTGGCCTCCTGCATACTCAATGGGTGAGCACGATTCCCGAGATCCGTACCCTGCCCGTGCCGGACGGCCTGGAGGGCGAGCGCGTCGACGCCGCCATCTCGCGCATGTTCGGTTTTTCCCGCACGAAGGCCGCCGACCTCGCGGCGGCAGGCAAGGTGATGGTCGACGGCTCCGTGGTCGGCAAGTCCGAGCGTGTGCACGGCGGCGCCTGGCTGGAGGTGGAGATGCCGCAGGCGCCCGCTCCGGTGCAGATCGTCGCCGAGCCCGTCGAGGGCATGGAGATCATCCATGACGACGACGACATCCTTGTGATCGTCAAGCCCGTGGGCGTGGCCGCGCACCCCAGCCCCGGCTGGACCGGCACCACGGTGATCGGCGGCCTCGCCGCCGCCGGGTACCGCATCTCGACGTCCGGCGCCGCCGAGCGCCAGGGCATCGTGCACCGCCTGGACGTGGGCACCTCCGGCCTCATGGCGGTCGCCAAGTCGGAGCGCGCGTACACCTCCCTGAAGCGCCAGTTCAAGGAGCGCACGGTCGACAAGCGGTACAACGCGCTGGTGCAGGGCCACCCCGACCCGATGAGCGGCACGATCGACGCCCCCATCGGCCGCCACCCGAACCACGACTACAAGTGGGCGGTCACGGCCGAGGGCAAGCCCTCCGTCACGCACTACGACCTCATCGAAGCGTTCCGGGCGGCCTCGCTGCTCGACATCAAGCTGGAGACGGGCCGCACGCACCAGATCCGCGTGCACATGGCGGCGCATCGGCACCCGTGCGTGGGCGACCTGACGTATGGAGCGGACCCCACGATCGCCAAGCGCCTCGGTCTCACGCGCCAGTGGCTGCACGCGGTGCGGCTCGGCTTCGAGCACCCCGGCGACGGCCAGTGGGTGGAGTTCGAGAGCACGTATCCGGACGACCTCCAGCAGGCGCTCGACCGCGTGCGGGCCGAGAGCTCATGAGCGCCAAGGTCACCTGCCGGGTCGCGGTCGAGGCGGACGACCTGGAGGCCTGTTTCGCGGTCCGCAAGGAAGTCTTCGTCGTCGAACAGCAGGTCCCCCAGGACCTCGAGTACGACGCGTACGACGCCGGGGCGCTGCACGTCCTCGCGGTCCGTGAGGACGGGACGCCGCTGGGCACGGGCCGCCTGCTGTCCGGCGAGGCCGCCGCGGCCAAGAACGGCGGGGACCCCGACGTGGGCGCGCTCGGCCGGCTCGCGGTGACGCGGGCCGCGCGCGGGCTCGGTGTCGGTGCCGCCCTGGTCCGGGCGATCGAGGACGCGGCACGCGCGCTCGGCCTCACCGCGGTGGACCTGCACGCGCAGACCCATGCGCTCGGCTTCTACGAACGCCTGGGATACGAGGTCTACGGCCCCGAGTTCCCCGACGCGGGGATAGCGCACCGGGCGATGCGCAAGGCGCTGGGCTGACGCTCGGGTCGTCACCGCCCGGGGTGCCGGAGGGGCATTGGCCCGGTTCGCGGTGAATCGTGGCAGGGTTGAGGTCTTGATCGTCCGAGTCCTGAACCGTCTCGATTCGCCGGAGGGCGCACCGTGGACCAACTGGCGCTGCTGCTCGTCCTGTTGCTCGGCGCCGTGGTGACGGTGCCGCTGGGCGAGCGGATCGGGCTGCCCGCACCCGTGCTCATGACGCTGGTCGGGATCGTGCTCGCCTTCGTGAGCTGGGTCCCGAACGTCGAGATCCCGCCCGACTACATCCTGCCGCTGGTCCTCCCGCCGTTGCTGTACGCGGCCGTCCAGCGCACTTCCTGGCGGCAGTTCGCGGCCAACAGACGCCCCATCTTCCTGCTCGCCGTGGCCCTCGTCTTCGTGACGACCGCCGCGGTCGCCGCGGTCGCGGGATCGGTCGTCCCCGGACTGCCGATCGCCGCCGCCGTGGCGCTCGGCGCGCTCGTGGCGCCGCCCGACCCGGTCGCGGCGACCGCCGTCGCCGGGTCGCTCGGGCTGCCGCGGCGGCTCGTGTCGATCCTGGAGGGCGAGGGGCTCTTCAACGACGTGACAGCGATCGTGCTCTACCACGTGGCGATCGCGGCGGCGGTCAGCGGGACGTTCTCGTGGCCCTCGGCGGTGGGGCAGCTCGTGCTCTCCGCGGTGGTCGCCATCGCCATAGGAGTCGCGCTCGGCTGGCTCACCAACAAGCTCATGGGGCTGCTCGGCGAGGCCACCCTGCAGACCGGCCTGACGCTGCTCGTGCCCTTCGTGAGCTATGTCCTCGCCGAGGAGCTGATGGGCTCCGGCGTGCTCGCCGTGCTGACCACCGCGCTCTATCTCGCGGAGCACGCGGCCGACGCCGACGACGTGCTCGGGCGGATCACCGGGCAGACGTTCTGGAGAATCGTCGACACCCTGGTCACCGGCGTCGCCTTCGGGCTCATCGGGCTCGAACTGCACAACGTCTTCGGCACGGCGAGCGGCCGTGAGGCACAGATGCTCGGCTGGGGCGCGGTCGTCGTCGCGGTCGTCGTCGGCGTACGGCTGATGTGGCTGCTGCCCGCTACCTGGCTCGCCAAGCGGCTGCACAAGCTGCGGGACGTCGACGAGGAGATCCCGACGACCTGGCGTGAGACCGTCGTCATGTGGTGGTCGGGGATGCGTGGCGTGGCGTCGGTCGCGCTCGCCCTGGCCATTCCGCTGGAGACGGACAGCGGCGAGCCCTTCCCCGCCCGGGACGAGATCATCTTCATCGCCTTCTGCGTCATCATGGCGACCCTCGTCGTCCAGGGGCTCACGCTGCCCTGGCTGGTGAAGAAGCTCGGGGTGCGCGCCGACACCGACGCCGAGCGGGCCATCGAGCGTGACCTCGCCATCCGGGCGGCCAAGGCCGCCAAGCGCCGGCTCAAGGAGATCGAAGAGGTCGAGGAGCTGCCGGAGGACCTCTCGGAGCGGCTGTTGCGCGGGGCGTTCGACATCGGGGCCAGGATCAGCCCCGACATCGTCGACGACGAACGGCGCGAGCGGTACACCAAGCGCGCCGACCGTCTCAAGGCGGTCCAGCGCATCCAGCGCGACATGATGTCGGCCGCCCGCCACGAGATCCTCGCCGCGCGCAGCGAACCCGGCGCCGACCCCGAGATCGTCGACCGGGTCCTGCACCACCTCGACGTCCGCAGCCTGCGGTCCTGACGGCGGCTCAGCCCCGGCCGGTGCGCGGCACGATCGGCGGCGGCGGATGCGGACGGTCGCCGTCCGGCGGCGTTTCGGCCCAGGCCGTGTTGACCCGCGGCAGCGCGTACGCATGGTGCTCGGTCAGCCAGCGGACCAGGTGCTCGCGCACCGTGACCCGCACCGTCCAGATGTCGTCCGCGTCCTTGGCGGTGGCCAGGGCGCGGACCTCGATCGTGGTCGGCGTCGTGTCCGTGACCGCAAGTCCCCAGTCCCTGCCGTCCCACGCGGCGCACTCGCGCAGGATGTCCTGGAGCTTCTCGCGCATCTCGGTGATGGGCGCCGTGTGGTCCAGCTGGAAGAAGACCGTCCCCGTCATCTGGGTGCCGCCGCGCGACCAGTTCTCGAAGGGCTTCGACACGAAGTACGACACGGGCATCGTGATCCGGCGCTCGTCCCAGGTCCGTACGGCGAGGAAGGTCAGCGTGATCTCGTCGATCGTGCCCCACTCGCCGTCCACGACGACCGTGTCCCCGATCCGCACCATGTCGCCGAAGGCGATCTGCAGCCCCGCGAAGAGATTGGCGAGCGTGGACTGGGCGGCGACGCCCGCGACGATGCCGAGGACGCCCGCCGACGCCAGCAGGGACGTCCCGGCCGCCTGCATGGCGGGGAAGGTGAGCAGCATCGCCCCGACGGCCACGACGCCGACGATCGCGGTGACGACCCGCTGGATGAGTGTGACCTGCGTACGCACCCGGCGGACCCGGGCCGGATCCCGGTGTGCGCCCGCGTAGCGCGCGTACGTGGACTCGACGATCGCCGTGGCGATGCGGACGAGCAGCCAGGCCACCGACCCGATGAGGATCAGGGTCAGTGTCTGACCGATGCCGGCCGAATGGTCCGCGGCGATCTCCGCGTGCTCGAACAAGCCGCGCAGCAGGGCGGCGCACAGCACGAATTGGAGGGGCAGCCGGCAACGGCGCAGCAGACCCCACAGTGGGTTGTCGGGGTGGCGGTCGTCGGCCCGGCGCAGCAGCGCGTCGGCAAGCCATCCCACGGCCAGCGTGAGCACGACCGAGCCGCCGACCACGATCAACGGACGCAGTACGTTCTCCATGCCCTCGAGGGTAGGTGGCACGATGGCCTCATGAACATCATGCTTTTCCACTCGACGTACGGGCTGCGGCCCGCGGTGCACGCGGCGGCCGACCGGCTGCGCGCCGAGGGGCACGAGGTGTGGACGCCCGACCTCTTCGACGGGCGGACCTTCGACACCGTCGAGGAAGGCATGGCCTTCAAGGACGAGCTCGGCAAGGACGAGCTCCTCAAGCGGGCCATTCTGGCCGCCGCGCCCTACTCCGAGCGGGGCCTCGTCTACGCCGGATTCTCGTTCGGCGCCGCCACCGCGCAGACCCTCGCGCTCGGCGACGACAAGGCGCGCGGCCTTCTGCTCCTGCACGGCACGTCCGACATCGCGGAGAACACGACCGTGGACGAGTTGCCGGTGCAGCTGCACGTGGCCGAGCCGGACCCGTTCGAGACGGACGACTGGCTGAGCGCGTGGTACCTGCAGATGGGCAGGACCGGCGCCGACGTCGAGGTCTACCGCTACGCGGGAGCGGGCCACATCTACACGGACCCCGACCTGGACGACTACGACGCCGAGGCGGCGGAGACGACGTGGCGGACGGCGATCGGCTTCCTGGAAACCCTCTGACCGCGCACAGTGGGCATGCCTCCCGGCGTGCTCCCGCAGAGCTTCACGCGCGCGTGCAGCGTCCCACCGGGGCGCTCGCGGGCGGCTTGCACTGCAGGCCGTAGTCCCCGCCGTTGGAGCTGAGATAGCGCCCGACGCATTCGTTGCCGGTCGTCCTGCCGCGCTCGGCGCAGAACCGCAGGGCCGCCCGGCCGTCCGCGAAGGGCCCGGGAGCGTAGATCACCCAGAAGCCGGGCCGCAGCGACGCGTAGTCGTCACTGCGCAGGTACTCCGCCTCGGGCACGTCCTTGCGCACCGCCGCGAGTCTGCGGTCGCGGGTGTCCGCTCCCGAGCCGACGGGCTCGGAGAAGAGCTGGGCGACCCAGCTGCCCGATGCGGGCGGGACACCGGGGGAGGACGCCGGTGGTGTGGTCGGGTCGGGGCTCTCGCTCCGTGTGGGGCTCTTGGACGCCTTCGTGGGCTCTTTCGTGGGCTCCTTCGGTTTCTCCGTGGGTTCCTTCGAGGGCTCGGGCGACTCCTTGGACGGAGTCCCCGCGGCGGTGCTCCCGTCGCCCTTGCCCTCGTCCCCGCCCGTGCCGTCCCCGCCCCGCAGCGCGAGGACCAGCGCGGCGCCGGCCACCAGGGCGAGCGCCACGGCGATCACCGCGACGATCACCGGCGTACGACCGCGGGGATCGGCGGCCGGAGACGGCTGCCCCACCGTGACGGCGGGCCGCTCGGCCGGGACAGGAGGCCGCTCCGCCGGGACCGGAGGCCGCTCCGCGGTCTCCGTCGGCTGCCAGGCGATGCCGTTCGCCACCGCGGCGAGCATCGCGTCCAGGCGCTCCGCGTCCGGACGCAGCGCCGGGTCCCGCACGAGGAGGGCGCCAAGGACCGGGGCGAGCGGCCCGGAGCGCACGGGCGGAGGTACCGGTTCGTCGAGCACGGCGGCGAGTGTGGCGAGCGTCGAGGCGCGGCGCAGTGGGCTGACGCCCTCCACCGCGACGTACAGGACGAGGCCGAGCGACCAGAGGTCGGCCGCCGGGCCCTCGTCCGTGCCGCGGATGCGCTCGGGCGCGATGTACTCCGGCGAACCGATCAGGTCGCCCGTGGCGGTGAGCTGCGTGGAGCCCCGCAGCGAGGCGATGCCGAAGTCCGTGAGGACCACGGAGATGCCCGGAACACCGGGGGTCTCTGCCCGCAGCAGTACGTTGGCGGGCTTCACGTCCCGGTGCAGGATGCCCGCCGCGTGGGCGACGCGCAGCGCCGAGAGCAGCTCGCGGCCGATGCGCGCGGCCTCGTGGGGCGGCAACGTGCCCTGTTCCAGGAGGTCCTGGAGCGTGCGGCCCGGCAGCAGCTCCATCACGATCCAGGGGTGCGGGCCCGTGTCCACGATGTGATGGATCGTCACCACATGCGGGTGGTTGAGCCGGGCCAGCGCCCTGGCCTCACGCAGGACCCGCTCCCGCAGGACGCGCGACTCCTCGTCCGTCAGCTCACGGCCCGAGGGCCGCACTTCCTTGACGGCCACCTCGCGGTGCAGCACGGTGTCGCGCGCCCGCCACACCGTGCCCATGCCCCCGCTGCCGAGCCGCTCGAGCAGCTCGAAGCGCCCGTCCACCATGTCCCCCTGGCCGCTCATGTCACCAGCGTAGAGGGCGCCACCGACAGGCGTGAGGCGGTCAGCGCACCGGCGACGACACCCGCTCGACCTTCTGGGTGCCGCTGAGGGTGCGGTACGAACGGACCCACGAGGACGTGGCCTTGGGGTCCTTGCGGTCGGACAGGACGTAGTAGTCCATCTGCGAGCGCTCGGCGGTGACGTCGAGGACGCCGTAGCCGTGTGAGTCCATGTCGAGCCACTTCACATGGCGGTTGGCCGCCTTCACCGCGCCCACCGCGACCAGCGAGAGGGTGTGCGGGGCGACGTGCAGCATGTCGTCCACGTTGTCGGAGGTCACGGACGTGACCACGAACTCCGTGGCCGCGGAGGACGATCCGGGGTATGTGGCGGCCCTGACCGGCACGTCGTTCGCCCAGGCCATGTGGATGTCCCCGGTGAGGAAGACCGTGTTCCGGACGGCCTTGTCGACCAGGTGGGAGATGAGCTCCTTGCGGTCGTCCGTGTAGCCGTCCCACTGGTCGCCGTTGACGGCGAGGCCCTCCTTGGGCAGGCCGAGCAACTCCGCGATGGGTTCGAGCAGATGGGCCGGTACGGAGCCGAAGGCGACCGGCGAGATCATCACCGAGGTGCCGACCAGCTTCCAGGAGGCGTCGGACGAGGCGAGCCCCGCCTTCAGCCAGTCGAGCTGGGCGCGTCCCGTGATCGTACGGCCTGGGTCGTCCACGTCACCGCTGCCGAATCCGGCCTGCTCGGAGCGGAAGGAGCGCAGGTCGAGCAGGTGCAGATCGGCCAGCTTGCCGAAGCGGAGGCGGCGGTAGACGGTGCCTTCGGTGGAGGGACGTACGGGCATCCACTCGAAGTACGCCTGCTTGGCGGCCGCCATGCGCTGTGCCCAGCCGCCCTCGGTCTCCGGGGAGTGGTTCACCGCGCCGCCCGACCAGGTGTTGTCGGCGAACTCGTGGTCGTCCCAGATCGCGATCAGGGGGTGCGTGGCGTGCATCGCCTGCGCGTCCGGGTCGGTCTTGTGGACGCCGTGCCGGGTGCGGTAGTCGGCGAGGCCGATGATCTCGTGCCGCGGCTCGTGCTGCCGTACTCCGTACTCGGCGGCCGGGTACTCGCCGCTCGGGTATTCGTAGATGTAGTCGCCGAGGTGCAGCACCGCGTCGAGTTCGGTGCGGGCCGCGAGATGGCGGTACGCGGAGAAGTAGCCGGCCTCCCAGTTGGCGCAGGACACCACGCCGAACCGGACGCCGGGGGAGGCCGCTTCGTGGGCGGGAGTGGTGCGGGTGCGGCCCACGGAGGAGTGCGTGTCACCCGCGGAGAAGCGGAAGTAATAGGTGGTGGCAGGGCTCAAGCCCCTTACGTCGGCCTTGACCGTGTGGTCGGCCGACGCCCGCGCGGTCGTGCTGCCGTGGCCGACGACCTGGGTGAAGCCCTTGTCCTTGGCTATCTGCCAACTCACCTCGGTGTCCGGCCCCTTGCCGGAACCCGGCGAGGCCTCGGGTACCGGCGTCACGCGGGTCCACAGCAGGACGCCGTCGGGCAGGGGGTCGCCGGATGCGACTCCGTGGTGGAACGCGGGCCCTTCGGCAGCGTGGGCGAGGGGAGCCGCGGAGAGCGGCGCGAGCGCCGCGGTGGCGGCAGCGGCCTTGACGACCGTACGGCGGCTCGGGGCCGGGGAGTTGAGCGGTCTGTGTGCGCTGTTTCGACTGGTCACGGGCGATTACCTTACTGATCAGTAATCGCCAAGAGCGGGCGAACCGTGAAACGTTCGCCCGCTCTTCCGCTACATGCCGCTCAGCGCGCGGCTTTCCAGGCCGGTGGCCGGTGGCCGGTGGCCGGTCAGCCCTTCAGCGCCGCGTCGATGGCCTTCTTGTAGTCCTCGACCGTCGAGGGAGCGTTCTTCTTGTCGGAGCCGGTCAGCTTCTTGCCGTCCATGACGAAGGAAGGCGTGCCGTCGACGCCGTCCTTGTTGTCGTCGAACTTCTTCGACATCTCCAGGGCCCAGCGGTCGAACGTGCCGTCCTTGACGTCCTTCGCGAAGGTCTTGCTCTTCTTGAGCTCCGGGACCTCGTTCGCGATCTTGGTCAGGTACGCGTCGTCCTTGAACTTGTCCTCCGTCTCGGAGGGGTGGTTCTCCTTGGAGAACAGCGCCTTCTTGTAGTCGAGGAAGGCCTGGTCGCTCACGTTCAGGGCGGCACCCATCGCGCTGAGCGCGTTCTTGGAGCCCTCACCCGTGAGGTTGCGGTCGAGGAACGAGGCGCCGATGAACTGGATCTTGTACTTGCCGTCCTCGACGTCCTTGTCGACCGTCGGGCCGACCGTCTGCTCGAAGCTGGCGCAGATCGGGCAGCGCGGGTCCTCGTAGACCTTGAGGGTCTTCTTGGCGCTGTCCTTGCCGATGACGACGGTCGTGCCGTCCGTGCCGGAGGAGTTCGCCGGCTTGACGAGCTTCTCGTCCGCGGCGGCTTCCCAGTGGCCGGGCTTGTTGGACTGCATGACGGCGTAGCCGATGCCGCCCGCGATCGCCAGGACCGCGACGACGGAGACGCCGACGATGATCGACCGCTTCCGCTTCTCCCGCTTGCGCTCGGCTTCCTGCTGGGCGCGGATCCGCTCGCGGGCCGCCGACTTGGCCGCCTGGCTGTTGCGCTTGCTCATGATGATGTTCTCCGTAGGGGTGACATGCGTGGGGACGGTGGTGCTCAGGCGAAGACGGCCGAGCACGGCGGTCCACGCCGTCCCACGAAGTGCACGAGAAGCCGCGAACGCGCGGCCCGCACCCGGCGCGCGGGCCGCGGGGCGCGGCGCACGGACCGCGGGCGGACCGTGACCGCTGCGACCGCGATGAGCAGCGGCCGGAAGGTGGAGGCGCCCACCGCGCGCAGGAGCTGGGCCAGGGCGCGCTCGCCGCGTCCCAGCCAGGCCGCCGCGACCAGACCGACCCCGATGTGCGCGCCGAGCAGCAGCCAGGCGGCGCCCGGATCGGCGTCGGCGAGCAGTACCGCGGCGCGGTGTCCCTCGCCGCCGGTCATCTGGGCCAGCGGTGTGCCGACGCTCGCGCCACCGCACAGCACGTCGAAGCCGACGGAGCGCAGCGGGCCCGCGACGGGACCGCCCGCCTGCCCGTAACAGACGTGCTGCCCCGTGGTGAACACCGTGTCGGCGGCCAGCTCCAGGGGGATCAGCAGGGCGGCGATGCGGCCGTAGCCGCGCTCGCGCCCCGCCAGGGCGTACGCGATGACGAAGACCGCCGCGGCGATCACGGCGACGGTGGTCAGCGGAAGCGGGGCGCGGGACAGCACGACGTGCGACGCGGCGGAGAGCGTCACGACGAGCGCCGTGAAGAGCGCCGCGCGCACGGCTCTGAGCTGGGTCCCGGATATGTCCATCGCGCAGTTGAGTGTGCCATGTGCTCCCATAAGGCAGCCCTAAAGGCTGCCTATGAGTTGCACGGCCTCGTCTTCGTGCCTACAGACCCGGAATCCGACCGTTACGGAACAGGTCGACGAAGATCTGGTGGTCCTTGCGGGCCCGCGCGCCGTAGTCGTGCGCGAAGTCCACGAGCAGGTCCCCGAAGCCCTCTTCGTCCGCCGCGATGGCGGCGTCGATGGCGCGCTCCGTGGAGAACGGCACCAGGTCCGAGTGGCCGCTCTCGTCGTCGGCGGCGGAGTGCATCGTGGCGGTCGCGCGGCCCAGGTCGGCGATGACCGCGGCGATCTCGTCCCAGTCGTCGATGTCCGACCAGTCCAGGTCCACGGCGTACGGAGAGACCTCGGCGACCAGTTGTCCCGCGCCGTCCAGCTCGGTCCAGCCCAGCCACGGGTCGGCGTGCGCCTGGAGCGCGCGCTGCGAGATGACCGTGCGGTGGCCCTCGTGCTGGAAGTAGTCACGGACCGCGCCGTCCGTGATGTGCCGCGAGACGGCCGGGGTCTGGGCCTGCTTGAGGTAGATCACGACGTCGTTCTCCAGGGCGTCGCTGTTGCCCTCCAGGAGGATGTTGTACGAGGGCAGGCCCGCCGAGCCGATGCCGATGCCGCGGCGTCCGACGACGTCCTTCACGCGGTACGAGTCGGGGCGGGTCAGGGAGGACTCGGGGAGCGTCTCCAGATAGCCGTCGAAGGCGGCGAGCACCTTGTAGCGCGTGGCCGCGTCGAGCTCGATGGAGCCGCCGCCCGGGGCGAAGCGGCGCTCGAAGTCGCGGATCTCCGTCATCGACTCCAGGAGCCCGAAGCGGGTCAGCGAGCGCGCGTCGCGCAGGGCGTCCAGGAGCGGGCCCTGAGCGGTGTCCAGGGTGAAGGGCGGGACCTCGTCGCTCTTGGCGCCGGTCGCCAGGTCGTGGATCCGCTCGCGGTACGCCGCCGCGTAGATCCGCACCAGGTCGGTGATCTGCTCGTCGCTGAGCGCCTTCGTGTACCCGATCAGGGCCACGGAGGCGGCGAAGCGCTTCAGGTCCCAGGTGAAGGGGCCGACGTACGCCTCGTCGAAGTCGTTCACGTTGAAGATCAGGCGGCCCTGGGAGTCCATGTACGTGCCGAAGTTCTCCGCGTGCAGGTCGCCGTGGATCCACACCCGGCCCGTGCGCTCGTCCAGGTACGGACCGCCATGCTGCTCGCGCTCCAGGTCCCCGTAGAAGAGGCAGGCCGTGCCGCGGTAGAACGCGAAGGCGGAGGCGGCCATCTTCCGGAACTTCACCCGGAACGCCGCGGGGTCCGCGGCGAGCAGCTCGCCGAACGCGGTGTCGAACACGGAGAGGATCTGCTCGCCGCGCTGCTCAGCGGTGGGCTGCGGGTCCGACATCGCGGGGTGCCTCCAGGTAACAGGTGGTGCCAGGTCGTGCATGACATTTGGGACAGGTGTTCCGACCTGTCCAACGCACGACGGTACCCCCGAGTGCCCGCCCGCCCGTCGCCCGACCACCGCCCCTCATCGAGGCGCTGCGCGCCACCATATTAGTCCTCGATGTCAGTGCTCCGGATTAGACTTCCACGCTGTCCCCCCAGACTGCCCGCAGTCCGTCGCCGCTAGTTTCCCGGAGGCCTCCCGCCGTGACCAAGCCGCCCTTTACGCACCTCCACGTCCACACCCAGTACTCGCTGCTGGACGGTGCCGCGCGGCTCAAGGACATGTTCAACGCGTGTAATGAGATGGGCATGACGCACGTCGCCATGTCCGACCACGGCAATCTGCACGGGGCGTACGACTTCTTCCACTCGGCACAGAAGGCGGGCGTCACGCCGATCATCGGCATCGAGGCGTATGTGGCCCCGGAGTCGCGCCGCAACAAGCGGAAGATCAAGTGGGGCCAGCCGCATCAGAAGCGTGACGACGTGTCCGGTTCGGGTGGTTACACCCACAAGACGATCTGGGCGTCGAACAGCACGGGTCTGCACAACCTCTTCCGCCTCTCCTCGGACGCGTACGCGGAGGGCTGGCTGCAGAAGTGGCCGCGCATGGACAAGGAGACGATCTCCCAGTGGTCGGAGGGCCTGATCGCCTCCACCGGCTGTCCTTCCGGAGAGCTCCAGACGCGGCTGCGGCTCGGTCAGTTCGATGAGGCGGTGAAGGCAGCCGCCGAGTACCAGGACATCTTCGGCAAGGACCGCTATTTCCTGGAGCTGATGGACCACGGCATCGACATCGAGCGCCGGGTCCGCGACGACCTGCTGCGGGTCGGCAAGAAGCTCGGCATCCCGCCGCTGGTGACGAACGACTCGCACTACACGTACGCGCACGAGTCCGTCGCGCACGACGCCCTGCTCTGCATCCAGACCGGCAAGAACCTCTCGGACCCCGACCGCTTCCGCTTCGACGGCACCGGCTACTACCTGAAGTCGACGGACGAGATGTACGCCATCGACTCCTCGGACGCCTGGCAGGAGGGCTGCGCCAACACCCTCCTGGTCGCCGAGCAGATCGACACCACCGGGATGTTCGAGAAGCGCGACCTCATGCCCAAGTTCGAGATCCCGGACGGGTTCACCGAGGTCACCTGGTTCCAGGAGGAGGTCCGGGTCGGCATGGGCCGCCGCTACCCCGGAGGTGTCCCCGAGGACCGGCAGAAGCAGGCCGAGTACGAGATGGACATCATCATCCAGATGGGGTTCCCGGGGTACTTCCTCGTGGTCGCCGACTTCATCATGTGGGCCAAGAACAACGGCATCGCGGTGGGTCCGGGCCGTGGCTCCGCGGCAGGATCGATCGTCGCGTACGCGATGGGCATCACCGACCTCGACCCGATCACGCACGGCCTGATCTTCGAGCGGTTCCTCAACCCCGAGCGCGTCTCCATGCCTGATGTCGACATCGACTTCGACGAGCGCAGGCGCGTCGAAGTGATCCGGTACGTGACCGAGAAGTACGGCGCCGACAAGGTCGCCATGATCGGCACGTACGGCAAGATCAAGGCGAAGAACGCCATCAAGGACTCCGCACGCGTGCTCGGATACCCGTACGCGATGGGCGACCGCCTCACCAAGGCCATGCCCGCCGACGTCCTCGGCAAGGGCATCGACCTCTCCGGCATCACGGACCCCAAGCACCCGCGCTACAGCGAGGCGGGCGAGATCCGGGGGATGTACGAGAACGAACCGGACGTGAAGAAGGTCATCGACACCGCGAAGGGTGTGGAGGGCCTGGTCCGGCAGATGGGCGTGCACGCGGCCGGCGTGATCATGTCCAGCGAGCCGATCGTGGACCACGCGCCGATCTGGGTGCGGCACACGGACGGCGTGACGATCACGCAGTGGGACTACCCCCAGTGCGAGTCGCTCGGCCTGCTCAAGATGGACTTCCTGGGGCTTCGAAACCTCACCATCATGGACGACGCCGTCAAGATGGTGCGGAACGACAAGGGCATCGACCTGGAGATGCTCTCGCTGCCGCTGGACGACCCGAAGACCTTCGAACTGCTCTGCCGCGGTGACACGCTCGGTGTCTTCCAGTTCGACGGTGGCCCGATGCGCTCGCTCCTCCGCCAGATGCAGCCCGACAACTTCGAGGACATTTCCGCCGTCTCGGCCCTCTACCGGCCGGGCCCGATGGGCATGAACTCGCACATCAACTACGCGGAGCGCAAGAACGGCCGCCAGGAGATCACGCCGATCCACCCGGAGCTCGAAGAGCCCCTGAAGGAGACGCTCGGCCTGACCTACGGCCTCATCGTGTACCAGGAGCAGGTGCAGAAGGCCGCGCAGATCATCGCCGGCTACTCGCTCGGCGAAGCCGACATCCTGCGCCGCGTGATGGGCAAGAAGAAGCCCGAGGAGTTGGAGAAGAACTTCGTCCTCTTCCAGGCGGGCGCCCGGAAGAACGGCTACTCGGACGCGGCGATCCAGGCCCTGTGGGACGTCCTGGTCCCCTTCGCCGGATACGCGTTCAACAAGGCGCACTCCTCCGCGTACGGCCTCGTCACGTACTGGACCGCCTACCTCAAGGCGAACTACCCCGCCGAGTACATGGCCGCGCTGCTCACCTCGGTGAAGGACGACAAGGACAAGTCGGCCATCTACCTCAACGAGTGCCGGCGCATGGGCATCAAGGTCCTGCCGCCCAACGTGAACGAGTCCGTGCACAACTTCGCCGCGCAGGGCGACGACGTGATCCTCTTCGGCCTGGAGGCCGTCCGGAACGTCGGCACGAACGTGGTCGAGTCGATCGTCCGCTCGCGCAAGGCCAAGGGGAAGTTCGCCTCCTTCCCGGACTACCTCGACAAGGTCGAGGCCGCCGCCTGCAACAAGCGGACCACGGAGTCGCTCATCAAGGCGGGCGCCTTCGACACCATGGGGCACACCCGCAAGGGCCTGACCGCGCAGTACGAGCCCATGATCGACAACGTGGTGCAGGTCAAGCGCAAGGAAGCGGAAGGGCAGTTCGACCTCTTCGGAGGGATGGGCGACGAGTCCGGCGGTGACGAACCGGGCTTCGGTCTCGACGTGGAGTTCTCCACCGACGAGTGGGAGAAGACGTATCTGCTCGCCCAGGAGCGGGAGATGCTCGGTCTGTACGTCTCCGACCACCCCCTCTTCGGCCTGGAGCACGTCCTGTCCGACAAGGCCGACGCGGGCATCGGGCAACTCACCGGCGGTGACTACTCGGACGGTTCGATCGTCACCATCGGCGGCATCATTTCCGGACTCCAGCGCAAGATGACCAAGCAGGGCAACGCCTGGGCGATCGCGACCGTCGAGGACCTCGCGGGCTCCATCGAGTGCATGTTCTTCCCGGCGACGTATCAGCTCGTCTCGACCCAACTCGTCGAGGACGCCGTGGTGTTCGTCAAGGGTCGCCTCGACAAGCGCGAGGACGTACCGCGCCTGGTCGCGATGGAGCTCCAGGTCCCCGACCTGTCGAACGCGGGCACCAACGCGCCCGTCCTGATCACCATCCCGACGGTGAAGGTGACCCCGCCGATGGTCAGCCGCCTCGGTGAGATCCTCAGCCACCACCGGGGCAACAGCGAGGTGCGGATCAAGCTCCAGGGCTCCCAGAAGACGACGGTGCTGCGGCTCGACCGTCACCGGGTACAACCGGATCCCGCCCTTTTCGGTGACCTGAAGGTGCTGCTGGGCCCGTCCTGTCTGGCCGGGTAAGCCACGGCGCCAAGCGCAGGGAAGGGGCGCACCCGGAAGTCTGTGCTTCCAGGGTGCGCCCCTTCGCGCATATACGCCTGCGGGGGCGTCAGTTGTGGCCGAAGCGACGCTGGTGCTTGCGGGCGACCTCGGCCGGGCTGCCCTGCGACTGCACGGAGTCCTGCATCCGCTGCTCGGCCTGCTCCGCAGAGGACTTGGCCTGCTCCTGCGCCTGCTCGGCGGCCGAAGCACGGTTCTGATCGCCGCCCTGCTTGCGGTTCTTGTTCTTGGCCATGGTGATCTTCCTCCTGAGGGGGATCTGGGGGCCAGGACGCGACCAGATTCACATATGGCGGCAAGCTGCGCATTTCAGAGAATTACCGTGCGTAATAGGCCCTGTCGGAGCCCGGTCGTGGCCCCGGTCGAAAGCGAAGTCGCGCTACGCCACGCCGAAGATCGAGTTCCGGCCGTTAACCTCCGCCGGGTCGGGCAGACTCGAAGGAAACCCGAAGCTTTACTTCCAGGGAATCTCCAGGGAAAGAGGGTGGATCGCGTGGACCGCTGCATCGTCCTGGTGGACGCCGGGTATCTGCTGGGTGCCGCCGCGAGTCTCCTCGCCGGCGAGCCGTCCCGCTCCCGGATCACCGTCGATCACACCGCCCTGATCCAGGGCATCCGTGAGCGCGCCGAATCCGACACCGAGCGCCCTCTGCTCCGGATCTACTGGTTCGACGGCGCCCCCGACCGCGTACCGCAGCCCGAGCACCGGAGGCTGCGGGTCATGCCGCGCGTGACGGTCCGGCTCGGCGCCCTGACCCGGAGCGACGGGCGGTGGGCCCAGAAGGGCGTGGACGCCGCCATGCACGCCGAGCTGACGGAGTTGGCCCGCAACCGCGCCTGCTCGGACATCGTGCTCGTCACCGGCGACGGAGACCTGCTGCCCGGCATGATGGCCGCCAAGGAGCACGGCGTCGCCGTCCACCTGTGGGCCGTGCAGGCCGCCGACGGGGACTACAACCAGTCCGAGGACCTCGTCGCCGAGGCCGACGAGCGCCGCGTCCTGGACCGGGCCTGGATCACCAAGGCCGTACGCCCCAAGGAGCTCACCGGCGTCTGCGCGCCCTCTCCCGTCCCGCGCCCGGAGATCGCCGCGATCCTCTCCGCGCCGCTGCCCGAGTCCGCGCTCGCGGCCAGCGCCCAGCGGGCGGCCGACGAGGCCGCCGGGGTGCACCCCGGCCAGCACGGCCAGCACGGCCAACACGGCCAGCACGCCGAGGCAGGGGCCGGGGCCAACGGAGACAGCGTCGGCACCCACCACCCGCCCGGCAAGGGCGTCCCCACCCCCAAGGACCTGGCCGCCCTGCGCGGCCCCGGCACCCAGGCCCCCGCCCCGCACCCCACCAACGCCACGCTGCGCTGGTCCTCCGACAAGGGCTGGGTCGAGCGCCCCGGCGGCGCCGCCGAGAGCGCGGAGGCCGCCGCCCTGCCGACGCTCGCCCAGCTGACGACGGCCGAGCAGCGCTGGGCCGACCGCGAGGAGGACATCACCACCGTCGGCGGTGATCCCTTCGAGGTCGGGCAGGTGTTCGCGCGCCGCTGGATGGCACGCCTGCCGGAACAGCACAACCTGCAGAAGCTCTCGACGATGTACCCGCGCATCCCGCACCGCGTCGACGGAGAGCTCCTGCGGTACGCGGCCCGCTTCGGTCTGCTCGCCCACAAGGACGACCAGATCGACGAGCACGACCGGTACGCGATCCGGGCGGGCTTCTGGCGCGAGATCGACGTCCACACGGCGGTCGAGCACGCGCCGGTGGGCGACCGTTCGGGCGAGTGACCGAACGGATTCGCGAACGAGTGACGGAACACGTCGGCAGACGTCCGCAGATGACTGATACGGGGCGTACGGGGCGCCCCGGGCGTCGCGGCGGGCACGCGACCCCGTACCCTCGTCCTTCGTGAGTACGCGCTCGGCACAGGCAGTCCGACAAGGGCTCCGACAGGGTCACGGCAGTGATGCCGTCTGCGCGGTGCGCGACCTCGTCAAGACGTATCCCGCCGCCCGTGGCAGGCGCGGCACGCCCGCGACGCCCGAGGTGCGCGCCACCGACGGCATCAGCCTGGAGGTCAGGCGCGGCGAGATCTTCGGCCTCCTCGGGCCCAACGGCGCAGGCAAGTCCACCCTCGTACGCCAGCTGACCGGCCTGATGCGGCCCGACAGCGGGAGCGTCGAGATCCTCGGGCACGACATCCTGCGCCACCCCGAGCGGGCCGCGCGGATCCTCGCGTACCTGGGGCAGGAGTCCACCGCGCTCGACGAGCTGACCGTCTCGCTCGCCGTCGAGACGACCGCGCGGCTGCGCGGCCTCGATCTGCGAGCGGCACGGGTCGAGCGGGACGCCGTACTCGAAGAACTCGCGCTCACCCCGCTCGCGTCGAGGCCCCTGAAGAAGCTCTCCGGCGGCCAGCGCAGGCTCGCCTGCTTCGCCACCGCCCTGGTGGGGGAGCGGCCGCTGCTCGTCCTCGACGAGCCGACGACCGGCATGGACCCCATCGCGCGGCGCGCCGTGTGGGGCGCCGTCGACCGGCGCAGGGCCGAGCGCGGCACGACGGTCCTGCTCGTCACGCACAACGTCATCGAGGCCGAGACGGTCCTGGACCGCGTCGCCGTCCTCGACCACGGCAAGGTCATCGCCTGCGACAGCCCGCTGGGGCTCAAGGAGCAGGTCGCGGGCGAGGTGCGGGTGGAGCTCGTCTGGCGGGAGCGGGCGCCGCTGGACGTCCCCGAAGTCGTGGCGCTTCGCTCGTCCGCGGTCGAGTCGGGACGCCGGTGGTCCCTGCGGCTCGCGCCCGACGAGGCTCGGGCTGCTGTCGCTGCGGTGACCGGCGGCGACGCCTTTGCCTCGCTGGACGATTTCACCTTGGCCACGCCGAGCCTGGAGGACGTGTATCTCGCCTTGGGCGGGAACGGGGAAGGGCTGGTGAAGGCGTGACCTTCGCCGGGCGGATGAACTGCAACAGGAGGGCCGTTCGGTGAGTGCCGTTCCCCTGGAAACCGCGGTGCGGGCCGACGACCGTCAGCGGGAGGACGATGCCGCCGAGCCTCTGGGGCCCCGCGCGCGGCTGTTTCCCGCGCTCGCGGCCGTCTACCGGGCGCAGCTGTCCCGGGCGCGGGTCGCGCGGATCCCGCTGCTCTTCGTGGCGACCTTCCAGTCCGTCGGGATCATGATCCTGATGCGGGGCGTCGTCGACGGCGGCGACGAGGCGCGGGCCGTCGTCGCCGGGTCCTCCGTGCTCGTCGTCGCGTTCGTCGCGCTCAACCTGCTCGCACAGTACTTCGGGCAGCTGCGGGCCGACGGCGGCCTCGACCACTACGCGACGCTGCCCGTGCCGCCCGCGTCGGTGGTCCTCGGCGCCGCGGCCGCCTACGCCTCCTTCACCGTGCCCGGCACCCTCGTCACCGCCGTCGTCGGGTGCGGACTCTTCGGGCTTCCGATGGCGAACCTGTGGGTACTCGTCGCGGTGATCCCGCTGGCCGGTGCCGCCCTCGCCGGACTCGGTGCCGCCCTCGGGCTGCTCGCGCCCCGGCCCGAACTGGCCACGCTGCTCGGTCAGTTGGGCATGTCGGCGGCGCTGCTGCTCGGCGTGCTCCCGGCCGAGCGGCTGCCCGGCTTCCTGCAGTACGCCCGTGACCTGCTGCCCTCCACGTACGGGGTCGAGGCTCTCGCCCGCACCTTCGGGCCGCACCCGGACTGGGCGGCCGTCGCCCTGGACCTCGCGGTCTGCGCCGGGGTCGGCGTCGCCTCGTTGGCGATCGCCACCTGGGCCTACCGCCGTGCTGCTGTGCGGTGAAGCGGTCCTCAGGCAGGACTGGCACCATGTGTGGGTGACTGCACCGTTGACGCCCTCCCAGCCGCCCCACGGCCAACCTTCGCACGACCCTTGGCAGCAAGCCGCTCAGCCGTCCGGAGCCGTTCCCCTGTCGGCGTACGAGGAGGACGGTCCCGGCATGAAGACCGAAGTGCGGCAGGCCGCTGTGATCGTGGTCGCGACGGCTGTCTGTGGCGTCCTGCTCGGCCTTCTGTGGATGTGGCTCGCGCCGCGGGTCCCGCTGGTGGCCGACAACGACGCGGTGTACCTCAAGGACACCGAGGGCGAGCAGGCGATCGGCGTCGACGGAACGTTCACTCTGCTCGCACTGGCCTTCGGCGCGGTCAGTGGCGCCGTCGTGTTCCTGCTGCGCAGGCGCGGCGGGATTCCGCTGGTCGTCGGCCTCACGGCCGGGGGACTGCTCGCCGCGGTGATCGGGTGGCGGCTCGGGATCTTCCTGGGGCCGGAGACCGACGTCGTCGCCCACGCGAAGTCCGTGGGCAAGGGTGTCGCCTTCGACGCGCCCCTGGAGCTCAACGCCAAGGGCTCGCTCCTGGCCTGGCCCGTGGCGGCCCTGCTGGTCCACCTCGGCCTGACCGCGCTCTTCGGGCCGCGGGACCCCGAGCCGTACCCCCTTCCCTACGGGGAACCCGGGCGGCCCGACGGCGGCTGACGTCAGGCGGGGCGCCTCCCGTGGTTCGCCTTGCCCTTGCGTACCCGCCATTTCCTCTTGCGCGTCTTCTTCGACATGAGGGTGGTACTAGTCGAGGCCGCGCCCCTCGTCGAGGGCCTATTCACGCCCGATCGGGGCCAGTACCGCGCCCGTGAGACGCGCCAGGTCGCCGGGGGCCAGTTCCACTTCCAGGCCCCTGCGGCCCGCCGACACACAGATCGTGGCGTGCGACGAGGCCGAGTCGTCCAGGACCGTGCGGAGCTTCTTGCGCTGGCCGAGCGGTGAGATGCCGCCCCGTACGTAACCCGTGGTGCGCTCGGCCGCCGCCGGGTCCGCCATCACCGCGCGCTTGCCGGAGACCGCCGAGGCCAGGGCCTTGAGGTTCAGGGTGCCCGCCACCGGGACCACGGCCACCGTCAGCTCGCCGTCGACCTCCGCGACCAGGGTCTTGAAGACCCGGTCAGGCGATACGCCCATGGCTTGCGCCGCCTCGTCGCCGTACGAAGGGTGCGCGGGGTCGTGCTCGTAGGCGTGCACCGTGTAGTCGGCGCCCGCCGCGGTGAGGGCGACCGTCGCCGGGGTGCCGCCCGTGCCCGACTGCTTCTGCTGTTTCTTCTGCTTTTTCGCCAAAGCGCACGCGCCCTACGTCAGTTGTGGCTCGTTCAGTTGCGGCCTGTTCAGTTGAGGCTCGTCGTGCCGCGCGTGAGGTCCGTCGCGGGCAACGACGGCAGATTACGGATGATCGCGGTCTCGGCGCGAAGGAGTTTCAGCTCCTCGTGCAGGCGCGACGCCGTGTCCGGAGCCTCCAGGAGCCGCTGCTTGGTGGGGGTGTCAAGGACGGCCGCGGCCGCGACCAGATACGACACCACGGACGGGTCGTCCGGCAGTTCGGCGCCCGTGGACAGGGACCGCTCGCGCGCCCCCGCGAGCCGCTTCTGGTACGAGCGGAACGCCCGCAGGACGCCCGCGGCCAGCGCGCCGGCCTCCTCGCCCGGATCCTCGGGCAGCTCCTCGACCTCCGCGGTCAAAAAGGCGCCCGACGCGTCGATCGAGTGCAGGCGCACGCGTGAGGTGCCGGTGGCGAGGACCTCGAAGCCGCCGTCGGCGCGCTCCCTGATCGTCGCCGCGTCCGCCACGCAGCCCACCGCGTGGAAGGCCTTGAGCGGGTCCTCGCCGAAGCCGGCGGTCGGTCCCTGCTCGGGCTGCGACGTGGGGTCCGGGAGGCCCGGAGAGCTCGGTGCCACCTCTTGGCCGTCGCGGATCGTGACGACCGCGAAGAGACGCTGCTCCTCGTCGGGAGTCTTGAGAAGGTCGCGCATCATGGCGCGATAACGCTCCTCGAACACGTTCAGCGGGAGCACGAGTCCCGGGAACAGCACCGAGTTGAGCGGAAAGAGCGGAAGCCGGACGGTGGTCACGAGCCTCAAGCCTAATGGTCGTCATGGTCGTCGGAGCGCGGGCGTCCGCCGCCGGTGCGCAGCGGGGTCCCGGAGGCCACCTCGATGCGTATGCCGTCGCGCAGTTCCAGGAATTGGCCGAGCGGGTCGTCGGCCATGCGGTCCCAGGGGAAGGACGTGGCGTGGGGCCCGATGAGGCGCAGTTGTTCGAGGGCGTCGCTCCATCGCTCCAGGCGTACGAGGACGTACGTGAGGAGGTTGCGGACCTCGGCGGGCCAGAGGTCCCCGGCCTCGTACTCCTGTGACGCGGTGATCCCGAGGTCGGCCGCGGCGTCCAGACGGTCGCGCGGCACGCTCCCCGAAGCGCTGGTGAGGTAGGCGAACGCGGCCCGCGCGGGCAGCGCCTGGATCAGCGAGCCGGGCAGCGTGTCCCGTGCGGCGCGCTCGGCGAAGTCGAAGCACTGCTGGTGCGAGCCGTACCAGGCGGCCGACAGGTACTGGAGCGCCGAGGCGTGGCAGCCGTAGTGGTGCGAGGAGCGGTGCACCGCCTCGGCCCAGAGTTCGTCGAAGACCGACTGCGGGGCGTGGGTGCCGCGCGCGTGGTCCAGGGCGATCCGCCACGGCACGGGGTCGCGCGGGTCGGCCTCGGCGGCAGCCGTGAGCAGGGGCGCGCTCTCGCGGAGCAGCTCGGCGCGGGCGGGCGACTCCCAGCCGCGGAGTACCGCGAGCTCGGCCTTGACGAGCAGCGCGTCCGGGTCGTGCGGCGCCGCGGACTGCCAGGCGTCGAACCACTCGGGGCGGGAGCGGGCGAAGGTGGCCAGGCGCGTCGTGTAGCGGTCGCGGTTCTCCCACTCGTTGCCCTCGCGGGTCATGGCGAGCAGCTTGGCCGCGGGGTCGTAGTCGCCCCGGCCGGCGGCGACGAGCGCGGGGCCGAGCCGGTCGTCGGGCGCGTCGAGGAGCACCTCGTCGTCGGGGGTCAGGCCGGCGGCCAGGAGCGGGGTGTTTCTCACCATGCGGGCGGTGCGGATCAGGGCGCGCAGGAATGCCATCGTGAGGTCATTGAAAACCGCAGGTCGGGGCAGTACCAGGGGGTGGGTGGTGACGCTTTCGCATCGGTCGTTCGGTTGCCTCGAGCCTGGTCAAGGGAGGGTAAAATCTCTGCCCCCGGTGGCCACGTGAGGCCGCTCAGTTCCTCCGCAGCAGTCTCGTCGCCCCCGCGGCGACCGTCGTCGCGAGCACCCAGCCGAGCAGGATCAGGATGGCCGCGAACCACTGCCAGCCGCCGCGCAGTTGCCAGTAGCTGTCCTGGCCGAGGTTGATGACCGGGAGCAGCAGGTCGAGGGCGAAGAGCGCGGGGTTCCAGTTCGGGTGCTCGCCCGGTTTGATCGCCGGATGGTCGGCGTGCGAGAAGGCGTACGCGCTCACCGCCCACAGCACCGCCATCCACAGCGCGGCCCGGCCCGGCCGGTAGCCGTACGCCACCGTCCAGTCCTGGGCGAAGCCCCAGAGCTTCGCCGCGAGCGGCAGGGTCTCGCGGCGTCGGCGCTGCTTGGCGAGCAGGACCTCGCGGGCGTCGGCGTCCTCGCCGCTGTCGCGCAGGACGGTCGCCAGCTTCTCGTACGGCTCGGGGCTGTACTCGGCGGTCGCCGCCGCCACCCAGCTCAGCCGCCGGGAGAGCGGGAAGCTGCCCTGCGGCACGAGGCTCTCGTAGCTGAAGCCGCCCATCTGGAGGCCGCCGGGCCCCGGCCAGCTGGTCGACTTGTCGATGAGGGTGACGACTTTGGCGCCGGACAGGATGATCTTGCCGCGTTGTGGGGCTTCGCCGAGGAAGCGCAGCTCGGGGGTCTGGACGCGGCGCAGCGACACCTCCTGGTCGTTCTCCAGGGTGAAGCGGGCCTGGGCCAGGTCGACGGCGTCGCCGAAGCGGCCGTCGTCGAGGCGGATGCCGCCCTGGCACTCGAAGCGCTGGACGCGGGTGCCGCGTGGGGGAGTGGTGCCGCTGGTCATGGGGGGATCGCCGAGTGCGGCGGGTGTCATGTAGAGGGTGCGTTCCACGGTCATCTGTGGGGCGTTGAGGGCGCGCTGGCCGTAGGGGTTGGCGAGTTTGCTGCCGCGCAGGCTGAAGGAGACGCCGACCTTCGCGCCGCGCAGGCTGAGCTGGCCGTGGGATTCCATCATCTCGGCCTGGAGGTCCTGCCCGACCGAGAGCCCGTCGCCCATGATCGAGTTGCCGCGCCGGTCGCGGTAGACCACGGCCTGGTTGATCAGCAGGTCGGTGCCGATCTGGGCGTCGGTGAGCCGCATGCCGTTGTGGATGCGGCAGCGCGGCAGATGCAGGTCGCCCTCGGTGTGCACGCGGGCCGCCTCCACGCGCGGGATCGAGCAGTTGACCAGGCGCAGGGTGGTGAACTTGGCCTCCGGGACGAGGACTTCCTTCTCGAAGCGGCAGTGCTTCATCTCGGCGTAGGGCAGGATCTCGCCGCCCGCCAGATCGAGTACGTCCGTGATCTGCAGGCCCGAGAGCTTCAGCGACGAGACCCGCCCCGAGAGCGCGGGCGGGCCCTCCAGGAGAAGCCAGCACACGATGCGCGCCCGCACGCTGCGTTCGGGACCCCAGGGGTGGCCGCCGTGCGGATCGTCCGCCATGGCGTCGCCCGACCGGAGGTCGTAGACGCTGCCGTTGCGGAAGGCCTGCCACATGCCGATCTCGGCTGCGGTCAGTCCGTCCGGCGGGTCACCGGTGCCGGTGTCGTCGACCACTGCTGTTGTCCTCCCCGTACTGCTGCGGCTGCTGCGACTACTGCGATGTTCTGGCGCTCGTACACCTGTTCATGCCCGCTCAGTGACGGGCTGAACGCTAGTGGTGAACGTGGTCTTCCGGGATCTATATCAGCCAGTGATACGGACGTCCGGACCGGAATCCGGGTCTGAGAGAATTGGGCCTGTGATCTCCCGAATCGATCTGCGCGGCGACGCCCTCCCCGAGGGCCCCGCCCTGCGCGCCCTGCTGCCCCGTGCCGACTTCGACGTCGCGGCCGCCCTGGAGAAGGTGCGGCCCATCTGCGAGGACGTGCATCATCGTGGCGACGCGGCGCTGGTCGAATACGCGGAGAAGTTCGACGGGGTACGCCTTACGCAGGTCCGCGTCCCCGCGACCGCCATCGCCGACGCCCTGACCGGCCTCGACCCGCTCGTGCGCGAGGCGCTCGAGGAGTCGATCCGCCGTGCCCGCATCGTCCACCGCGAGCAGCGCCGCGCCCCGCACACCACCCAGGTCGTGCCCGGCGGCACGGTCACCGAGAAGTGGGTGCCGGTCGAGCGCGTCGGGCTCTACGCGCCCGGTGGCCGCTCGGTCTACCCGTCCTCCGTGATCATGAACGCGGTCCCGGCGCAGGAGGCCGGCGTCGAGTCGATGGCGCTCGCGTCCCCGCCGCAGGCCGACTTCGACGGCCTTCCGCACCCGACGATCCTCGCCGCCTGCGCCCTCCTCGGCATCGACGAGGTGTACGCGGTGGGCGGAGCCCAGGCCGTCGCCATGTTCGCGTACGGCACCGAGACCTGCGCCCCGGCCAACATGGTCACCGGGCCCGGCAACATCTGGGTCGCCGCCGCCAAGCGTTACTTCACCGGGCGCATCGGCATCGACACCGAAGCCGGGCCGACGGAGATCGCGGTCCTCGCGGACGACACCGCCGACGCCGTGCACGTCGCGTCCGACCTGATCAGCCAGGCCGAGCACGATCCGCTCGCCGCCGCCGTCCTGGTCACCGACTCCGTGGCCCTGGCCGACGCGGTCGCCAAGGAGCTGGAGCCGCAGGTCGCGGCCACCAAGCACGTCGAGGACCGGATCGCCCCCGCCCTGGCGGGCAGGCAGTCCGCGATCGTCCTGGTCGACGGCCTGGATGAGGGCCTGCGTGTCGTGGACGCGTACGGCGCCGAGCACCTGGAGATCCAGACCGCGGACGCCGCCGCCGTCGCGGAGCGGGTCAAGAACGCGGGCGCGATCTTCGTCGGCCCCTGGGCCCCCGTCTCGCTGGGCGACTACTGCGCGGGCTCCAACCACGTCCTGCCGACCGGCGGCTGCGCCTGCCACTCCTCGGGGCTCAGCGTCCAGTCGTTCCTGCGCGGCATCCACATCGTCGACTACACCCGCGACGCGCTCGCCGATGTGGCCCAGCACGTGGTGACGCTCGCCGAGGCCGAGGACCTGCCGGCGCACGGGGCCGCGATCAAGGCGCGGTTCGGATGGAAGGTGCCGGAGAACAAGTGACGAACATCGACGACCTCCCCGTACGCGACGAACTGCGCGGCAAGTCCCCCTACGGCGCCCCCCAGCTCGACGTACCCGTACGCCTGAACACGAACGAGAACCCCTACCCGCTCCCCGAGCCGCTCGTCGAGCGCATCGCCGAGCGCGTGCGCGAGGCGGCCCGCGACCTCAACCGCTATCCCGACCGCGACGCGGTCGAGCTGCGCACCGAGCTCGCGCGCTACCTCACGAACACCGGCGGCCACGAGGTCACCCTCGCCAACGTGTGGGCGGCCAACGGCTCGAACGAAGTCATCCAGCAGCTCCTGCAGACCTTCGGCGGGCCCGGCCGCACCGCCATCGGCTTCGAGCCCTCGTACTCGATGCACGGCCTCATCGCGCGCGGCACCGGCACCGGCTGGATCTCGGGCCCCCGCACGGACGACTTCACGATCGACGTCGAAGTGGCGACGAAGGCCATCGCCGAGAACCAGCCCGACGTCGTCTTCATCACCACGCCCAACAACCCCACGGGCAACGCCGTCTCGGCCGACACGGTCCTCGCGCTCTACGAAGCCGCGCAGGCCGCCAAGCCGTCGATGGTGGTCGTGGACGAGGCGTACGTCGAATTCAGCCACGGCGACTCGCTGCTCCCGCTGCTCGCGGGGCGGCCGAACCTCGTCATCTCGCGCACCATGTCGAAGGCCTTCGGAGCGGCCGGGCTCCGCCTCGGCTACCTCGCCGCCGACCCGGCGGTCGTCGACGCGGTGCAGCTCGTACGCCTGCCGTACCACCTGTCGGCCGTCACCCAGGCCACCGCGCTCGCCGCCCTGGAGCACACCGACACGCTCCTGAAGTACGTCGAGCAGCTGAAGCAGGAGCGCGACCGGCTGGTGAGCGAGCTGCGGGCGATCGGCTATGAAGTGACCGACTCGGACGCCAATTTCGTGCAGTTCGGGCGGTTCGAGGGCGAAGGGGCCGCCCACGCCGTCTGGCGGCGGATCCTCGACCGGGGCGTCCTGGTCCGGGACAACGGAGTGCCCGGCTGGCTGCGCGTCAGCGCCGGAACCCCCGAAGAGAACGACGCGTTCCTCGATGCGGTACGCGAACTGAAGAAGGAGCAGCAGGCATGAGCCGGGTTGGACGGGTCGAACGGACCACGAAGGAGACGTCGGTCCTCGTCGAGATCGATCTCGACGGCACCGGCAAGGTCGAGGTGTCGACGGGTGTCGGCTTCTACGACCACATGCTCGACCAGCTCGGCCGCCACGGCCTCTTCGACCTCACGGTCAAGACCGAGGGCGACCTGCACATCGACACGCACCACACCATCGAGGACACCGCCCTCGCCCTGGGCGCCGCCTTCAAGCAGGCGCTCGGCGACAAGGTCGGCATCTACCGCTTCGGCAACTGCACGGTCCCGCTCGACGAGTCGCTCGCCCAGGTGACCGTCGACCTGAGCGGCCGCCCCTACCTCGTGCACACCGAGCCCGAGACCATGGCGCCGATGATCGGCACGTACGACACGACGATGACCCGGCACATCCTGGAGTCCTTCGTCGCGCAGGCCCAGATCGCCCTGCACGTGCACGTGCCCTACGGCCGCAACGCCCACCACATCGTGGAGTGCCAGTTCAAGGCCCTGGCCCGCGCGCTGCGCTACGCATCGGAGCGCGACCCGCGTGCCGTCGGGATCCTCCCCTCCACGAAGGGCGCGCTGTAAAGCCATGACCGGTCTCAACACCATCCTGATCGTCGTCGGTCTCTTCCTGATCGGCGGCATCATCTCCTTCGTCAAGCAGGGGATGCCCAAGAGCCTGATCACGCTGCTCTCCATCGGCGCGGCCATGTGCCTGGTCGCGGGGATCATGCGGCTCGACTACTGGAACTGAGGGGAGCTGATCCACGTATGACCGCTCCCAAGAAGGTCGTCGTCTTCGACTACGGCTTCGGGAACGTCCGTTCCGCCGAGCGCGCCCTCGCGCGCGCGGGCGCGGAGGTCGAGATCACCCGTGACTATGAAACGGCCATGAACGCCGACGGCCTCCTCGTCCCCGGCGTCGGCGCCTTCGCCGCCTGCATGCAGGGGCTCAGGGAGGCGCGCGGCGACTGGATCGTGGGCCGCAGGCTCGCGGGCGGCCGTCCCGTGATGGGCATCTGCGTCGGCATGCAGATCCTCTTCGCGCGCGGCATCGAGCACGACGTGGAGGCCGAGGGCCTCGACGAGTGGCCCGGCACCGTCGAGCCGCTCAAGGCCGACATCGTCCCGCACATGGGCTGGAACACGGTCCAGGCGCCGGAGGGCTCCGAACTGTTCGCGGGCCTCGACGCCGAAGCCCGCTACTACTTCGTGCACTCGTACGCCGTGCACCACTGGGACTTCGAGGCGGGCAACCCCTCCTTCCGCGCGCCCAAGGTCGCCTGGACCACGCACGGCGAGCCCTTCGTGGCCACCGTCGAGAACGGCGCGCTGTGGGCCACGCAGTTCCACCCCGAGAAGTCCGGCGACGCCGGCGCCCAGCTCCTCACCAACTGGATCGGAACCCTCTAGGGATGTCAGGGATTTCTGTGAGCAAGCTCGAACTCCTCCCCGCCGTCGACGTCCGCGACGGCCAGGCCGTACGCCTCGTCCACGGCGAGTCCGGATCGGAGACCTCCTACGGCTCCCCCCTTGAGGCCGCCCTCTCCTGGCAGCGGTCGGGCGCCGAGTGGCTGCACCTCGTCGACCTGGACGCCGCGTTCGGCACCGGCGACAACCGCGCGCTGATCTCCGAGGTCACCGCGGCCATGGACATCAAGGTCGAACTGTCCGGCGGCATCCGCGACGACGACACGCTCGCCGCGGCCCTCGCCACCGGCTGCACCCGCGTGAACCTCGGCACCGCCGCCCTGGAGACCCCGGACTGGGTCGCCAAGGTCATCGCCGAGCACGGCGACAAGATCGCGGTGGGCCTCGACGTACGCGGCACGACGCTGCGCGGCCGCGGCTGGACCCGCGACGGCGGCGACCTCTACGAGACCCTGGAGCGCCTCAACTCCGAGGGCTGCGCCCGCTACGTCGTCACCGACATCGCCAAGGACGGCACGCTGCAGGGCCCGAATCTGGAGCTCCTGCGCAACGTCTGCGCGGCGACGGACCGCCCGGTGGTCGCGTCCGGCGGGGTTTCGTCCCTGGACGACCTGCGGGCGATCGCCGAGCTCGTCCCGCAGGGCGTCGAGGGCGCGATCGTCGGCAAGGCGCTCTACGCGAAGGCCTTCACGCTCGAAGAGGCCCTCGCCGCGGTGGCGTCGTCATGAGTGACAACGGGGGCGTCGTCCGCAGGGTGAGCTCGGGCGGACCCTGGGAGGAGGCCATCGGCTACTCCCGCGCCGTCGAGCTGCCGAACGGCCTTGTCCTGGTGTCGGGTTGTACGTCGGTGGTGAACGGCGTCATAGACGCCGGGACCCCCTACGAACAGGCGGCCAACGCCTTCCACACCGCCGTCGAGGCGCTGAAGCAGCTGGGCCTCGGCCGCGAGCACGTCGTACGCACCCGCATGTACCTGACCCACGCGCGGGACGTGGAAGAGGTCGGCCGGGCCCACAAGGAGCTGTTCGACGACGTCCGCCCCGCGGCGTCGATGATCATCGTCTCCGGTTTCATCGACCCGAGTCTGGTGGTCGAGGTCGAGGTGGAGGCGTACCGCCCACGGGCAGGTGAGACGGAATGACTCTCTCCGTACGCGTGATCCCCTGCCTGGACGTGGACAACGGCCGGGTCGTCAAGGGCGTCAACTTCCAGAACCTGCGCGACGCGGGCGACCCCGTCGAGATGGCCAAGGTGTACGACGCCGAGGGCGCCGACGAGCTCACCTTCCTGGACATCACCGCGTCCTCGGGCAACCGCGAGACGACGTACGACGTGGTCCGCCGCACCGCCGAGCAGGTCTTCATCCCGCTCACGGTGGGTGGCGGGGTCCGCACGGCCGAGGACGTCGACAAGCTGCTGCGCGCGGGCGCGGACAAGGTGGGCGTGAACACGGCCGCCATCGCACGGCCGGAACTGATCCGCGAGATCGCGGAGCGGTTCGGGCGCCAGGTGCTCGTCCTCTCGGTCGACGCGCGGCGCACCGCGTCCGGGTCCTTCGAGGTCACGACCCACGGCGGCCGCAAGTCCGCCGGGATCGACGCCGTCGAATGGGCGCACCAGGCCGCCGAGTTGGGCGCGGGCGAGATCCTGCTCAACTCGATGGACGCGGACGGCACGAAGGACGGCTACGACATCGAGATGATCGCGGCGGTACGCCGTCACGTCACCGTCCCGGTGATCGCGTCCGGCGGCGCGGGCCGCCTGGACCACTTCCCGCCCGCGATCGCGGCGGGCGCGGACGCGGTGCTCGCGGCGTCGGTCTTCCACTTCGGGGATCTGCGGATCGGCGAGGTGAAGGACGAGCTTCGGGGGGCGGGACACCCCGTCCGCTGAGGCGGTCTTTCTGCGTAGGCCCTGGTCACTGGGTGGCCAGGGCTTATTGCCGCCGAGATGCGAAGGGAAAGTTGCGCAATTTATATTGCGCAAGTTTTCTTTCGTACCTACGGTGAAGCCATGAACGACAAGCAGCCCAAGGCTTCCAGGCCCTCCAAGCCCTCCAAGCCCTCCAAGCCCGAAGAGTTTCGCCGCATCACGGACGTCGGCACGCTCAAGGCCTTCGGCCATCCGCTGCGTCTGAAGGTCTACGGCACGCTGCGGGTGGCCGGCCCGTCGACCGCGTCGCAACTGGCCGCGCAGGTCGACGAGGCGGTCTCGCTGGTCAGCTACCACCTGCGCAAGCTGGCGGAGCACGGCCTGATCGTGGAAGCCGAGGTGCAGAGCGGGGACGCGCGGGAGCGGTGGTGGCAGGTGGCGCAGGACACCCTGAGCTTCCGGCACGAGGACTTCAAGGACACGCCGGAGGGGGCGGCCACGCACACGGCCGTCATCCGCACTCTGATCGCTCATCGGGAAGAGCAGTACGAGACCTATCTCGCCCAGCAGGGGGCCTGGGGCGCCGAGTGGCGCATGGCGGCGGACCAGTCGGACTTCCTCGCCCGCCTGAACCCGGCCGAACTCACCCGGCTCAACGCCGAGATCCACGCCCTGATCAAGACGTACGAGGCGCAGGGCAAGGCCGCCGAGGCGGCGGGCGACACCGAGGGGCGCGAGAACGTCGCGCTGCACCTGGCCAGTTTTCCCTTCCGGCTCTGAGAGGGCTGCCCCACGTGACCACGACCGGTATACGTACAGCTTCCGTCACCGGGAAACCGGCGCATCGGGACGGCAATGTGCTGCGCTGGCTGAGCGCGTACAGCGCGTCCGCGGTCGGCGACAACGTCTTCTTCCTCGCCCTGTCCTGGGCGGCCATCCAGTCCGGGAGCCCCGCCCAGGCGGGTGTGGTCATGGCCGTCAGTGCCGTGCCACGTGCGCTCCTGATGCTGGGCGGGGGAGTCTTCGCCGACCGGTTCGGGCCGCGCCGGGTCGTCATCGGCAGTGACGCTGTGCGGTGCGTCGCGGTGTTCGCGGTAGCGGCGACGCTGATCGGGACGAGCCCCGGAGTGTGGCTGCTCGCCGCGCTCGGCTTCGTCTTCGGCGTGGTCGACGCGCTGTTCATGCCGGCGGTGGGTGCGCTTCCGGCACGCATCACCGAACGGCATCAACTGGCCCGCGTACAGGGCATGCGGGGCCTGGTGATCCGCCTCGCCAACGTGGTGGGGGCGCCGCTCGGCGGCCTCGGCGTCGCACTCGGCGGATCGGCCACGGCGTTCGGTATCGCCGGGCTGCTCTTCGCGGTGTCGCTGCCGCTGCTCGTGTCCGTTCGTATCGGGAAGCTGCCCCCTGACGAAGGGGCGGAGGGCCGTGGGCGCACCGCGTGGGACGACCTGGGCGACGGGCTGCGGTACATCAGGCGGCACCGGATCCTCGGCCCACTGATGGTCGTCGTGGCCCTGGCGGACCTGGGCTTCGTCGGGCCGCTGAACATCGGGCTCACCATGCTGGCCGACGAGCGCGGCTGGGGCGCCTCGGGAGTGGGCCTGGTCATCGCCGGGTTCGGCGCGGGGGCCGGGGGCTCGGCGCTCCTGCTGACCGTGCGGGGGCGGCTGCCGAGGGCGGGGCTCGTGCTGTCCGTGACGTGCGCCGTGGGAGCCGTGGGGATCGGAGTCGTGGCGTACGTGCCGAGTCTGCCGGTAGCGGCCGGGGTGGCACTGCTCGTCGGTCTCCTGGTGGGGCTCACCGGCGCGCTGTCCGCGGCGCTGATGCAGACGGAGGCGGACCCCGCGTACATCGGTCGGGTCGCGTCCGTCGGCGGCTTGGTCAGCCTGGGCGTGGCGCCGCTGACGTATCCCTTGACGGGATGGGCCGTGGGGATGTGGGGCACGGCCCCCGTCTTCACCGCCAGTGCGGCGACGTGCGTGCTGGCCGGCGTATACGGCCTGAGCTCGCGAGGGCTGCGGGCGGCCGAACTGCCGACTGCCCCACCCCGGCTCTGACACACACGCCACCACCGGCCTGCCCCCGAGCGACCCCGCCCTGGATCGGGGAAGCCCGCACCCCCCCGGGTGAGGGGACGGGCCTACCCCGCGGCCTGCATCAGCTGCACCAGGTTCCCCACCGTGTCGTCGAGCACCGCGGTGATCACCGGTCCCTGCTCCTCGGGCCCCTGAGTGAACCGCACCCCGAGGCCCACCAGCCGTTCATGTTCGGCCCGGACATCATCGACGCCGAAGACGATGCAGGGGATCCCCGCCTCGTGCAGCGCCTTGCGATAGGGCTCCGCAATGGGGCCCTCGCCCGGTTCGAGCAGGAGTTCCACGTCCGGCTGCGCGCCGGCCGCCCCCACGGTGACGAAGACCTGTCCGGCCACCATGTCCACGTGATGCCGGGTCTCGAAGCCCAGGACGTCCGTGTAGAAGGCGTGGGCCTTGGCCACGTCGTCCACGTACACTCCGGTCATCGCGACCCTGATCATCAGATGCCCAGTTGCTTCGTCTCGTGCAGTCGGGCGATCGCGTCCTTGTCCCCGTCAAGATCGACGTCGGCCACGTCCTGCCGCCCGTGGGCGAACATCACCAGCTCGGACGGCTGTCCGGTCACCGTCACCACGGGAGTGCCGCGGTGCGCCACCGCCGTCTGGCCGTCCGGGCGCCGCAGGACCACGCCCACCGGGGCCTTGCGGCCCACCAGGCGGGCCATCCGCTCCAGGCGGGACCACAGGGCGTCCGAGAAGACCGGGTCGAGCTCGCGCGGCGTCCAGTCGGGCTGGGCGCGGCGCACGTCCTCGGTGTGGACGTAGAACTCGACGGCGTTCGACGCCTCGTCGATCTGCTTGAGGGAGAAGGGGGAGAAGCGCGGCGGCCCGGTCCTGATCAGCTGGATCAGTTCCTCGTACGGCTTCGCGGCGAACTCGGCCTGCACTCGCTCCAGGCGCGAGGCCAGCTGCTTGATCAGCAGCCCGCCCGCGGCGTCCGCGCGGCGCTCGCGGACCACCACATGGGCCGCGAGATCACGGGTGTTCCAGCCCTCGCAGAGGGTGGGGGCGTCAGGTCCCTGCGCCTCCAACAGATCGGCGAGGAGAAGTCGTTCACGCTTGGCATGGGTCGACATACCACCCAGCCTACGACTCGGTACCTGGTCCGCCCACCCGTCACCCGGCCGCCACCCCTCATGGAGGCGCATCCGAGCCGCCCCTCTCATCCAGTGGACATGGCCAGGACAGCTCCCCGAGGCGCGGCACAATGGCCCCATGACCGTTTCGCCCCCGCCCAGCAGCCTCGACCCCGAGATCGCCGCCCGCCTCAAGCGCGACGCGGACGGCCTCGTCCCCGCCGTCGCCCAGCAGTACGACACCGGCGAGGTACTGATGCTGGGCTGGATGGACGACGAGGCGCTGCACCGCACGCTCACCACAGGGCGCTGCACCTACTGGTCGCGCAGCCGCCAGGAGTACTGGGTCAAGGGCGACACGTCCGGCCACTTCCAGTACGTGAAGTCCGTGGCACTCGACTGCGACGCGGACACCGTCCTGGTCCAGGTCGACCAGATCGGCGCCGCCTGTCACACGGGCTCCCGCACGTGCTTCGACGCCGACTCGCTCCCGGTCACCTTCACCGGCACCGAAGCGTGATCGTCTCCCCGTCCCGCAGCACGATGCGGGACGGGTCGCCGGCCCAGGCGCGGCCGGCGACATCGGCACGGCACTTCTCCCGTACCCCGCTGATGCCCCACTCGGTCATGAACTGACCCAGGGTGAAGTCCCGCCACTCCTCCGACTCCACGTGCAGGGTGCCGGTCGTGTCATGCGTGTGCAGCGGGCTGTAGCGCGGCTTCGGGCCCGAGCGGTCGATGCCGATGTCCGCGGGGACCGTGACGGGGTTTGTGCCGGAGTACACCTTCAGGGTGGTGTGGATGTGCATGTCCATCGCCTCGGAGTCGAGCATCTGAAGGCCCGCCGCCCGGACCCTCTCGGGTACGTCCTTGGGGGCGGGCCACACCACCGGTTCGGGGGCGGAGGCCGCGAACGCGGTCGAGACGAGGAGGAGGGCGAGGGCGGGCAGCCTGCGGCGCTTGGTGGTCGTCATCGTCCCCTTCTAGTGGCTCGCGTTCCACGGATCGACCAGCAACACAGCGGCCCACCCACACGGCCGTAAGCTCCTCCCCATGGATCTCGAGACCTTCCGCAAGCTCGCGAGCGACCGCCGAGTGATCCCCGTCAGCCGCAAGCTCCTCGCGGACGGCGACACTCCTGTCGGGCTCTACCGCAAGCTCGCCGCCGAGCGCACCGGCACCTTCCTCCTGGAGTCCGCGGAGAACGGCCGCTCGTGGTCCCGCTACTCCTTCGTCGGCGTCCGCAGCGCCGCCACTCTCACCACCCGCGACGGCGAGGCGCACTGGCTCGGCACCCCGCCCGTCGGCGTCCCCGCGTCCGGCGACCCCCTCGACGCCCTGCGCGCCACCGTCCAGGCCCTGCACACGCCGCACGACCTGGCGTCCGGGATGCCGCCCTTCACCGGCGGGATGGTCGGGTACCTCGGGTACGACATCGTGCGGCGCCTGGAGAAGATCGGCCCCGGCGAGCGGGACGACCTCAAGCTGCCCGAGCTGACCATGCTGCTCACCAGCGACCTCGCCGTCCTCGACCACTGGGACGGCTCCGTGCTCCTGATCGCCAACGCGATCAACCACAACGACCTGGAGACGGGCGTCGACGAGGCGTACGCCGACGCGGTCGCGCGGCTCGACGCCATGGAGGCCGACCTGTCGCGGGCCGTCTCCCAGCCCCCGGCCGCGCTGCCGCCGTCCGAGCTCCCTCCGTACACCGCGCTGTGGGGCGGCGAGCAGTACCAGGAAGCCGTCGAGGACATCAAGGAGCGCATCCGCGCGGGCGAGGCCTTCCAGGTCGTCCCCTCGCAGCGCTTCGAAACCCCTTGTGACGCGAGCGCGTTGGACGTCTACCGCGTGCTGCGGGCCACCAACCCGTCGCCGTACATGTACCTCTTCCGCTTCGACGGCTTCGACGTGGTGGGCTCGTCCCCCGAGGCGCTCGTCAAGGTCGAGGACGGGCGCGCCATGGTGCACCCCATCGCGGGCACCCGGCCGCGCGGCGCGACGCCGCAGGATGACCAGGCGCTCGCCGACGAACTGCTCGCCGACCCCAAGGAGCGGGCCGAGCACCTGATGTTGGTCGACCTGGGCCGCAACGACCTGGGCCGCGTCTGCGAGCCCGGCTCGGTCGAGGTCGTCGACTTCATGTCCATCGAGAAGTACTCCCACGTCATGCACATCGTGTCGACGGTCACCGGACAGGTCGCCGATGGCCGCACCGCCTTCGACGTCCTCACCGCCTGCTTCCCCGCCGGAACCCTCTCCGGCGCTCCCAAGCCCCGGGCGATGCAGATCATCGACGAGCTCGAACCCTCCCGGCGCGGCCTGTACGGCGGCTGTGTCGGATATCTCGACTTCGCGGGCGACTCCGACACCGCCATCGCCATCCGTACGGCGCTCCTGCGCGAGGGCACGGCATATGTCCAGGCCGGGGCCGGGGTCGTCGCCGACTCCGACCCGGTGGCCGAGGACACCGAGTGCCGCAACAAGGCTGCGGCGGTCCTGCGGGCGGTCCACACGGCGAACCGGCTGCGGCGTCCCGATGGACGTGAGGGATAGTGGAGGGGTGACTTCTGCCGTACCACCGCCCCGCACCCAGGCCGCCGACGCCCCCGAGGCCGACGCCGAGCCCGAGACCCGGGCCCAGCGCAGCGGTCGTCGCAGCATCGCCGTGGCCCTCCTGTTCGGCGCGGTCGGCGCGGCCCTCGCGCTGCTCGCGTCCCGCCAGACCTGGGCGAAGGGCACCGCTTCCGTGGCCGGCGGCGAGCTGCCGCTGAGCGCCACGGGCAGCGATGTCACGGGCGTGCCCGCGGCCCTGGCGATAGTGGGGCTCGCCGCGCTCGTGGCCGTCTTCGCCGTCCGCAAGGCCGGGCGGGTGCTGGTCTCGCTGCTGCTCGCGCTGAGCGGCGCGGGCACCGTGGCCGCCGCCCTCCTCGCCGCGAACGACAGCGGCGCGCTCGACGAGAAGGCCGCCGAGGCCTCCGGCGACGCCGCAGCCACGATCGGTGATCTCAGCCACACCGCCTGGCCGTACGCCGCGGCCGCCGCGGGCGCGCTGATCCTGATCGCCGGTCTGCTGGCCCTGACGTACGGCAGGTCCTGGCCCGCCATGTCGGGACGCTACGAACGCGACGGCGCCCCGCGCCCGCGCAAGGCGCCGCCGAAGGTGGACCCGGACCGGCCCGAGGACCTGTGGAAGGCCCTCGACCGCGGCGAGGACCCGACGCGCGAGGCGTGACCCCCGCGCTCACGCCGCGCGCGAGTACGGGACAATGGACCGGTGAGCGCTCGACTCACCCACGCATACAGCAACGAGGAGCAAGTCATGGCGGGCACAAGCCACGGACACACCCCGGCCGCCTGGACCGGCGTCATCATCGCCTTCATCGGTTTCTGCATTTCGGGTGCCTTCATGGTGCTGGCCAACCCGCTGGGCTTCTGGGCCGGCATGGTCGTCATCGCCGCCGGTGGCGTCGTGGGCATGGCGATGCGTGCCGCGGGCCTCGGCCAGGCGAAGCGCAGCCCGCAGCCGCAGGGCCAGGGCCAGCTCGCGCACTCCGAGGGCTGAGCGAGGCCGAGTCTCACCGACGTACGTGGGAGGCGGTCCCGGCAGGCGCCGGGGCGGCCTCCTTTCGCGTCTCCCTGTCGGGCACGGGCCGCCGCGGAAGGGCAGAATGCATCGGGTGAACGCTGAACCCGAGAGCGCGGCACCACCCGTCGGCCCCGTACTGCGGCGGCTCGCCGTGCCCCTCGGCGTGCTCGGCTCGGTGGTCGCGGCCTTCGCCTACGTGGGGACGGTCGACCCGAACGAGCCCGGCCACTACCCCACCTGCCCGCTGCTGCAGCTCACCGGCGTGTTCTGCCCCGGCTGTGGCGGCCTGCGCAGCGCCCACGCCTTCATCCACGGCGATCTCACCGCGGCCCTCGGTGCCAACGCGCTCGCCGTCGTCGGGTACGCCGTCTTCGCGGTCGTGTGGACCCTCTGGGCGGCGCACGCGGTGCGCGGGCGTCGGCTGCGGATCGCGTTGGGGCCCGCACAGCTGTACGGGATCGGGGTCCTCGTCGCGGTGTTCACCCTCGTACGCAATCTGCCGTTCGGGGCATGGCTGCATCCGTGACACGCGGCGAAACCGCAGGCCGCAGGGGTGAAGAGTGTCCAGATCGCGGGACTGGCGTCAACCGGATGCGGGGCCTTCGCCCTCCTGCGGATACCATCGCAGTGACCATCGGAATGCCTGATGAGGCAGCCGAACAGCTTGAGGTTCAAACAAAAGCTTCACCGTCAGGGAAGGGGGCCGCTCGCGTGAGTGTGCTCGACGAGATCATCGACGGAGTCCGTGCCGACCTCGCGGAGCGGCAGGCGCGCGTCAGCCTCGACGAGCTCAAGGAGCGCGCGGCGAAGGCTCCTGCGGCCAAGGACGGGGTCGCCGCGCTCCGCGGCGACGGCGTCAAGGTCATCTGCGAGGTCAAGCGTTCCAGCCCGTCCAAGGGTGCGCTCGCCGCGATCGCCGACCCGGCGGGCCTGGCCGCGGACTACGAAGCGGGCGGCGCCGCCGTCATCTCCGTGCTCACCGAGGAGCGCCGCTTCGGCGGTTCGCTCGCCGACCTGGAGGCCGTCCGGGCCAAGGTCGACATCCCGGTGCTCCGCAAGGACTTCATCGTCACCTCGTACCAGCTGTGGGAGGCCCGCGCGTACGGCGCCGACCTCGCCCTCCTGATCGTGGCCGCCCTGGAGCAGCCCGCCCTGGAGTCGCTCATCGAGCGCGCCCATTCGATCGGTCTCACGCCGATCGTCGAGGTGCACGACGAGGACGAGGCCGAGCGGGCCGTGGACGCGGGCGCGCGGGTCATCGGCGTCAACAACCGCGACCTCAAGACCCTGAAGGTCGACCGCTCCACCTTCGAGCGCGTCGCGCCCGAGCTGCCGGACAGCGTCGTCAAGATCGCCGAGTCCGGTGTGCGCGGGCCGCACGACCTCATCGCGTTCGCCAACGCGGGCGCCGACGCGGTCCTTGTCGGGGAGTCCCTCGTGACCGGCCGCGACCCGAAGGGCGCGGTCTCCGACCTGGTCGCCGCGGGCGCGCACCCGGCCCTGCGGCACGGGCGGAGCTGACCCCGCCCATGTCCATCGCCGTCCGCCTCGCACCCGGTTGCCGCCCTCGCGGCTGCCGGGCGCCGGCGCGGCGTGTGCATGGCCGCAGGGTGCGGTACGTCATCGGCGATGAACCGGGTCAGGTGAACGGGATGCGATGGCCGAGCGCCCCGTCAGGGGCGCGGGGAATTGCGCGACCAGCCACGGCGTCGCGTCGGCCGGACGAATCGTCCGTCCTTCACGGCGCGTAGCCGTCCTCACCCCGGTGGGGCTTGCTCGCGCGGTTCCCGCGCCCCTGGCGGGGGCGATCGCATCGCAGATCACCCATTCCCGCCATGTGAGGTAGAGGCATGTCCAGCGAGTACTTCCACCCCGACCCCGAGGGTCAAGTCCCCAGCGCCGAGGGCTACTTCGGCGCGTTCGGCGGCAAATTCATCCCGGAGGCGCTGGTCGCCGCCGTGGACGAGGTCGCCGTCGAGTACGACAAGGCGAAGAGTGACCCCGCCTTCGCCGCCGAGCTCGACGACCTGCTCGTCAACTACACCGGCAGGCCCAGCAGCCTCACCGAAGTGCCCCGCTTCGCGGAACACGCGGGAGGCGCACGGATCTTCCTCAAGCGCGAGGACCTGAACCACACCGGCTCGCACAAGATCAACAACGTGCTCGGCCAGGCCCTGCTCACCAAGCGCATGGGCAAGACCCGTGTCATCGCGGAGACCGGCGCCGGACAGCACGGCGTCGCCACCGCCACCGCCTGCGCGCTCTTCGGCCTCGAATGCACCATCTACATGGGTGAGATCGACACCGAGCGCCAGGCCCTGAACGTGGCCCGCATGCGGATGCTCGGCGCCGAGGTCATCGCCGTGAAGTCCGGCAGCAGGACCCTGAAGGACGCCATCAACGAGGCGTTCCGCGACTGGGTCGCCAACGTCGACCGCACGCACTACCTCTTCGGGACCGTCGCGGGCCCGCACCCCTTCCCCGCCATGGTGCGTGACTTCCACCGTGTCATCGGGGTGGAGGCGCGGCGCCAGATCCTGGAGCGCGCGGGACGGCTGCCCGACGCCGCCGTCGCCTGCGTGGGCGGCGGCTCGAACGCCATCGGTCTCTTCCACGCCTTCATCCCGGACGCCGACGTCCGGCTCATCGGGTGCGAGCCCGCAGGCCACGGCATCGACACAGGCGAGCACGCGGCCACGCTGACCGCCGGAGAGCCGGGGATCCTGCACGGCTCCCGGTCGTACGTCCTCCAGGACGAGGAAGGGCAGATCACCGAGCCCTACTCGATCTCCGCCGGACTCGACTACCCGGGCATCGGCCCCGAGCACGCCTTCCTCAAGGACAGCGGCCGCGGCGAGTACCGCGCCGTCACCGACGACGCGGCCATGCAGGCCCTGCGTCTCCTGTCGCGCACCGAGGGCATCATCCCGGCCATCGAGAGCGCCCACGCGCTCGCCGGGGCGCTCGACGTCGGCAAGGAGCTGGGCAAGGACGGGCTGATCATCATCAACCTGTCCGGGCGCGGCGACAAGGACATGGACACGGCCGCGCGCTACTTCGGCCTGTACGACACGGACGCCGCCGTCGAGGCGGACGCGGCAGGCACCGGCGCGGAGATCGAGGGGGACGCCAAGTGAGCGGCACTGTATTTATCGGTGGTCAGGGCCGGCTGTTGGACGAGACTCTCGCCGCGGCCAAGTCCGAGGGCCGCTCGGCCCTCATCGCCTACCTGCCGGCCGGGTTCCCGACCGTGGACGGCGGCATCGCGGCCATCAAGGCCGTCTTCGACGGCGGAGCCGACGTCGTGGAGGTCGGGCTGCCGCACAGCGACCCCGTCCTCGACGGCCCCGTCATCCAGACCGCCGACGACATCGCGCTCAAGGCGGGCCTGAAGATCGCCGACGTGATGCGCACGGTGCGCGAGGCCCACGAGGCGACCGGCAAGCCGGTGCTGATCATGACGTACTGGAACCCGATCGACCGCTACGGCATCGAGCGCTTCACCGCCGAGCTGGCCGAGGCGGGCGGCGCCGGGTGCATCCTGCCCGACCTGCCTGTCCAGGAGTCGGCGCTCTGGAGGGAGCACGCCCAGAAGCACGGCCTCGCGACGGTCTTCGTCGTCGCGCCGAGCAGCAAGGACGAGCGGCTCGCCACCATCACGGCGGCCGGCTCGGGATTCGTCTACGCGGCGTCGCTGATGGGCGTCACGGGCACCCGTGAGTCCGTCGGGGAGCAGGCGCAGGAACTGGTCCGGCGCACCAAGGCCACCACCGACCTGCCGGTCTGCGTCGGCCTCGGCGTCTCTAACGCCAAGCAGGCCTCCGAGGTCGCGGGCTTCGCCGACGGCGTGATCGTCGGGTCGGCCTTCGTGCAGCGGCTGCTGGACGCCGAGGACGAGGCCTCGGGCCTGGCCGCCGTCCGCGCGCTCGCGGGTGATCTCGCCCAGGGGGTCCGCGGCAACGCGTAACTCGTACGGGTGGACCTGGGACCGGGGAGGCATGCTCGTGCCTCCCCGGTTCGTTGGCGGGGTGTGAGCGAGAAGAACCGTGAGGGAAAGCGTGCGGCCCGCGACCGGCTGGCGGAAGAGCGAGAGCGGCAGAAGGGGCGGGACAAGCAGCGCAGGGTGTTGATCGTGAGTGCCGCCGTCGTGGGCGTGCTCGGGCTCGCCGCCGTGGCCGGTCTCGTCGCCGCCAACTCAGGTGACGACAAGGAGACTTCGGGCCCCTTGTCAGCCCCCAAGGGGGCGAGCGGCGAGGATCAGCTCGCGATCCCCGTCGGCAAGGCCGGCGCCAAGTCCACCCTCACCATCTGGGAGGACTTCCGCTGCCCCGCCTGCAAGCAGTTCGAGGACATGTACCGCAAGACGATCCACGAGCTCACCGCCAAGGGCCAGCTCAAGGTCGAGTATCACCTGGCGACGATCATCGACGGGAACATGGGCGGCAGCGGCTCCCTGCGCGCGGCCAACGCCGCGGCCTGCGCCCAGGACGCCGGTAAGTTCACTCCGTACCACGACGTGCTGTTCACGAACCAGCCCGCGGAGACGGACGACGCGTTCAGCAAGAACAGCAAGCTGATCGAGCTCGCGGGCAAGGTGGACGGCCTCGTCACCGACTCCTTCAAGAAGTGCGTGGACGACGGCAAGCACGACAGCTGGGCCACCGAGTCGAACAAGGCGTTCCAGGAAGCGGGCCTGCAGGGCACGCCGAGCGTGCTGCTCGACGGCAAGAACATCTTCGGCGACCAGAAGAACCCGCTGACCCCGGCGAAGTTGAAGGCGAAGGTGGAGGAGGCCAACAGGGGCTAGCAGTGGCAGGGCGTGAGCCCTCGTTCCAAGCCCCTGTTATGGAGACGTAGCCGGGCTGGTTGCCTTGAGCACCGCCCGGCACGGTAGCGTCGGATCTGCCATGGACCTTGCCTTCATTCCCAGCCCGTCGCGCGGTGTGGTCGAACTCGGACCCATTCCGTTGCGCGGCTACGCGTTCTGCATCATCATCGGCGTCTTCGTCGCCGTCTGGCTCGGCAACAAGCGGTGGATCGCTCGCGGGGGCCGCCCAGGCACCGTGGCCGACATCTCCGTCTGGGCCGTGCCGTTCGGCCTCGTGGGCGGGCGTCTCTACCACGTGATCACGGACTACCAGCTGTACTTCAGCGAGGGCCGTGACTGGGTGGACGCCTTCAAGATCTGGGAGGGGGGCCTCGGTATCTGGGGCGCGATCGCGTTCGGCGCGGTCGGCGCCTGGATCGGCTGTCGCCGGCGGGGCATCCCGCTGCCGGCCTGGGCCGACGCCCTCGCCCCCGGCATCGCCTTCGCCCAGGCGATCGGCCGCTGGGGCAACTGGTTCAACCAGGAGCTGTACGGCAAGGCCACGGATCTGCCGTGGGCGCTGAAGATCACGTCGGCGGAGGACGGCCGGGTGCCCGGCACGTACCACCCGACGTTCCTCTACGAATCCCTCTGGTGCATCGGCGTCGGCTTCCTGGTCATCTGGGCCGACCGCCGCTTCAAGCTGGGACACGGCCGGGCGTTCGCGCTGTACGTCGCGTCGTACTGCGCCGGGCGCGGCTGGATCGAGTACATGCGCGTGGACGACGCGCACCACGTCCTCGGTCTGCGGCTCAACGTGTGGACCGCCATCGCCGTGTTCGTGCTCGCCGTCGTGTACTTCGTGCTCTCGGCGAGGTCCCGCCCCGGCCGCGAGGAGGTCGTCGAGCCCGCGCCCGACGGCGACGGCCCCTCGGACGCCGCGGAGGACGCGGACGAGGACACGGAGCCCAAGTCCAAGGACGACGCCGCCGAGGACTCAGGGGACAAGGAAGCGGACAAGGACAAGGACGGCGCCGAGTCCGCCAAGAAGGGCTGACACGCTCCCTGCTTCGTACGTCGACGGGGCCGCCGGATCACCGATCCGGCGGCCCCATCGCTATGGGCGCCGTCGCGCGAGGTCGAGGACCCGCCGCGCGCCCTCCACCACGGCCTCGTCCACGAACGTGCCGTCCGGGAGTGCCAGGGCGCCCGACTCCGTCGTGGACGCCTTGACGATCTGCTCGGCGCGGTCGGTCTCCTCCGGAGTGGGGAGGTAGGCGCGCTCGATGGCCGGGAGCTGGCGGGGGTGGATCGCCGCGCGCCCCAGGAAGCCCAGGGAACGGCCGTGCGCGCAGGATGCCGTCAGGCCCTCGATGTCACGGATGTCCGGGTAGACCGACTGCGCGGGCGGTGCGAGCCCCGCCGCTCGGGCAGCCACCACCACGCGCGCGCGGGACCAGTCGAGGCCCGCGTCGTCACGTACGCCAAGGTCCGCACGGAGGTCCGCCTCGCCGAGGGAGAGCCCGTGCAGGGCCGGGTGTGCGGTGGCGATGGCGAAGGCGTGCTCCAGGCCCACGGCCGATTCGATGAGGGCGTGCAGGGCCGGAGCGCCGCCGTCCGCGGGGGCCGCCCGTTCCGCGACGCGCACGACGTCGGCGGGGCAGGTCACCTTGGGCAGGCGCAGGCCGGTGACCCCGGGCAGATGCGCGATCGCCCGGAGGTCGGCCTCGGCCAAGGGCCCGTCCAGCGCGTTCACGCGGACGTGGACCGGGACTGCGGGAGTCTGGGTGAGCAGTTCGGCCGTCGCCGATCGCGCGTACTCCTTGCGGTCCTGGCCGACCGCGTCCTCCAGGTCGACGATGACCGCGTCGGCGCCCGCGAGCAGGGCCTTCGCCACCACGGACGGCCGGTCTCCGGGCGCGTACAGCCAGGTCAGAGGGGTGTCCCTCACAGCGCGCCCTCCTTGCGAAGGCCCTCGATCTCCCCTTCCGTCAGGCCGAGTTCGGCCAGGACCTCGTCCGTGTCCGCCCCGTGCGGGCGGCCCGCCCAGCCGATCGAGCCCGGGGTCTCGGAGAGGCGGAAGAGGACGTTCTGCATGCGCAGCGGGCCGAGCTCCGGGTCGTCGACCGTGGTGACGGTGTCCAGGGCCGCGTACTGGGGATCGGTCATCACGTCGCGTACGTCCTGGATGGGGGCGACCGCCGCCTCCGCCTTCTCGAAGGCCTCGATCACCTCCGCGCGGCTGTGCAGGGCGATCCAGTCGCCGACCGCCCCGTCGAGCACGTCCGCGTGGGCCGCGCGGTCCGCGCCCGTCGCGAACCAGGGCTCGGAGATCAGCTCCGGGCGGCCCACCAGGCGCATCACGCGCTCGGCGATCGACTGGGCGGAGGTGGAGACGGCGACCCAACTGCCGTCCGCCGTCCGGTAGGTGTTGCGGGGCGCGTTGTTGGTGGAGCGGTTGCCGGTGCGGGGCTGGACGTGGTCCAGCTGGTCGTACCAGAGCGGCTGCGGGCCCAGGACCGTGAGGATCGGCTCGATGATCGCCATGTCCACCACCTGGCCCTGGCCCGTCCGGTCACGGGCCGCGAGCGCCGTCATCACCGCGTACGCCGTCGCGAGCCCCGCGATCGAGTCGGCGAGGCCGAAGGGCGGCAGGGTGGGCGGCCCGTCCGGTTCGCCGGTGATCGCGGCGAAGCCGCTCATCGCCTCCGCGAGCGTGCCGAAGCCGGGGCGTCGGGAGTACGGGCCGAACTGGCCGAAGCCCGTGACGCGGGCCAGGACGAGGCGGGGGTTCGCCCCGCTCAGCTCCTCCCAGCCGAGGTCCCACTTCTCCAGGGTCCCCGGGCGGAAGTTCTCGACGACCACGTCCGCGGTGGCGGCCAGACGCAGGAGGGTCTCGCGACCGCCGGGTGTGGAGAGGTCGAGCGTCATCGTGCGCTTGTTCCGGCCGAGGAGCTTCCACCAGAGCCCGACGCCGTCCTTCGACGGGCCGTGCCCACGGGACGGGTCGGGCTTGCGCGGGTGCTCGACCTTGATGACGTCCGCGCCGAAGTCGCCGAGCATCGTGGCGGCGAGCGGCCCCGCGAAGAGCGTCGCGAGGTCCAGGACGCGGAGGCCGGTGAGGGGTGCGGTGGTGTCGGTGAGGGGTGCCGTCATGATGCGGCTCCGTTCGTCTGGGTGTCGATCTCGGAGCGGAACGGCATGGACGCCGACGCACCCGGGCGCTGGACGGAGAGCGCCGCCGCCGACGACGCCCACGCGAGCGCCTCCGGCACGGAGCCGCCCTCGGCGAGCGCCACCGCGAGGGTGCCGACGAACGTGTCGCCCGCGCCGGTCGTGTCCACGGCGGTGACGTGCGGGGCCTCCACCATGACCGGCTCGGCTCCCCGGGCCGCGTACAGGCTGCCGCGGGCACCGAGGGTGACGACGACTTCGGGGACCTGGGAGAGGAGCGCGTGGGCGGCGGTCCGCGGGTCGGTCAGGCCGGTGAGGGTGGCGGCCTCGTGTTCGTTCGGCACCAACAGGTCGATGGTGGCGAGGAGTTCGGGGGGCAGCGGCTGCGCGGGAGCCGGGGTGAGGATGGTGCGTACGCCGTGCCTGCGTGCGGCCTGCGCGGCGGCGAGCACTCCTTCGACGGGGATCTCCAGCTGCAGCAGGAGGGTGTCGGCGGAGGTGATCAGGCCTTCGTCTCCGGGGGCGAGCGCGGTGAGCGTGCCGTTGGCGCCGGGGATGACGACGATCGCGTTGCCGCCTTCGTCGTCGACCACGATGTGCGCGGTGCCGGTGGGCGCGGTGTCGACGGTGCGCAGCAGGTCCGTGTCGACTCCGGAGTGCTCGAGTGCGGCGCGCAGCTGCGCCCCGAAGGCGTCGGCGCCGACCGCGCCGATCATCGACACGGCGTCGGCGCCCGCGCGGGCCGCGGCGACGGCCTGGTTGGCGCCCTTGCCGCCGGGGAGCGTACGGAACTCGCGGCCGGTGACGGTCTCTCCGCGCTGCGGGGCCTTGGCGACGTACGCGACGAGGTCCATGTTCGTGCTGCCGAGCACGGCGATGTGGGTCATGGGCGGGGGGTCTCCTGGATCTCCTGGACGGGATCGGTGGTGAGAGTGAGTTCGGTGGCGAGCGCCAGTTCGGTGGTGAGGTCCGCGAGGGTGTCGAAGCCGGTGCCGTCGAAGCCCGGGACGGAGCTGGCGAGGCGGTTCTTGAGCGGCGACGTCCAGCGGTCGGGCAGCGCGTCCGGGTGGCCCGCGAGCAGGCCCGCGATCGATCCCGCCGTCGCGCCGTTCGAGTCGGTGTCCCAGCCACCGGAGACCGCGCGGGTGATGGAGCCGGTGAAGTCGCCTTCGGCGTGGGTGAGGGCCGCGGACAGGAGGGCGGCGTTCGGGATGACGTGGACCCAGTGGTGGTGGCCGTAGGCGGCGTGCAGGTCGTCCACCACTTGGTCGAAGTCCGGTGTGCAGGCGGCCAGTTGGATGCCGTGTCGGATCGCGCGGGCCAGGCGTGAGTCCGCGGGTACGACGGTGAGGCCCGTACGGAGGCAGTGGTGGACGTCTCCGGTGGCTGCCGCCGCCTCGGCGATGGTGGCCGCGGCGAACATCGCGCCGTACACGCCGTTGGCGGTGTGGCTGAGGCTCGCGTCGCGGCGGGCCTGGTCGGCGGCGGCCGTGGGTGCGCCCGGATTTGTCCAGCCGTGGACGTCGGCACGGATCAGGGCGCCGATCCATTCGCGGAAGGGGTTGTGGTGGGTGGCGGTGTGCGGGGGCTCGATGCCGTTGAGGAGGTTGCGGTAGGCGATGCGTTCGGCGGTGAAGGTGCGGGCCGCGGGGAGCTCGTCCAGCCAGAGCTTTGCCACGTCCGTGGTGGTGAAGTGCCTGCCGTGGCGCTGGAGGAGACGGAGGTTGAGGAGGGGGTAGTTGAGGTCGTCGTCCTCGGGCATGCCGTTGATGTTCTCGGCGAGGGAGGTTTGCGCGGAGCGCTTGTTCCAGGGGTGGGCTTCCCTCAGCTCCGGGGGGAGGCCCTTCTCCGTGAACCAGGTGGTGAGGGGCCAGTTGCCTGTTGCTTTGGCCAGGCTGCGGATGGCTTCGAGGGGGAGTTTCTCCACTGGCTTGCCCAGGAGGCAGCCTGCGGCTCTGCCCAGCCAGGCCGCGTGGAGGCGGTGACGTAGGGCTTCTTTTTCCCCAGTTCCGCCCCTTCCCGAAACCGCCTGCAGCGGGGCCTTGTTCTCGGGCGCGGGTCGGTTCGTGGTGTTGTGCCCACCCTCCCCCGCTCTCAACTCCGTTCGAGCGGGGGGACCCCCATCGCCTTGCGGAACGCCTGCCCACAACGGCGCGGCCAGTTCATGCATGAGCTGTACAGCCAGGGCTCGTAGCTGGGGGGAAGGTGGCGTTGGGGACGCGCCCGCTCGTGGCGGGGCCAAGTGGCCGCCTGCTGTCAGCCAGCGTGAACGTACGGAACGCACGTCATTGCCCTCCTCCTCCGCCTGGCGGAGTTCGTGGCCCACCAAGTCCTCCGGCTGGACCCAGGTGAGGCGGATCATCGGGTGGCCGTCAGGGCCGCGTACGCCGATTCGTGGGCGCGGCGGCGGCGTACGTCGCGGGTGAAGATCTCCTGGGTGACCTCCGTCAGCGTCCTCGCGGGGGCGTGCAGGTCCAGGCGGCTCGCCTCCGCGACCGTCTTGGACCACTCGGGCGGTGCGCCCGAGCCCAGTGCGCCCGCGATCGCGCCGCTCATGGTCGCGATCGAGTCGCAGTCACGGCCGTAGTTGACCGAGCCGAGGACCGTGTGGCGGTAGTCGCCGTCGCCCACCAGGAGCATGCCGAGTGCGATCGGGAGTTCCTCGATGGCGTGCAGGCGTGAGGGGCGGCGGGCGCCGAGTGACGGGGCGCGGTAGTCCGTGCCGACCGTGTCGAAGGGGATGACCGCGGTGCGCAGGGGATCGAGCGCCGACTCGAAGTCGTGGTGATGGGCGGCCACTTCGGCCACCGACTCGATCGCGGCCCGCGTCCCGTCCTTCGCGAGACAGAGCGCGGTGTCGATCACCGAGGTGGGCGTCGCGCCGGGTGCGCACGCCGCGGCCACCGCCGCCGCGAAGACCGCGGCGGCCTCACGTCCGTACGACGACTGGTGCGCGCCCGCGACGTCGAGGGCCTCGGTGTACGCACCCTCCGGGTTCGCCGCGTTGACCAGGCCGACCGGCGCCATGTACATCGCCGCACCGCAGTTGACGATGTTTCCGGTGCCCGCCTCGCGCGGGTCGACGTGGCCGTAGTGGATGCGGGCGACGATCCACTTCTCGGCGAGGAAGAGGCGCTGGAGGGGGATGGCCTCCGTCTCCAGCTCCGGGATCCAGCGGGGGGTCCGCATGAGGTCGGGGACCAGGTGGTCGGCGACCGCGTAGGCGTCCAAGTGGTCGCGGACGGTGGCGTACACGCGGATGAGCGCGTGCGTCATCAAGGTGTCGTCGGTGACGTGCCCGTCGCCCTTGTGGTACGGCGCGATGGGGCGGGCGGTGCGCCATCGGTCGCCGTTCCAGGGGCCGACGATGCCGTGTACGCGACCGCCGTGCCGTTCGACGATCTGCTCGGGGGAGTAGCCCTCGACCGGGCCGCCGATGGCGTCGCCGACGGCTGCTCCGACCAGGCAGGCCGTGATGCGGTCGGGGAGGGGTAGATCGGTGGGGCGGAGCTCAGCGGACCGTGTCCGGGGGTGATTTGGTGTAGTCATGCCGGAATTGTCCTCCCGGAGTGGTCAGTTCCGTGGCTGCCAGGAGCCCGGCGAGTTCCACCAGGTCGGTGCCCGCGAGGCGGGGGAGCGCGCAGCCGGAGAGGGTGCGGCAGGCGTCGCGCCAGGCTTCGGGGATGGCGGATGCCGTGCCAAGGACGCCGGTCAGGGCGCCGGTCAGGGCGGGTGCGGAGTCGGCGACGCGGGAGAGGCAGGCGGCGGCGGGCACCGCGTCGCGGATACGGCCGCGGGCCGCGGTGGTCAGGGCGAGGGCGACCGGGACGGTCTCCGCGGCGGCGATGCCGTAGCTGTAGACGTGGTCGACGATCTGGTGTTCCAGGAGGGGGACGAGGCCGAACGCGCCGTCCTCCTCGGCCTGGGTGCGGGCGAGTTTGACGGCGTGCCAGGCGTTGCGGCCGATCTCGGTGTGCTCGGGGAGCTGGGCGAGGGCGGCGTCCACCGTCGCGTCGACGTCCGCCCCGCCGAGCGCCGCCGCGATCGCCGAGGCCATGGCGCGTGCGCCGTGCACACCGTCGCCGTCCTGGGTGTAGCAGGCGTCGAACTCGGCCAGTGCGGCGGCCTGTTCGGGGTCGCCCGCGTGTACCAGGGCGAGGACGCAGGCGCGTACGCAGGCGGCGTCGTCGAAGAAGTGGGGGTTGTCGTGGCCGGTGGCGGGTGGGCGCAGGCCCGCGGCGAGGTTGCCGAGGCCCGCGCGGACGGAGATGCGGGCGCGCAGGGGGAGTACGGCGGACTCGACCTCGGGGGCGCGGGCCGCTGCGGCGGCGATGGCCCCTGCCAGGTTGTTCCAGGCCCGGTCCAGGGCTGCGCGGACCCGGCGGTCCGGCGGCAGCGGCTTGGGGTCGCGTGTCCCCTTCGCTGCGCTGAGCAGTGCCTCGGCGGTGAAGGCCGCCCATTCGGCGTCGTCCGATGGGCCCAGGCGGAGGGGTTCCGGGGGTTGGTTGAGCGCGATGGGGACGGGGAGGGTGGTGGTGGCGTTCTGCTCGGCGAAGGTGTCCAGTTCGCGGGTGAGTCTGCGGGTCCACTCGGGCATGCGGGCTGCGCGGTGCTTGGCTGCGGGCCACCCGGCGGCATCGCCTGCGGCGAGGCCCAGGAGCAGGCCCTCGATGCGGGATCCGGTGCCCGGAGGCTGCGGGTGCCAGGGCCCGCCTTGCTGACCGCCTTGTTCATCAGCACCCGGCGGTGGGGGCTGTACCCACCCTCCCCCACTCTCAACTGCGTTCGAGCGGGGGGACTCCCATCGCCGTGCGGAACGCCTGCCCACAGCAGTCACCATGCCTCCAGGTCAGGCACCAGCAATTCCGCGATGTCCAGGACGTGGTGGCCCCGCATCGAAGGAAGGCAGCTGCCCCGCGCCGGAGCGATAGCCGCCGCCCACGGCGGTGGAATCGCCGACGCACCGCACGTCGCTCCGGCCAGCGCGCCAGCTACCGCGGCGGTCGTATCCGCGTCCCGCCCCATGTTGACCGCGGTCAACACCGCGTCCGGGAAGCGGCCCGCCGACGAGGCATACGCGCCGAAGGCGAGGCCCACCGCCTCGGGGGCGAGGTCGGTCCAGGGGTAGCCGCCGATCACCACGGCGGAGCGCACCGCCCGCTCCCCCCGATGCGCCACCGCCACCGCCCGCCGCAGCGAACGGGACGTCCAGCAGTCCATCGGGATGACGGACAGGGCCGCTGCCACCACGGAGTTCACCGACGCCCCGCTCATCGCCGCCGCGACCCCGGCTGCCACGGCCTGCCCGCCGTAGATGCCCTCCCCGTCATGGCTGACGGAGCCGTCGATCGCGACGAGCCGGGCCGCTTCGGCCGGCCGGCCCGCGGCGAAGACCCCGAACGGCGCGGCCCGCATCGCCAGGCCGTCGCTCCACGCGTGCCGGTGCTGGGCCGAGATGGGCGCCGCGAGGCCGCGGCGCAGGTTCTCCAGCGTGCCGCGCTCGCTGAAGCCCGCGCCCCGGGAGGGCCCCTCGTCCAGGTCCGCGATCCACTCGTGCCAGGCCGCTTCCACGTGCGCGACGGTGAGCGCCGAGCCGTGCCGAGCCAGCAGGAGCCCCGAGAAGATCGCGTACTCGGTGTCGTCCGTGCCCGACGGATGTTCGGCGACGTATCCGGTGATGCGTCCCCAACGGCGGCGGATCTCCGACGGCTTCATGTTCTCGGCGGGCGCGCCCAGCGCGTCGCCGACGGCCAGGCCGAGGAGCGCGCCACGCGCCCGTTCGCTCAGGCCTGCGCCCGTCACTCCTGTCACACCGGTCAAGCTCGTCATGCCATGCCTCCATGGTGCCGAGACGTTGCGGATATCCCTGCCACGCGGCACCCCTGACGCGAGCATCCGGACCGCCGAAGTCACCCCTCCGGCACGTGCGATCACCAGTTCGAGGGACCCGCGTTCTTGCAGGTAAGTACGGCCTTCCTTGCTGGCGAGAGCGATTTTTCGCGCGTACTTTCGAGATCGTCCAAGCACTGAGGGGGCCCACCATGGCGATCATCGAGACCGAAGCGACGCTGCACGAGGCGCATCGCGACAACCACACCCACCGCGATGTCAACGGCGGCTGGCTGCGGCCTGCCGTCTTCGGTGCGATGGACGGTCTGGTGTCCAACCTGGCCCTGATGACCGGTGTCGCGGGCGGAGCCGTCGCGCAGCAGACCATCGTCGTCACGGGTCTGGTCGGCCTCGCCGCGGGCGCCTTCTCGATGGCCGCGGGCGAATACACCTCCGTCGCCTCGCAGCGTGAGCTCGTACAGGCCGAACTCGACGTGGAGCGGCGGGAGTTGCGCAAGCACCCCGCGGACGAGGAGGAGGAGCTCGCCGCGCTGTACGTGTCGCGCGGTGTCGAGGCGGGGCTCGCCCGTGAGGTCGCCAAGCAACTGTCCAAGGATCCCGAGCAGGCCCTGGAGATCCACGCGCGCGAGGAGCTGGGCATCGATCCCGGCGATCTGCCCTCGCCGACCGTCGCCGCGGTCTCCTCGTTCGGCGCCTTCGCACTCGGCGCCCTGCTTCCCGTGCTGCCGTATCTGCTCGGCGCCGACACGTTCTGGCCCGCGCTGCTGCTCGCGCTGATCGGGCTCTTCGCCTGCGGTGCCGTCGTGGCGAAGGTGACCGCCCGGTCCTGGTGGTTCAGCGGACTTCGGCAGCTGGCTCTCGGTGGTGCCGCGGCTGGTGTGACGTACGCCCTGGGCAGCTTGTTCGGTACCGCCGTAGGATGAACGCTTGCAGTCCTATGCGGGTCTCCGCATAAGTAGCCGTTACTCGGCGGTTTCGAGTCCTTAACCACCGGGCATGAGCCGTAAGCGCTGCGGGCAATGAGGCCTGTGCCGCTCTCGGGCCTTCGGTCAAGGATCTGTCCGCATGTGTCCCCTCCCTGCCGCTCTCCACCTTACGAGCGGTGTCCACATGGTGGAATGAAGTATCCGCTTTTCGAGAAGCGTTCCATCATGTAACCTGCACGAAATTTCGCCTGGGCCAACGTCGTCCCTCGCTTTTTGCCTATGCCACGACGACGACGGGAGAGCCAATGCGTACGCACGCCTGGTCGCCCATGGACGGTCGCCCCGCCCCCCAGGGCATGTACGACCCCCGTAACGAGCACGATGCCTGTGGTGTCGGGTTCGTGGCCACCCTCACCGGTGTAGCCAGCCATGAGCTGGTCGAACAGGCGCTGACCGTACTGCGCAATCTCGAACACCGTGGTGCCACCGGCTCCGAGCCGGACTCCGGCGACGGCGCCGGCATCCTGCTCCAGGTCCCGGACGCCTTCCTGCACGAGGTCACCGACTTCGCGCTCCCCGCGGCGGGTGCCTACGCCGTCGGTATCGCCTTCCTGCCGGTCGACACGGCGGGCACGACCGACGCCGCCGTCTCACAGATCGAGACGATCGCTTCCGAGGAAGGCCTGACGGTCCTCGGTTGGCGCGACGTTCCCGTCGCCCCCGAGCTGCTCGGAGCCACCGCCCGCTCGACGATGCCGGTCTTCCGGCAGATCTTCGTGGCCGACGGCGAGAGCTCCGGCGTCGCGCTCGACCGCAAGGCCTTCGTGCTGCGCAAGCGCGCCGAGCGTGAGGCAGGGACGTACTTCCCCTCGCTCTCCGCCCGGACCATCGTCTACAAGGGCATGCTCACCACCGGCCAGCTGGAGCCGTTCTTCCCCGACCTGTCCGACCGCCGTTTCGCCACGGCCGTCGCGCTCGTCCACTCGCGCTTCTCCACGAACACGTTCCCGAGCTGGCCGCTCGCGCACCCCTACCGCTTCGTCGCGCACAACGGCGAGATCAACACGGTCAAGGGCAACCGGAACTGGATGCGGGCGCGCGAGTCGCAGCTCGCCTCCGACCTGTTCGGCTTCGCCGACAACCAGCACAGTGCCTCCGCCGGCGAGCGCAGCACCGACAAGCTCGACCGCGTCTTCCCCATCTGTACGCCGGACGCGTCCGACTCCGCCTCCTTCGACGAGGTGCTCGAACTCCTGCACCTCGGTGGGCGTTCGCTCCCGCACTCGGTCCTGATGATGATCCCCGAGGCGTGGGAGAACCACGGCTCGATGGACCCGGCACGCCGCGCCTTCTACCAGTACCACTCCACGATGATGGAGCCCTGGGACGGCCCGGCCTGCGTCACCTTCACCGACGGCACCCAGGTCGGCGCCGTGCTCGACCGCAACGGCCTGCGCCCCGGCCGCTACTGGGTCACCGACGACGGCCTCGTCGTCCTCGGCTCCGAGGTCGGCGTCCTGGACATCGACCCCGCGAAGGTCGTCCGCAAGGGCCGCCTGCAGCCCGGCAAGATGTTCCTCGTCGACACCGCCGAGCACCGCATCGTCGAGGACGACGAGATCAAGGCCGCCCTCGCCGCCGAGAACCCGTACCAGGAGTGGCTGGAAGCCGGCGAGATCGAGCTCTCCGATCTGCCCGAGCGCGAGCACATCGTGCACACGCACGCCTCCGTCACGCGCCGCCAGCAGACCTTCGGCTACACCGAGGAAGAGCTGCGCATCATCCTCGCGCCGATGGCCAAGTCCGGTGGCGAGCCGCTCGGCTCCATGGGCACGGACACCCCGATCGCGGCGCTCTCCGAGCGCCCGCGGCTGATCTTCGACTACTTCACGCAGCTGTTCGCGCAGGTCACGAACCCGCCCCTGGACGCCATCCGTGAAGAGCTCGTCACCTCGCTGCACTCCTCGCTGGGCCCGCAGGGCAACATCCTGGAGCCGACCGCCGCGACCTGTCGCAGCGTCACGCTGCCCTTCCCGGTGATCGACAACGACGAGCTCGCCAAGCTCATCCACATCAACGCCGACGGCGACATGCCCGGCATGACGGCCGCGACCCTCTCCGGCCTCTACCGCGTCAGCGGCGGCGGCGACGCCCTTGCCGCCCGCATCGAGGAGATCTGCGCCGAGGCCGACGCCGCCATAGAGGCCGGCGCCCGTCTGATCGTGCTCTCCGACCGGCACTCGGACGCCGAGCACGCGCCGATCCCCTCGCTGCTGCTCACCGCGGCCGTCCACCACCACCTCATCCGCACGAAGCAGCGCACCCAGGTGGGCCTGCTCGTCGAGGCGGGCGACGTCCGCGAGGTCCACCACGTGGCCCTCCTCATCGGCTACGGCGCCGCGGCGGTCAACCCGTACCTCGCGATGGAGTCGGTCGAGGACCTCGTCCGGGCAGGCACGTTCCTGCCGGGTATGGAGGCCGAGCAGGCCATCCGGAACCTGATCTACGCGCTCGGCAAGGGCGTCCTGAAGGTCATGTCCAAGATGGGCATCTCGACCGTCGCCTCCTACCGCGGCGCGCAGGTCTTCGAGGCCGTCGGCCTCCAGGAGGACTTCGTCGCGAAGTACTTCGTCGGTACGACGTCCAAGATCGGCGGAGTCGGCATCGACGTCGTAGCCCAGGAGGTCGCCGCCCGGCACGCCAAGGCGTACCCCGCTTCGGGCGTCCCCTCGGCGCACCGCGCGCTCGACATAGGCGGTGAGTACCAGTGGCGCCGCGAGGGCGAGCCGCACCTCTTCGACCCGGAGACGGTCTTCCGCCTGCAGCACTCCACGCGCAACCGCCGCTACGACATCTTCAAGAAGTACACGGACCGCGTGAACGAGCAGTCCGAGCGCCTCATGACGCTGCGCGGCCTGTTCAACCTGAAGTCGGACCGTCCCTCGATCTCCGTCGACGAGGTCGAGTCGGCCGCCGACATCGTCAAGCGGTTCTCGACCGGCGCCATGTCGTACGGCTCGATCTCCCGCGAGGCGCACGAGACCCTCGCCATCGCCATGAACCAGCTGGGCGGCAAGTCCAACACCGGTGAGGGCGGCGAGGACGCGGACCGCCTGTACGACCCGGCGCGCCGCTCGTCCATCAAGCAGGTCGCCTCCGGCCGCTTCGGTGTGACCTCCGAGTACCTGGTCAACGCGGACGACATCCAGATCAAGATGGCCCAGGGCGCCAAGCCCGGCGAGGGCGGCCAGCTGCCAGGACACAAGGTCTACCCGTGGGTCGCCAAGACGCGTCACTCGACGCCGGGCGTGGGCCTGATCTCCCCGCCGCCGCACCACGACATCTACTCCATCGAGGACCTGGCCCAGCTGATCCACGACCTGAAGAACGCGAACCCGCAGGCGCGGATTCACGTGAAGCTGGTCTCCGAGGTCGGCGTCGGCACGGTCGCCGCGGGTGTCTCCAAGGCGCACGCCGATGTCGTACTCATCTCGGGTCACGACGGCGGTACGGGCGCATCCCCGCTCACCTCGCTCAAGCACGCGGGCGGTCCCTGGGAGCTCGGCCTCGCCGAGACCCAGCAGACGCTGCTGCTCAACGGCCTGCGCGACCGCATCGTCGTGCAGACCGACGGCCAGCTCAAGACCGGCCGTGACGTCGTCATCGCCGCGCTGCTCGGCGCCGAGGAGTTCGGTTTCGCGACCGCGCCGCTCGTCGTCTCCGGCTGCGTCATGATGCGCGTCTGCCACCTGGACACCTGCCCGGTCGGCATCGCCACGCAGAACCCGGCGCTGCGCGAGCGGTTCTCCGGCAAGGCCGAGTACATCGTCAACTTCTTCGAGTTCATCGCCGAAGAGGTCCGCGAGATCCTCGCCGAGCTCGGCTTCCGCACCATCGAGGAGGCCGTCGGCCACGCCGAACTCCTCGACACCGAGCGCGCCGTGAACCACTGGAAGGCGCAGGGCCTCGACCTCGAGCCCCTCTTCCACGTGCCGTCGCTGCCCGGCGGCGCCGTGCGCCACCAGATCGTCGCCCAGGACCACGGCCTGGAGAAGGCACTCGACAACGAGCTGATCAAGCTCGCCGCCGACGCGCTCTCCGCCTCCAGCGCGACCGACGCCCAGCCGGTCCGCGCGCAGGTCGCGATCCGTAACATCAACCGCACGGTCGGCACCATGCTCGGCCACGAGGTGACGAAGAAGTTCGGTGGCGCGGGCCTGCCCGACGACACCATCGACATCACCTTCACCGGCTCGGCGGGCCAGTCGTTCGGCGCGTTCGTGCCGCGCGGCGTGACCCTCCGTCTGGAGGGCGACGCCAACGACTACGTCGGCAAGGGCCTCTCCGGCGGCCGTGTCATCGTGCGCCCGGACCGCGGCGCCGACCACCTCGCCGAGTACTCGACGATCGCGGGCAACACCATCGCGTACGGTGCGACGGGCGGCGAGCTGTTCCTCCGTGGCCGCACGGGCGAGCGGTTCTGCGTCCGCAACTCCGGTGCGACGGTCGTGTCCGAGGGCGTGGGCGACCACGGCTGCGAGTACATGACCGGTGGCCACGCGGTGGTCCTCGGCGAGACGGGCCGTAACTTCGCGGCCGGTATGTCGGGCGGCATCGCGTACGTCATCGACCTCGACCGGGACAACGTCAACTCCGGCAACCTGGGCGCCGTCGAGGCCCTGGACGACTCCGACAAGACGTGGCTGCACGACGTCGTGCGCCGCCATCAGGAGGAGACGGGCTCGACCGTCGCCGAGAAGCTGCTCGCCGAGTGGGACACCGCCGTGGAGCGCTTCAGCAGGATCATCCCCAGCACGTACAAGGCAGTGCTCGCCGCCAAGGACGCCGCCGAGCGAGACGGTCTCTCCGAGAACGAGATCACCGAGAAGATGATGGAGGCGGCGACCAATGGCTGATCCCAAGGGCTTTTTGAACCATGGCCGTGAGGTCGCGCAGACCCGCCCGGTCGGCGAGCGCGTCCAGGACTGGAACGAGGTCTACGTTCCTGGCTCCCTCCTCCCGATCATCTCCAAGCAGGCCTCGCGCTGCATGGACTGCGGCATCCCGTTCTGCCACCAGGGCTGTCCGCTGGGCAACCTGATCCCCGAGTGGAACGACTTCGCGTACCGCGAGGATTGGTCGGCCGCGTCCGAGCGGCTGCACGCCACGAACAACTTCCCCGAGTTCACCGGCCGCCTCTGCCCGGCGCCCTGTGAGTCGGCGTGCGTGCTCGGCATCAACCAGCCGGCCGTCACCATCAAGAACGTCGAAGTCTCCATCATCGACAAGGCGTGGGACACGGGTGACGTGCTTCCGCAGGCGCCCGACCGCCTGTCCGGCAAGACCGTCGCCGTCATCGGCTCGGGCCCCGCGGGTCTCGCCGCCGCCCAGCAGCTGACGCGGGCCGGTCACACGGTCGCCGTGTACGAGCGCGCGGACCGCATCGGCGGCCTCCTGCGCTACGGCATCCCCGAGTTCAAGATGGAGAAGCGCCACATCAACCGCCGCATCGAGCAGATGCGCGCGGAGGGCACCAAGTTCCGTACGGGCGTGGAGATCGGCCGCGACATCGACGCGGCGAAGCTGCGCAAGCGGTACGACGCGGTGGTCATCGCCGCGGGCGCCACGATGGCACGCGACCTCCCGGTCCCCGGCCGTGAGCTCAAGGGCGTCTACCAGGCGATGGAGTACCTGCCCCTGGCCAACAAGGTCCAGGAGGGCGACTACGTCACCACGCCCGTCTCCGCCGAGGGCAAGCACGTCGTCGTCATCGGCGGCGGCGACACCGGCGCGGACTGCGTGGGCACGGCGCACCGTCAGGGCGCGGCCTCCGTGACGCAGCTGGAGATCATGCCGAAGCCGGGCGAGGACCGTGCGCCGCATCAGCCGTGGCCGACCTTCCCCATGCTCTACAAGGTGACCTCCGCGCACGAGGAGGGCGGCGAGCGGGTCTACTCCGTCTCGACCACGCACTTCGAGGGCGACGAGGACGGGAACGTGCAGTTCCTGCACCTCATCGAGGTCGAGTTCATCGACGGCAAGCTGACCCAGAAGCCGGGCACGGAGCGCAAGATCCCCGCCCAGCTGGTCACTCTGGCGATGGGCTTCACGGGTACGGACCGCGAGAACGGCATGGTCGACCAGTTCTCCCTGGACCTGGACGAGCGCGGGAACGTCGCGCGTGACGCCGAGTTCCAGACGAACGTGCCCGGCGTCTTCGTCGCCGGTGACGCGGGCCGCGGCCAGTCGCTCATCGTCTGGGCGATCGCCGAGGGTCGTTCCGCTGCGCGGGGCGTGGACCGATTCCTGACCGGAGCGAGCGACCTGCCGTCGCCGATCCGCCCCACGGACCGATCTCTGATGGTCTAGCACGCCCCCTCATACGTCCCGTACAACGGCGTACGGAACTGATGCGGCGCCCGCCTTGTCCCCGACCGGACTGGGGCGGGCGCCGTGGCGTTTCCAGACCACGGCGGCGTATCCCCCGCGTTGCAAGCAATGCAACGTGCATTGCTTGCAACGCAAATCACGTTTCGGACCCCTTAGCCGAATGGGTCTAGACCGCGCCCTGAGCCTGCGTCCACAATCGCTCCCACAAACGGATCGGCGCAGTTACAGCACATACCCATGAGGGGGCCGGTATGAAGCGACGGGTCATCGCGGCAGGTATCGCCATGACGCTCGGACTGACCGCGACGGCATGCGGCAGCGATGACGGGAGCGACAGCGGCGACAACGCGACCGACGGCAAGGGCAAGACCCTCACCGTATGGATCATGGAGGGGACCAACCCCGACGCCAGGCCCTTCTTCAAGGAGGCCGAGAAGGCGTTCCAGAAGAAGACCGGCGCCAAGATCCACGTCGAGTACCAGCAGTGGGCCACCGCGCAGAAGAAGTTCACCACCGCCATCGAGGGCGGCGAGGACCAGGTCCCGGACGTGGCCGAGGTCGGTACGACCTGGGTGCCGCAGTTCGCGGAGACCGGCGCGCTCGTCGACGTGACGGACAAGGTCAAGGAGTCCGGCCTCAACGACGACCTCGTCGAGGGCCTCGCGGACGCGGGCACGCTCGACGGCAAGCAGTACGGCATGCCGTGGTACGCGGGCGTACGCAGCATCGTCTACCGCAAGGACGTCTTCGAGAAGCACAAGCTGAAAGCGCCGACCACCTGGAAGGAGCTTCAGTCCGCGGCCAAGACGCTGAAGGACAAGGAGCCCGGGATGATCCCCTTCCCGGTCGCGGGCGGCGCCGAAATGTTCGCCACCCCCTTCATCTGGGGCGCCGGAGGCGAACTCGCCACCGAGCAGGGCGGCAAGTGGAAGTCCGGCATCAACTCGCCCGAGGCCGTCAAGGGCATCGAGTTCTACACGGGCCTCGCCACCAAGGACAAGGTCTCCCCGGCCAAGGTGAACACCTGGACGGAGAAGGAGGTCGGCGACGCCTGGGGCAAGGGCCAGGTCGCGATGTCGGTCAACGGCAACTGGACCCCGAAGGCCATCGTCGAGGCCAACCCGGACCTCAAGGGCAAGCTCGGCGCCGTGCCGATCCCCGGCCAGACCGGCGGCATGAGCAAGTCCTTCCTCGGCGGCTCCTACCTGTCCACGTTCAACACGGACAAGAAGGACCTCGCCTGGGAGTTCGTGAAGATGCTGACCACGGGTGACTTCGCGGCCAAGTGGGCCGCCGAGACCAACTACTTCCCGGGCCAGAACTCCGAGCTGAAGAAGATCGAGGCGAAGAAGGACCCGCTGGTCGAGCCGTTCGCCAAGCAGATGCTGGAGGCCGGCGCGACCGTCCCCAAGACCAAGGCGTACGGCGAGATCCAGGCCTCGAAGGTCATCCCCGGCATGGTGCAGTCCATCCTGACCGGGAAGTCCTCCGTCCAGGAAGCGGCGGACAAGGCCGCCAAGGACATGGACGCGATCTTCGCCAAGGACAAGTAGGCGAGGGCGAGTCGGCACTGTGAAAGACACGCTCGTCGGCGGCAGGCCCGAGGAAGACACCACGGCCCGCCGCCCCGCCCCCCGGCCGGAACACGAAGCGGCCCTCCGCAAGAAGAAACTGGTCGGTCTCACCCGGCCGTGGCTGCTCCTCGCCCCGTCCCTCGTCGTCCTCGCGGGCCTGCTGCTCTGGCCGCTGATCCAGGTCGGCAAGCTCTCGATGCAGGACTACGTCGTCAAGTTCGGCGGCGGAGTGGGGACGTACACCGGATTCGACCACTACGCCGACCTGCTCGGCAGCGCACTCCTGTGGAAGACGGTCCTGCCCAACACGGCGTTCTTCGCGATCGCCTGCGTCGGTCTCACCGTCGCACTCGGCACGCTCGTCGCGCTGCTGCTCAACCGTCTCGGCCCGACCTGGCGCCTCATCTGCTCCATCGCGATCCTCGCGGCCTGGGCGATGCCTGCCGTCACCGGTACCTACGTCTGGATCTGGCTCTTCCAGCCGCAGGACGGCATGGTCAGCCAGATCGCAGGCTCGATCGGACTGATCGACCCGGAGACCACCAACTGGTTCACCGAGCGCGGACCGTTCTACGCGATCGCGACCCTGAACGTCGTCCACCACGGCTTCCCGTTCGTCGCCATCACCGTCCTCGCGGGCCTGATGACGATCCCCAAGGAGCTCTACGAAGCAGGGGAGTTGGACGGCGCCAACGCCTGGCAGCGGTTCTGGAAGATCACGGTGCCGACGATCAAGCCGGTCTTCCTCGTCGTGACCATCCTCTCCACCATCTGGGACTTCAAGGTCTTCACCCAGATCTATCTGATGCCGGGCGGCGACGGCGCCAACGAAGAGGTCTACAACCTCGGCGTCTTCTCGTACATCCAGGCCTTCGCCAAGAACGACTACGGCACGGGCGCGGCGGCAGCCGTCCTGCTCACGCTCCTGCTCCTGGCCATCACGATCGTCTACATCCGCACGCTGTTCCGGCAGGGGGAGGAGGACCTGTGAGCGCCCGTCGCACCACACCCGCCGCACGCATCGGGCTGCCCGTCGCGGTCGCCGCGCTGCTGCTCTTCGCGCTCTTCCCCGTGTACTGGATGATCTCCACGGCGCTCGATCCGAAGGCGATCACCCGCGGTTCGGACGTGCTGCCGAGCGGCATCAGCTTCGAGCACTTCACCTACGTGTTCGAGAAGGGCAACTTCGGCACGTATCTGCTGAACTCGGCGCTCGTCGGCTTCGGCACGATCCTGGCGGCCGGACTGCTCTCGCTCTTCGCGGCGATCGCGGTGGCCCGCTTCAAGTTCCGTTTCCGCACCTCCGTACTGATCATGGTTCTGATCGTGCAGATGGTGCCGCTCGAGGCGCTCGTCATTCCGCTCTTCATCCAGATGCGGGACTACGACATGCTCAACTCGCTGCTCGGCCTGACGATCGTCTACATCGCCCTCTCGCTCCCCTTCGCGATCTGGACCCTGCGCGGGTTCGTCCAGACCGTGCCGAAGGAGGTCGAGGAGGCGGCGTACATCGACGGAGCGTCCTGGTTCCGGATGTTCCGGTCGGTGCTGCTTCCGCTGGTGGCGCCCGGACTCGTGGCGACCTCGATCTTCGCCTTCATCACGGCGTGGAACGAGTTCGTCTTCGCGTACACCTTCATGAAGGGCAGCGACAAGTACACGGCAGCCGTGGGCATTTACCAGTTCTTCGGTGAGAACTCCACGGCCTGGGGCCCGGTCATGGCCAGCTCCACGCTGATCACCGTGCCGGTGATGATCTTCTTCGTGATCGTGCACCGGAAGCTGGGTTCGGGCCTGGCGGCGGGAGCGGTCAAGGGCTGAGCGAGTGGGGGGCGTTCAGGGTTACGGAACCTTGAACGTCTCCCCGTACACCTTCCACGTCAGCGGGGTCTTCAGGCCCAGATTGCCGTCGTAGAGGAACTGGCGCTGGGCCGTCTCGACGCGGCTCGTGTCGCGGTGGGCCTTCTTCTCCTTCATCGCCTTGGTGCGGATGTCGAGGAAGATGTCGAGGTACGCCTTCTCCTTGCCGCCCTGCGCGGGCGTGTTCGCCTCGTTCAGTGCGGCCTCGCGCAGGCCGTAGAAGCCGCGCGGTCCCGTGCCGGGGCCGTGCAGGACCATCGCGTCGTAGTAGATGAACTGGCCGAGCGTGCCGAGGCCGTCGAGCTTGGCCAGACGCACCGCCGGGTCGAAGTAGACGCGGTCGCGCGTCCTGTCCTGGGCCTTCCGGAACGCGGGCTTCGCGGCCTCCGCCTTCCAGGCCTTGGTGAAGCCGGGGTCGAGTCCCTCATGGGAATCACTGCCGTCGACCTTGCGCAGGGCGGGCAGATAGCGGGCGAGGCCGTTGTCCGGGTGGTCCTTCGTGTAGCGCTCGACGAGGGTCAGCAGGTCATGGGTGCCGGTGCAGAAGCCGATGATGCCCGCGGTGTAGCCGTTCCCGTCGCCTATGTCCTCGATGTAGCCGTACTGGCCGCGCCAGTTCAGCGTGGAGTTCTCCGCGCTCGTCACCAGCTTCTGCGCCAGCTCCTTCTTGGCGGGCGACGCGAGGCCGGCGGGCAGGTCCGCGATCAGCTCGTCGTCGGCCTTGATCTCGGCCGCCGACTTGTCCTTGTCGTAAGGACGCTGGGTGCCGGAGGGCATCCCATCGGCTCCGGCGTCCGCACTGTCCGAGTCGCCGCCCATGAGGTAGACGGCGATCGTGGCGACCGGGGCGACGGCGAGAAAGAGGAGGCCTGCACGTTTCATTCGCACAAGATTACGTGTGGTTTCGCGGTAGCGCGCCTTCCGGATCCGGCGCTATTGACTAATAGTCAATCTCGCATCAGTCTCGGGAGCCGTACCCGGTCATGGGAGGCCCTATGAGCACCGAACCGCGGGAGCGGCTGAGCAAGGAGCTGCGGGACGAACCACCGGAATCCTTCCGCCAGTTGGCGCCCGAGCAGCTGACGCTGCTGGCCGACGCGCTGAAGCGGGAACGCGAGAGCAGGGCGTCCGGCCTGAACGAGGCCGCCGAGGAGGCGCTGAAACTGGTGCCGTCGCTGGCGCGGGGTCCCGTGCGCCGGATTCTGTTCCGATAGGGAGGGGAGCGGACCATGGACAAGCTCCGGAGCAGGGCGGAAACCCTGAAGATCGCGCGTCTCCTCGACGTCGGGCCGGACGAGCTCGCCTTCCTGGCGGCGCTTCCCGTCGAGGATGTACGCCGCTTCCGCGAGAGCTGCGTCGCGGCGCTCTTCGACCGTACGCCGGAGATGCTGGACCGCATCGCGTCCGCGACGAAGCTGGTGCCGGCCGGGGTCGCCGCCGCGATCTCGCAGAAGGCACTGGGCCCGCGGCTCGCCGCCGGGGTCGCGGGGCGCCTCGAACCGACGCGGGCCGCGGACATCATCGAGAAGCTGCCGGTGCCGTTCACGGCGGAGTCGTGCGGGCATCTCGACCCGCGCAGGATCAAGGCCATCGTCGACCGGCTCGACGAGGGCCTGATGGTGCGGATCGCGGTGGCGCTCGCCGCGCGGGGCGACCACCTGACGATGGGCCGTTTCGTCGGCTACCTCAGGGACTCCTCGCTCCAACGGATCCTGCCGCAGGTGGACGACGCGGCCGTCCTGCGGACCGGCTTCACGATCGACCTGCCCGAACGGCTCGGCCAGATCATCGAGCTGATGGGCGAGGAACGGCTCGCGTCGGTCATCGCCTCGGCCGCCGGGGAGGGTCTGTGGCCGGAGGCGCTGGCCGTCGCCGGAATGGTGACGGGGGAGCAGCGGGCCCGTATCGCCTCGCTCGCCGCCGCGCGCCCGCCGGAGCAACTGGACTCCCTCGTCGTGACGGTGAGCGAACAGGACCTGTGGGAGTCACTGCTGCCGCTGGTCGCGCTGCTCGGGGACGAGGAGCGGCGGGCGGTCGCTGTGCTGCCGTCCCTGCGGGACGCGGATGTGCTGGGTGGGGTCGTACGGGCAGTGGTGGCGACCGGCCTGTGGGCGGAGTTCCTGCCGCTGGTGGAGTTGCTCCCGGAGGAATCCCGCAAGGTGGTCGCCGACGCGGCGGGAGCGCTGCCCGCGCCCGACCTGGACGCACTTGCCCTGGAGGTGGACAAGCAGGGCCTCTGGGAGCTGGTGATGCCGCTGGTGGAACTGATGGACGATGCCGCCAAGACCCGGATCTTCACGCTGCCGGCATTCCAGGAACAGGCGGAGTAGGAGCGGGCCCTGGCGGGGGCGCCTTGCCCGAGCTTGGCGTGCCGGGGGCCGCACATGCATACGGCCCGGGAGGGGCGGGGCGGGGAGTGTCAGCGTCCGGCCCCGCGAACCCACTCCCCGACCCCCGCCAGCGCCCCCTCCGCCTCCGGCAACACCCCCACCGCTCCCAGGAACCCGTGGAATACCCCCGGATACAACCGGACCTCCGCGGCGACGCCCACCCCCGCGAGCCGTCGCGCGTACGCGAGCCCCTCGTCCCGCAACGGATCACAGTCCGCGAGCACGACCAACGCGGGTGGCAGCCCCGCGAGATCGTCCGCGAGGCCGGGCGAAGCCGCGGCGTGATGACCCGGGAGCCCGCCGGGCCCGACGTACTGCTCCCAGTACCAGCGCATGTGCGCGGTGGTGTGAAAGAAGCCGGAGGCGTACGCGGACGCCGAATCACCGGCCAGCCGATGATCGAGCACCGGATAGATCAAGAGCTGGGCGGCGATCGAGGGCCCCGCACCGTCGCGGGCCCGCAGCGCGCAGGAAGCCGCCAGGTTCCCCCCGCTGGAATCCCCGGCGACGACGACCCGCGCCGGATCGCAGCCCAGCTCACCGGTGTGCCCGGTGGCCCACTCGAGCACCGTGAACGCGTCGTCCGCGGCGGCCGGAAAGCGGTGCTCGGGCGCCCGGCGGTAGTCGGCGGAGACCACCACCGCCCCGGTCCTGACGGCGAGTTCACGGCACAGCCGGTCATGGGTGTCCAGATCGCACAGCACCCATCCGCCGCCGTGGAAGAAGACGATGAGCGCCCGCCCCTCGTCCTCGCCCCCGTCGTCGTAGATCCGCACCGGCACCGGTACCGCCCCCGCCGCGACCCGCTCCGTCACCGAACGGATCGGCAGCACGGGCCGCAGGCCGAGCCCGGCCCGCGACGCCGCCCGCAGGGCGTCCGGGTCCAGCGGCCCGTGGGCGGGGTCCGGGAACCCGGCCGCCATCGCGTCGCACACCTTCCGGGCGAGCGGAGTCAACGGGTCGCGCGAAGTCGGCTCAGCAGGCTCAGCCGAGGTCGGCTCAGCAGGCTCAGTAGAACTCATCCCGTCGTCGACCCCCCGTCCACCGTGAATTCCGTCCCCGTGATGTACGACGACGCCTCCGACGCGAGGAACAGGACCAGCTCCCCGACCTCCTCGGGCCGCCCCATCCGGCCCAGCGGCAGATGCGACCAGTCCTTGCCTGCGGCCCCGGACACGTTGGCGATCATCGGGGTGTCGATGGCCCCGGGGTGCACGGAGTTGACCCGGATCCCGTACTTCGCCAGGTCCAGGGCGGAGGACCGCGTGAGCCCGCGCAGGCCGAACTTCGTCGACCCGTAGGCCGCGTGCCCCGGTATCCCGACGAGGCCCGCCGTCGACGAGACGTTCACGATCGAGCCGCCGCCCGCCTCCTTCAGCGCGGGAAGCACCGCCTGGATCCCCAGGAAGGGGCCGAGGAGGTTGACCCGGATCAGCGTCTCGAAGTTCTCGTACGTCTCGTCCTCCACCGACGCCGTGCGCCACAGCGCGGCGTTGTTGACGAGCGCGTCGAGGCGGCCGAAGGCCTTGAGCGCCTGGTCCACGGCCGCTGCCCAGCTCGCCGCGTCCGTGACGTCGTGACGTACGAACACCCCTTGTCCGCCGAGGGAGCCGGCGACTTCCCGGCCCTCCTCCTCCCTCACGTCCGTCACCACGACCCGCGCCCCCGCATCGGCGAAGAGCCGCGCCTCCGCCGCGCCCTGGCCGCGCCCCGCGCCGGTGATCAGTACCGTCCTGCCGTCGAGTCCGAGTGAGTTCATGTCACGCCTCCAACGCCCTGAAGTGCGGGATGACCTTCTCGCCCCACTGGCGGATGGTCTCCATGCACGCCTCCTGCGGCACCGTGCCCATCTGGATCAGACACGTCACCTCGTCCACGCCGATCGCGCGCAGCTGCTCGACGTACGCGATCGCGGTATCGGCGGTCCCGTACGCGTGCTCGGCGTTGTACGTGCCGGTGTCCACCGGGCGGGCCGGGATGTTCGCCTCGTGCAGCTTGGCGACCAGTTCCTCGCGGTCCTTGGCCAGGGCCGCCACGTGGTCGGCCGCGTCGTCGGTCTCGGCGTACGACGCCGGGGCCGGCCCGTTGCCGTACCAGTGCGCGATCGACTCGGCGAAGAATCGCTGCCCGCGCGTGCCGAGCCGCAGGGCCAGGTCCGGGTCGTCCAGGACGATCGTCGGGCAGAGGGCCGAGAGGTGGTTGTTCACCTCCGTCGACACGAAGCGGTCACCGGTGCGGGTCGCGATGGCCTCGTCGTACACCTTGCGCATCTCGCGTACGTCGTCCGCACCCGCGAAGCCCATCACCAGGGCGCCGATGCCGAGTTCGGCGGCGAGCTTGAGGGTGTCGTGCTTGGAGCAGGCCATGAACAGGGGCGGATGCGGGTCCTGGACGGGGCGCGGCAGGATCGCTCCCGGGCCGACGTCGATCGAGCCGTGCCACTCGAACTGCTCCTCGCGCCAGGCCGAGGAGAAGATCCGCAGGGCCTCTTCCATCTGCGGGTAGGTGTCCTCGGGGCGGACGCCGTACATCGACATCTCCTGTTTCGTCGCCCCGCGCCCCGCGCCGATGTCCACGCGGCCGCCCGAGAGGACGTCGAGCATCGCGGCGCGCTCGGCCACACGCACCGGGTGCTGGTAGCCGAACGGCATGGTCACGACGCCGTGCCCGATGCGGATCTTCGATGTGCGGGCGGCGACCCACGTCAGGAAGATCTCGGACGCGCTCATGTGCGCGTACTGGGTGAGGGAGTGGTGCTCCACCGCCCAGACGCGGTCGAAGCCCATCTCCTCGGCCTGGACGGCCTGTTCGACGCAGTCGGTGAGGACCTGGCGCTCGCGCTCGGGGGTGGGGTCGGCCAGCTGGGCCTCGAAGATCATGGAGAACTTCATGGGCTCCTCCGCGGATAGCTATTTCTAATAGGAATACTTCTAGCAGGCATACGCGGGATCGGGGAAGGGGGTCCGTAGACTGCGGGTGTGGCGGAGAAGAAGAGCAAGGCGAAAGAGGGCGCCCCCGAGCGCGGGGCGGAGCTGTCCGCGCTGCCCGCGACCAGCTGGGCGGTGCTCGGACTGCTCTCGTTCGGCGAGGAGTTGTCCGGTTACGACCTCAAGAAGTGGTCGGACTGGTCGCTGCGCTTCTTCTACTGGAGCCCGTCCTTCAGCCAGATCTACAGCGAGCTGAAGAGGCTGGAGAAGGCCGGATTCGCGACCTCGCGGATGATCGCGCAGGAGACCGGCTCCCGCGACAAGCGGGTCTACCGGATCACCGAAGAGGGGATGGGCGCCGTCCGTACGTGGGCGCGCGAGGCCCCCGTCGATCCGCCCGTCCTCAAGCACGGCCCGATGCTGCGGCTCTGGCTCGGGCACCTCCTCGAACCGGAGCAGATGCGCGAAGTCCTCGCCGGGCACCGGGAGTTCGCCGAGACGATGCGGGTGCGCGCCGAGGTCGACGTCGAGGGCGCCAAGGGTGAGGAGGCGTGGGCGTACCCCACCCTCACCCTCAAGTGGGCCGAGCGTTACTACCGCTCCGAGCGCGATCTGGCCGACGACATGCTGGCCGACATCGAGGAGCTTGAGCGGCGGGGGAGCGGCGGCCGTCAGCGCGGTGCGCGCGGCACGCGTCCGTAGCTGCGGCGGAAGTAGACGAGTGGGTCGGTGGCCGTGCGGTGCGCGGCGAGGGCGGTGACCCTGCCGAGCGCGATCGCGTGATCGCCGCCGTCGAGTACGGCGTCGAGGTCGCACTCGATGGTGGCGAGCACCTCGTCGAGCAGCGGCGCCCCGTGCGTGCCCGGCGTCCAGCGGACCCCGTCGAACTTGTCGCCGCCCGTCACCGCGAACCGGCGGCTGAGCGGCTCCTGTTCGGCGCTGAGGATGTTGACCGCGAAGCGGCCCGCCGCTCGGATCCGTGGCCAGGTCGACGAGGTGTGCGCCGGGCAGAAGCAGATCAGCGGCGGGGTCAGCGAGACCGATGAGAAGGACTGGACGGCCATCCCGGCCGGGCGTCCGTCGTCGGCGACGGCCGTGATCACGGCGTTCCCGCTCAGCGGGAATCCGGGCTCCCGGGCATCGGCCGGCGCGACCTACGGTCGGTCGCATCACCCACCGCCCCCTGGAGGAGCCACCATGCTCACGGATCACCGGAGGCAGGAGGCCGCCGCGATGCTGCGTGCCGCCGAGCGGAGCCGGATGCCGGTCGCGCCGCTCGGCGGTGCCTTTCCGGGGATCGGCACCGAGGACGCGTACGAGATCCAGTTGATCAACATCGGGCGGCGCACCGCCCGAGGTGCCCGCGTCAACGGGCACAAGGTCGGCCTCTCGTCCCCCGTGATGCAGCGCATGATGGGCGTCGACGAGCCGGACTACGGCCACCTGCTCGACGAGATGGAGTTGGCCGAAGGTCAGCCCGTGCCGGTCGACCGCTACTGCGCGCCCCGCGTCGAGGTCGAGGTCGGCTTCGTGCTCGGTGACGATCTGCCGGGCGAGGACTGCACGGTGGCCGACGTGCTCGCCGCCACCGAGCGCGTCGTGCCCGCCCTCGAGCTGATCGACAGCCGGATCGCCGACTGGCGCATCACCATCGCCGACACGATCGCCGACAACGCCTCGTCCGCCGGATACGTCATCGGGGAAGGGCGCGACCCGCCGCGGGCCTCGCCGCCGCCGTCACCGCGGGACTGCGCGGTCTGAGCGCCCTGGTCGTGGAGAAGACCGGGCTCTACGGAGGCTCGACCGCCCTCTCCGGAGGCGCGATCTGGGTGCCGGACAACTTCCACCTCGACGAGGCGGGGCTCGGCGACACCCGCGAGAAGGCACGCGCCTATCTCGACGCGACGGTCGGCGACCGCGTCCCGGCCGAGCGCACGGACGCCTATCTGGACCAAGGACCGTGCATGGTCCGGGAGTTCCACGACAGGACCGACGTCCGCTTCATGTACACCCCCGGGTACGCGGACTACTTCCCCGAGGCGCTCGGCGGCATGGCGCAGGGCCGCTCCATCGAGCCGTGCATCGTCGACTTCAAGAAGCTGGGCGTGCTGCGGCACTCCATGCGCAGGGCGGGACTGCCCACGTACGGGCTCACCATGACCTCGTACGACTTCCGGTTCCTGAACATGGTCAGCCGCACCTGGGCGGGGCGGCGGCGCTCCCTGCGCGTCGGCGCGCGAGCGGCGAAGGCCCTGATGTCGGGGCAGCAACCCCTGTCCCTCGGCGAGGCGTTGATCGCCCGCCTGCGGATGTCGACCCAGAAGCTCGGAGGCGACCTGTGGCTCGGGACGCCGCTCACGGGCTGGGCCAAGGACGCGGACCGCGTCACCGGCATCCGCGTCACCCGGGCGGGCAAGACCCTGGCGATCCGCGCGAAAGGCGGCGTCGTCCTCGCGTCCGGCGGCTTCTCGCACGACCAGGAGCTGCGTGAGAAGCACCTCCCCGCGCCCACATCGACCGCCTGGACCCACGCCTCGGAGGGCCAGGTCGGCGACGCCCTGCGCCTGGCCGGTGAACTGGGCGCCGCCACCGACCTGCTGGACAAGGTGTGGGGCGCGCCGTCGCTCTGCCCGCCCGGCGAGAAGCCGTTCTTCCTGGTCGCCGACCGCGGCATCCCCGGCATGGTGATCGTGAACGCGGCGGGGGAGCGGTACGCCAACGAGGCCGCGCCGTACCACGCGTTCGTGGACGCGATGTACGCCGCCGAGACCTGGCGTCCAGGATCAGCCAGGAGGGGACCGACATCGCGGCGGCAGCCGGCTGACGCGGTGCCGCTCCGCTCTCCCGTACCCTCGGCCCCTGGAGCGGGCCCGCCCACTGCTGGGGCCGACGGACGGGAGAGCGGAGCGGCACATGCGACCGGCGATCAGTCTGAGCAAGGTGGAGGAGACGGCGCCCGCTCTTGTCAGCCTCTACAAGAGCGCCGGAGTCAGCCTCCGCAAGCACGGCCTCGAAGGCGAGCGCGCCGCCGTCTATCTCGTCGTCGACTACTCCGGCTCCATGCGGCCGTTCTACAAGAACGGCAGCGTCCAGGCCCTGGCCGAGCGCGTGCTCGGCCTGTCCGCACACCTGGACGACGACGGCGTCGTGCCCACGGTCTTCTTCTCCACGGATGTGGACGCCGTCACGGACATCGCCCTCGACCGCCACCACGGCAGGATCGACGAGATCGTCTCCGGGCTCGGTCACATGGGCCTGACCAGCTACCACCTGGCCATGGACGCCGTCATCGACCACTACCTGGACAGCGGTTCCACGGCGCCGGCCCTGGTCGTCTTCCAGACCGACGGCGGTCCGAGCAGCAAGTCCGCAGCCGAGCGGTATCTCTGCAAGGCGGCGAAGCTCCCGCTGTTCTGGCAGTTCATCGGCTTCGGCAACGCGAAGAGCAAGCAGTTCGACTACCTCCGCAAGCTGGACGAACTCGCCGTCCCCGCCCAGCGCATCGTGGACAACGCGGGCTTCTTCCACGCGGGCAAGAAGCCCCGGGCGGTGCCGGACGAGCAGCTCTACGACCACCTGCTCGGGGAGTTCCCCCAGTGGCTCGCGGCAGCGCGGGAGCAGGGGATCGTCGCCCCCTGACCCGCGCCGTACGCGGCGGTCCCAGGGTCTAGTCGACCATGCGCTCGCGGAGCGCGATGATGGTCCGCGTGTCGAGCCCGAGCCCCTTCTTCAGGTAGCGGTCGAGGCTTCCGTACTCCTTCCGCACCTCGTCGAGCGCCGCCTCCAGATAGCTGGTGCGGACCTCCTGGAGGGGGATCAGCAGGTCCGGGTCCTGCATCATGCCGCTCTGCTTCAGTCCCTCGCGCACCTTCGCGTCGTGCGCGGCCCGGTAGGTGTTGGACGCCAGGAAGTCGCGTACGGCGGTGCGCTCGGGCACACCGATGGCGCGCAGCAGCAGGTAACTGGTCCAGCCGGTGCGGTCCTTGCCGGACGTGCAGTGGTAGAGCAGCGGTGCCTTCTTGCCTCCGCCGGCGATGTCGCGCAGGGTCGCCCCGAACTGCGCGCGATTGGCGGCGTCGTTCACGAAGGTCGGGTAGACGTCGCGCATGAAGGCTTCCGCCTTGCCGTTGCCCAGCATCTCCTCCTGTTTGGCCGGGTCCTTGGAGCCGATCGCGGTCATCAGCGTCGTGAAGAGGCCGTTGTCGCTGATCGCCCGGGACGTCGGGGTGAGCCCGGCGGGCAGCCGGTCGGGCCCGTCGTACTGGACCTCGGCGGGCACCCGGAAGTCGACGACCTTCTTCAGGCCCAGCTTCGCCAGGGAGCCGACATCGGCGTCGGTGAGCTTCGACAGGGCGTCGGCGCGGAAGACCTGCCCGTAGCGGACCCGGTCCCCGTCGTAGGTGCGATAGCCGCCCAGGTCCCTGACGTTCACGGCGCCTTGGAGGGGTATCTGGCGTACGCCGTCGTGTGCCCGGTGGGGATGGTGCGGGGCGTGCTGTGCCGTGCCGCGCGCGGGGGCGCTGGACTCGGCTTGGGCGGCCCAGGTGGGCAGGGCGCCCAGGGCGAGGGCGGTGATCGCGACTCCGACTGCCGTGCGTGTGCGGGTGATGCGCATTGGCCGCCTTCCCTTCGGTAGCGGTCGCCATGGCCACACGTCTATCAACCAAGCGATTGTTTGGTCGAAGGTAGCGGGGTGCTGCGGCGCCGTGGAAGGTGTGTGCGCAAGGATTTCGACCGAGCGTCGATCCGTCTGGTGACAGGTGTCATCAGTGGGGCGACGGCGCCCCGTGGCGGCGGCGCGCCGTCCGCTGCTCGGAGAGGCGGGCGGCGGCCCGGTGCGGTTCGGCCCCGCAAGGCTCTGGTGCGAGTGGAGTAACGGGGTGCGGCCCCGGCCCCGTGCGGCCCGAGGGGTCCGGGAACAGGGGGTCCCTCGTCCGTGTTAGGCTTATGCGTCGCAGTTTTGGTACCCATGAACTTTATGTGCGCCTGACGGGAATGCTCCGAGGGCGCATTATTGTTTTTTTCCGGTCTCTCCGGGATGGGGGTCATTGCAGCGCTTGGAAATCCGCAATTCCGTGGTTTTCCTTACTCTGCCCCTGTTGAGGAGATTGACATGGCAACTGGCACCGTTAAGTGGTTCAACGCTGAAAAGGGCTTCGGCTTCATCGAGCAGGACGGCGGCGGCCCCGACGTCTTCGCCCACTACTCGAACATCGCGTCCTCGGGCTTCCGCGAGCTCCTCGAGGGCCAGAAGGTCTCCTTCGACGTCACGCAGGGCCAGAAGGGCCTGCAGGCCGAGAACATCGTTCCCGCCTGACGTTCGTAGCACGCGAACCTCATAGCCGGGGCCCGCACCCGAAAGGTGCGGGTCCCGGCTTGTGCTGTCACCAGGTCCAGGAAGGCATTTCCGTATGAATCGCTCCGAACGCCCCGCACGTCCTGCCCGCGGGCGCTCCACGAACGCACGCGGAAAGGCCCCGGTGGCCGGCGGCGGCCAGGCGAAGGGCGCCGCGAGGAAGCCCGGCCGCGCCAAGCCGAGGCCCGTTGGCGGTGAATTCGCACTGCCCGAGAGCATCGAGCCCGCGCTGCCCGCCGTCGAGGCGTTCGCCGACCTGGACATGCCCGAGGCCCTCCTGAAGACGCTGGCCGCACAGGGCGTGACCGAGCCCTTCCCGATCCAGGCGGCCACGCTCCCCAACTCCCTCGCGGGCCGCGACATCCTCGGCCGTGGCCGCACAGGCTCCGGCAAGACCCTCGCCTTCGGCCTCGCGCTGCTCGCCCGCACCGCGGGCCGCCGCGCCGAGCCGCGCTCGCCCCTCGCCCTGGTCCTGGTCCCCACGCGTGAGCTCGCGCAGCAGGTGACGGACGCGCTGACGCCGTACGCGACGTCCGTGAACCTCCGCATGTCGACGGTCGTCGGCGGCCTGTCCATCACCAAGCAGGCGGGTACGCTCCGCCGGGGCGCCGAGATCATGGTCGCGACCCCCGGCCGTCTCAAGGACCTCATCGAGCGCGGCGACGCCGATCTCTCGCAGGTGCGTACGACGGTCCTCGACGAGGCCGACCAGATGGCCGACATGGGCTTCATGCCGCAGGTCACCGCACTCCTGAAGCAGGTCGAGCGGGGTGGCCAGACGATGCTGTTCTCGGCGACGCTGGACAAGAACATCGACCGCCTGGTCCGGATGTTCCTGACGGACCCGGTCGTGCACTCGGTGGACCCGTCCGCGGGCGCGGTGACGACGATGGAGCACCACGTCCTGTACGTCGCCGACGAGACGGACAAGAAGGCAGTGGCCCTCCGCATCGCCGCCCGAGAGGGCCGGGTGATCATGTTCCTGGACACCAAGCGCGCGGTGGACCGCTTCACGAAGCGGCTGCTCGCCAACGGCGTACGCGCCTCCGGTCTGCACGGCGGCCGTTCGCAGCCGCAGCGCAACCGGACCCTGGACCAGTTCAAGACAGGCCAGGTCACCGCGCTTGTCGCCACGAACGTGGCGGCGCGCGGCATCCACGTCGACGACCTCGACCTGGTCGTGAACGTCGACCCGCCCACCGACCACAAGGACTACCTCCACCGTGGCGGGCGTACGGCCCGTGCCGGTGAGTCCGGCAGTGTCGTCACGCTCGTCCTGCCGGACGAGAAGCGGGAGATGACGCGTCTCATGTCCGACGCGGAGATCAACCCGAAGACGGCGCGAGTGAAGTCCACGGACGAGGAGCTGGCGCGCATCACCGGTGCGCGGGAGCCGTCCGGTGTGCCGGTGGTCATCGAGGTCCCCCAGCAGCAGCAGGCCTCGCCCCAGCGTGGGCGCAGGCGTCCCGCCGGGCAGGGCGGGCAGGGTGGCGGCCAGCGTCGGGCTCGCCCGCAGGGGCAGTCGCAGGGCGGCGGCCAGGGCGGCAGGCCCTCCGGGGGCGGCGGTACCGGCACCGGTGGTGGCCGTGCCAGGCGTGGCGGCGGTCGTCCCAGCGGGGGCGCCGGGCGCCGGGCGGCCTAGTGCGCGGCCCCGGCGGGGGGCATACCCCTGCCGGGCCGGCGCCCCGCATCCACCCCTGACCGAACACGCCTTCCCGCCCAGGATCTGATGACTGAAAACGAGAAGCAGCCCCGGAGTCAGCTGTTGCCCCTCGTCGAGGGCGACGACCGGCAGCATCTGCGGGCCGACTGCGGTAGTTGCTTCGGGCTCTGCTGCGTCGCCCTCACCTTCTCGAAGTCCTCGGACTTCCCCGTCGACAAGGCCGCAGGCACCCCCTGCACCAACCTCCAGCAGGACTTCCGCTGCGGCATCCACCAGAAGCTGCGGCAGAAGGGCTTCTCGGGCTGCACGGTCTACGACTGTTTCGGCGCCGGTCAGAAGGTCTCCCGGGCCACATACGGCGGCACCGACTGGCGGCAGGACCCCGACACCGCCCGGCAGATGTTCGACGTGTTCCCGGTGATGCGCCAACTCCACGAACTGCTCTGGTACTTGACCGAGGCCCTCGCCCTGCCGCAGACCGGCCCCATCCGCGCCGAGCTCCAGCGCGCCCTCGACAAGACCGAGCACCTCACCCAGGGGGCCCCCGCCGCCGTCGCCGATACGGACGTGGCCGCCCACCGTGCCGACGTCAACGTCCTCCTTCTCCGCACCAGCGACCTCGTGCGCACAGGCATCCGCCAGAAGAAGAAGGACCGCCGGGGAGCCGATCTCTTCGGCGCCCGCCTCAAGGGCGCCGACCTCCGCGGCGTCACCCTCCGCGGCGCCTACCTCATCGCCGCCGACCTCCGCGGCGCCGACCTCCGTCAGGCCGACCTGATCGGCGCGGACTTCCGGGACGCGGACCTGCGCGGCGCGGACCTCACCGGCAGCATCTTCCTGACCCAGTCGCAGGTGAACGCGGCGAAGGGCGACGCCGATACGAAGCTGCCCCCGTCCCTGACCCGCCCCGCCCACTGGAGCTAGGGGCTGCCGTTCCGCCCCGCCCGGTCACGTATCGCACTCCAGCACCGTCCGGCACAACGTGCACCGCGCCCGCACCCGCCCCCGAGCCGGCAGACGGATCCGCTGCTGACACGTGGGGCAGGGGAACGAGACCCGCAGCGGCCCGGCCCCGCCGGATTCGTGGGAGAACGAGTACGCCCCACCCCGGGGCGCCGCCCCCGCTCCACCGGAGCCATGCTCCTGCGCATACCGCCGATCCTTCGCGTACCGCCGCCGCCCCGCCCACCCCGCCGCCGTCAGCGGCGGCTGCTGCTCGTCGCGTCGGGCCTGCGCGAGCCCCTTCGTGTACGCCGTGTACGCCTGCGCGCTGGTGAACCACGTCTCCGGCGCCTCACCGAAGGCGATGGCCCGCTTGGCGAGTACGTACCCGAACTCCTCCGGCGTCAGATAGCCCAGCTTCTGTGACGAGGCGCCGTCTTCGCGGTAGGCGTCCAGGAGGAGCCAACCTGCCCCCAGGTACGTGGTGGCGGTGTCCGTGAGGATCTCGTTGTCGCGTGTGCCGGGGAACGCCAGATCGAGCCGGTGCAGATACACGTGCATGACCTCGTGGGCGAGCGCCGCGCCGATGTCCCTGCGATGCGTGCGGAACCGGTCGTTGAGTTCGATGAAGTACTCGGGCCCCGCGGCGAGTTCGACGTACGCCGCGTGTTCCATCTCGCGGAAGCTGACGATCATGCGGGCGTCCGGCAGGCGCAAGTGCCGCACCATCTCGCGTGCCACCCGCTGAACGCCCAGATGCAGGTCGTCCTGGTCGGAGAAGGCGACGGCGGCGGGGATGATGCTGGTGTCGAAGGTGTGGACGGTGTCGTACGACAGGCGTTTGTAGAGCGCGGTGATCGCCGAGCGCACCGTCTCCAGGTGGGGGTAGCCGTGCACCACCGGCCCGCCGTCCGTCACGTGCGCACCCCCAGAAGACGGTCCGAGTCGTCTCAACTCGCTTCCACTGTAAGCCGCGCCCCCGCGTCCGGAACCAGTCCACGCGCGGACCCGTGGCCGAAAACCGCCCCTTGCTCTATGCGGACACCGATCTCCATAATCCGATCCAACGCTTTGGCGGGCTCATGCCATTCTCGTGCTCTCGGCGGGAGGGAGTGGGCCCGCGGACGCGCGCAACCCCCCACGAACCCCCCACGAAGGGAAGCCCGTTGAACACCAAGCTGCGTGGAGTCAAGAGAGCCGCCACCCTCGGTGCCATCGCCCTCGCCGTCGTCAGTCTCCAGCCCGTCGCCGCCTCCGCGGCCCCGCACCCCGGCCCCACGCCGGGGGAGCGCGTGGTCGGCGGCACCCCCGCCGAGCAGGGTGAATTCCCGTTCATGGTCCGTCTGTCGATGGGCTGTGGCGGTGCGTTGTACGCCAAGGACATCGTGCTGACCGCCGCCCACTGTGTGGACGGTTCGGGCGACAACACGAGCATCACCGCCACCGGTGGTGTCGTGGATCTGGAGAGCCCGGACGCGATCAAGGTGAAGTCCACGAAGGTCTTGCAGGCGCCGGGCTACAACGGCAAGGGCAAGGACTGGGCGCTCATCAAGCTCGAGAAGCCGATCGACCAGCCCACGCTGAAGATCGCCAAGGACACCAAGTACAACGAGGGCGAGTTCGACATCGCCGGCTGGGGCGCCGACAAGGAGGGTGGCGAGCAGCAGCGCTACCTCCTCAAGGCGAAGGTTCCCTTCGTGAGCGACGCGGACTGCGAGGCCGCGTACGGCGCCGACCTCACGCCCGGCGAGGAGCTCTGCGCCGGAAAGCTGGCGGAGGGCGGCGTGGACACCTGCCAGGGTGACTCCGGTGGCCCCATGTTCCGCAAGGACGAGGCCGGTGAGTACATCCAGGTGGGCATCGTCAGCTGGGGCAACGGGTGCGCGCAGCCCAAGTTCCCCGGGGTCTACACCGAGGTGTCGACGTTCGCCGGTGACATAGAGAAGGCGGCTTCGGAGCTCTGAGTTTCCGCTGGACGCTGCGCGGGGCCCGACCGGCTACTGGTCGGGCCCCGCGTTCGCTTGTGCGGGTCGCGGGGCTGGTCCGGCTGCTGGTTCGGCTGTGGGGCGGGGCCGCGCCGGTGTGTCCGTCCTCGCCATCGTCCGGTGGCCGTGGGGCTGCACCGGCTCCGGAGCGCCGCGAGCCGTGCTCCGGGGCGGACATACCGGTACGTCCCCTCGCACGCGCTGCCGACCGCTGCCGATCGATGGTCGCTGCGGGGAAATCGGGCGGATGGGAGAGTCCAAGTCCTGGGGTCCCTTTGTCCATGGGCCCGCGTGTCCCTTCCGGCGCAGGGTGACCGCACCGAGATCCGTCCCACGGAGGGGTGCCATGCAGCAGCCGTCAGACACGTCCGGCCCGAGCCGCAGAGCCGTAGTCGCCACGGGCGCGCTGGCCGGGGTAAGCGCCGCCATCGGCCTCGGGGGCACCGCGACCGCCGCGCCGGGCGAAGCCGTCCTTCGCTCCGCCGAACTCGACGTGCGCGTCGCCACCGACTTCCCCCGCGTCATCTCGTACACGGACCGCGCCTCCAAAGCGGTCCTGCACGCACAGTCGGAAGCCGTCACCACACTCCTGGTGGACGACAAGACGCACACCCCTGAGGTGACCAGCACCCTCAAGGGGGACGATCGCGTCGAGTACGTCCTGCGCCTTGGCGGCGGCACCACCCTCACCGTCGAGATCGCCCTCAAGGGGCGCCAGGTCCAGTGGCGGGTGACCGGCATCGACGACACTGACGCCCTGCGCGTCGGGACCCTTCGTATCCCCGGACTCGCCCTCCTCTCCGTACGCAGCGATCAGCCAGGCGCCACCCTCCTCGCCGCCAAGATCCAGCTCGACAAGGCCAAGAGTGGGGACACCGAGGTCAAGCCGGCCCCGGACACCGCCGCCGAGGCGGCCACCGGATGCGCCTACGCCGTCGTCGCGCACGACGCGCTCGGCGGTGCCGTCGAGACCAACACCGTCTACGACAAGCCCACCACCGAGGCCGGGACCACCTGGGACAACGGGCGGCTCTGGCGGGAGACCGTCAGGAAGAGCGGCTACGTGGAGGCCCGGCTCGCACCCGGGCAGTGGACGCACCGCGCGGCCACCGCGGCCGTCGGCGACACCGAGCCCCTTCCGTACGCCACCGTCATCGTCACCGGTGACCGCAATGGAGACGGCAAGGTCGACTGGCAGGACGCCGCCATCGCGTTCCGCGACATCATGGTGAAGCCGCTCGGCGCGGACGAGCAGCATCTGCGTGTCGTCCCGCACATTCCGTTCAACTTCGCCTCGCAGGCCACGAATCCATTCCTGGCGACCCTCGACAACGTGAAGCGGATCCATCTCGCCACGGACGGCCTGCGGCAGTACACCCTGCTCAAGGGCTATCAGTCCGAGGGGCACGACTCCGCCCACCCCGACTATGCGGGGAATTACAACGCTCGCGCCGGTGGACTCGACGACCTCAACACCCTGGTCAGGGAAGGCAAGAAGTGGAACAGCGACTTCAGCGTGCATGTGAATGCCACGGAGTCCTATCCCGTCGCCAACGCCTTCTCCGAGAAGCTCGTCGACAAGGCCGATGAGCAGTGGGACTGGCTGGATCAGAGCTACCGCATCGACCAGCGTCGGGATCTCGTGTCCGGCGACATCATCAAGCGATTCGCCGATCTGCGGGACGAGGCCGATGGAGCGCTCAACGCTCTCTACATCGACGTGTTCCGTGAGTCCGGGTGGACCTCCGACCGGCTTCAGCGCGCGCTGCGGGGGCAGGGCTGGATCGTCACCAGCGAGTGGGGCCACGGCTTCGAGCGCTCGTCCGTCTGGTCGCACTGGGCGACGGAACCGGATTACGGGCCCGACACATCCCGGGGCATCAACTCCCGGCTGATCCGCTTCATCCGGAACCATCAGAAGGACGTCTTCGCCGACAAGTGGCCGACCCTTCTCGGCATTGCCCGCATGGGCAATTTCGAGGGGTGGGTCGGCAAGACCGACTGGGCGTACTTCTACGATCTGATCTGGACCGACTCGCTGCCCGCCAAATATCTCCAGGCCTATCCCATCAAGTCCTGGGGCGAGCACGAGATCAGTTTCTTCGGGGACGGGTCGACGAAGGTCTCCGACGCGGGTGGCACTCGCCGGATCGTGACCGACGGCCGCGTCGTCTATGACGGGGGGAGCTATCTGCTCCCCTGGGAGCCCCGCAAGGCCACCGACCCCGGCAAGCTCTACCACTACAACCCCCGTGGTGGAAAGGGAAGTTGGGAGCTGCCGCGCGGGTGGTCCGGGTCCGGCAAAGTCGCCTTGTACCGGCTCACCGATCAAGGGCGGGTCTTCGTCGCCGATGTTCCGGTGCGCGGCGGCAAGGTGACCCTCGACGCCGAGGCCAAGCAGCCCTACGTCCTGTATCGCAGGCGCCCCTCCGCCATGCCGGACCCCGACTGGGGGCAGGCCACGCCGCTGCACGACCCGGGGTTCAACTCCGGCTCCCTGGACGGGTGGAAGGTCTCCGGATCCGCCACCGTCGAGCTCAGCAAGCTCGGTGACTACGAACTCGTCATCGCCTCGGGCGGCAAGGCCGCCGTCGGCCAGCGGCTGAGCCGTCTGAAGGCAGGAGCGTACGTCGCCTCCGTGCAGGTCGAGGTCGGCGAGAAGGCCGGCGAGGAGCGGAAGGCAGCCCTCGAAGTACGCACCGCCGACGGCGTCACCGCCGCGAACTGGACGCGCACCTCCACGGCGGGCAACTACGTCGCGGCCGACCGCAAGCACGGCACCCGCTTCCAGCGGATGTTCGTGCCGTTCACCGTCCCCGAGGGCGGCGGCCCGGCCGAGCTGACGCTCCGGGCCGACGCGGGCCACGCGCGCGTGCGCTTCGACAACGTACGCATCGTCTCAGCCGAGCGGGGGCGAGCCCCCGAAGGTATCGCGTCCGAGGACTTCGAGCATGTGCCGCAGGGCTGGGGCCCGTTCGTGAAGGGCGACGCGGGGGATGTCACCGACCCGCGTACACACATCGCGCAGCGGCACGCCCCGTACACGCAGCGCGGCTGGAACGGCAAGGCGATCGACGACGTCATCGACGGCGGACAGTCGCTCAAGTCCCGTGGTGAGAACAAGGGGCTCGTCTACCGCACGGTCCCGCACACGGCCCGCTTCGCGCCCGGCAAGCGCTACCGCGTCACCTTCCGGTACGAGAACGAGAAGGCGGGGCAGTACGCGTGGATCACCGCCGTCGATGAGCCAGGCGCCCGTGAGGTCGACCGCAAGGAGCTGCCCGTCGCCACCGAACCGACCGTCCTGACCTACGAGTTCACCGCCCCCGCCAAGGGCGATGCGTGGGTCGGGCTGCGCAAGAGCGGGGACGACGGGACCGCGGAGTTCGTCCTGGACGCCTTCGAGGTGCGCGAGATCTGAGCGAGCCGAAAAGGGCGGAGGGGCCGGAGAAGCCCCAGAGGCCCGAGAGGCCCGAGAGATCATGAAGGCCGGAGAGGCTCAGCAGCCTCTCCGGCCTTTGCGCATGTGCGGATCAGCGGGGCAGGGACAGGGGCGGGAGCGGGGCGAGCCGGATCGTCCCTGCTCCCGCCCCTTCGAACTCCAGGACCCACACCTCGTTCGTGCCCTCCCGCAGCACCGGGCCGGGGACGAACAGCGAGGTCTGAGGGCCCGCCGACCAGTAACGGCCCACATTGAAGCCGTTCACCCAGACGAACCCCCGCGTCCAGTCCGGCAGTTCGAGCGTGGCGTCACCGGGCCCCTGGACAGCGACCGTGCCGCGGTACAGGCCCGGCTGCCCCGACGCCGCTTCCCCGGCCGCCGGAACCGCCCGCACGGCCTCCGCCGAGGAGAACGCGTCGAGCCGTAGCCCCCTGGCCCGCACCCCGTGCAGGTACTGCCGCTCATGCAGCACCCCACCGGTGATGCCCTTCGCCTCGCCCGTCCGCGGCCCGTAGTTGACCCGCCCCAGGGACTCCACCCACAGCTCCACGCGCGCGTGCCCCGCGACAGGCTCGGGCAGGGCAGGCTCCTCCTCGGTGAGGACACCGGCCCGCTCCCCGTCCACGTACACCACCGCCCGGTCACGCAGCCCCCGTACACGCAGTGGGTACGGCCGCCGCGGGCCCGGCACCGTCAGCGTGTACCGGACCAGGCCGCGGTCCACGTCGAGCTCTTCGAAGGTGGGCGGCAGGGCGTACTCCGCGTCGGGGCCGCCGAGCGACTCCATGACGGCGGGCAGGGGCGACCAGTCCGTGAGGTCGGCCGGAGCGTGCTCCGTCAGTGAAGGCAGCGGCGCGGGCAGCTCCGGAACCGGCCCCTGTGCGTACGGCGCAAGCACCTCACGGAAGCGCCAGAACTTCTCCGTGGGGCGCCCGAACTCGTCGATGGGGGCGTCGTAGTCGTACGACGTGACGTCCGGCTCCAGGGCGCCGTCGTGCAGCGCGCCGCCGCCCCGGTTCGCCCCCGCCCACCCGGCGAAGTTCGTGCCGCCGTGCGCCATGTAGAGGTTGACCGACGCCCCGCACTCCAGGATCTCGCGCAACGCCTCCGCGGCATCCGCCGCGTCCCGCACGACGTGTTCCGCGCCCCAGTGGTCGAACCAGCCGCACCAGAACTCCATGCACATCAGCGGGCCCTTGGGGCGGTGCCTGCGCAGCGTCTCGAAGCCCGCGCCGGCCTGCGAGCCGAAGTTGGCCGTCGCCAGGACACCGGGGACGGACCCGCCGGTGAGCATGTGGTCCTCGGGGCCGTCGGAGGTGAAGAGCGGGACGCTCACGTCCTCGGAGCGCAGGAGATCGGCCAGGTGACGGAGGTAGTCGGCGTCCGAGCCGTAGCTGCCGTACTCGTTCTCCACCTGCACCATGATCACTGGGCCGCCCCGGTCGTGCTGGCGCGGGACGACCTGCGTCATGAGGCGGCCGAACCAGCGGTCCACATGCCCCAGATACTCCGCGTCGCGGGTGCGCGCGCGTGTCCCCACCGCCCCGGTCAGCCAGTGCGGAAAACCGCCGTTCTCCCACTCGGCGCAGATGTACGGACCGGGCCGCACGATCGCCCACAGCCCCGCCTCGTGGGCGGCGTCCAGGAAACGGCCCAGCGCCCCGACGTCGCTGAACTCCCCGGGGCGCGGCTCGTGCAGATTCCACGGGACGTATGTCTCCACGCAGTTGAGCCCCATCGCGCGCAGCATTGCCAGGCGGTGGCCCCACTGCGCCTCGTGCACCCGGAAATAGTGCAGTGCACCGGAGAGCAGCCGTACGGGCCGCCCGTCCAGTTCGAAATCGTCCTCGCCCACCCTGAAGCCGTTCATCGTGTCCCTGAGTCCCTCTCGCTCACCACTGATCAGCCACGATCACCTCTGGCGGGCAGCAGGGTCCATGGACAAAGATCTAGGCGGGTTGGACGCAGCGAGCGGGCCGCGGCCCGGACGGAAGGGGCACCAGCGGATGTACCACACGTGGATGCGGTATTTCACGCCGAGCCCGGCCCACCACCGCCTCGGCCTCGCCTGCCTCGGGGTCGGCCTCCAGCACGGCCTGCTGCCGACCGTGGGCCCGCGCACCCTCGACCACCACGTCGCCGTGGTCGTGAGCGCGGGCGGCGGCTGGTTCCTGGGGCCCGACGGCAGACGTACGACGGTGACGGCGCCCGCGCTGATCTGGCTCACCCCCGGAGTGCGCCACCACTACGGCCCCGACCCGGAGACCGGCTGGGACGAGTGCTTCGTCGACTTCACGGGGCCCGCCACGACGACGTACACCGAACTCGGCTACATCGAACCCACCCGGCCCGTCGTGCCGCTCTCCGACGCGACCGGTGCGCGCGCCGCCGTCGGGCGCATCGCGCGCGCGGCACGGCGCGGCAATCCGCTCCTGGAGGTCGAGACGGGCGCCGCCGTCCACGAACTCCTCGTCGCGCTGCGCCGGGCCCGCGCGGACATCGCCCCCGACGGCGACCCGGTACTCCAGGCCCTGGCCCGCGACGCCTTCCAGCCACTCTCCGTCGCCGGGCACGCGGCACGGCACGGCATGACACCCGCGGAACTGCGCACCGCGGTCCGCAGGGGCGCCGGCTGCAGCCCCAAGGACTACCTCCTCGGCATCCGCCTGGGGCGCGCCAAGGAGCTGCTCGCCGCCACGGAGCTCCCGGTGGCGGCCGTCGCCCGCCGGGTCGGCTACGACGACCCCGCGTACTTCTCGCGGCTGTTCACGCGCCGCGTGGGCATGGCACCCGTCCGCTTCCGTGAGCAGCAGGGACGCACCGTCCCCGGCGGCTGGTCGCAACAGATTCCCGACCCCGAGCACCCGCCGATTCTGCGCTCTTCCGCCGTCGGCGGCGAAGGACCGGCAACGTAGGCTCGTGGACCATGACCACCAGCCACACAAGTGACGCGAACGGCGCCGAGGCCAGGGACGCCACGGACGCAGCCGTGCGCGCCGAGCTGTCCCGCCTGCGCGACAGCATCGACAACATCGACGCGGCCGTCGTCCACATGCTCGCCGAGCGCTTCAAGTGCACCCAGCAGGTCGGCCACCTCAAGGCCAACCACCACCTGCCGCCCGCCGACCCGGCCCGCGAGGCCCGCCAGATCGCCCGGCTGCGCGAACTCGCCGAGAACGCGAAGCTGGATCCGGCGTTCGCCGAGAAGCTCCTGAACTTCATCATTGCCGAGGTCATCCGCCACCACGAGACGATCGCCAAATCTTCCTGACGATCTCCGGGCACCCCGCATCCGAGCCGATGGCATCAGGCAGCATGGACCCATGCCCGTACTGACGCGCGACGAAGCGCAGACCCGAGCCCGCCTCATCGACGTCCACCGGTACACGGTGGAGCTGGACCTGACCGGGGGAGCCGAGACCTTCGACTCCCGCACGGTCATCCGGTTCACGGCGCTCGGGGAGCCCGCGGCCACGGTGGACACCTTCGTCGAGGTCAAGCCCGCCGAGCTGCGCTCCGTCACCCTCGACGGACAGCCGCTCGACCCGGCGGACCTGGTCGAGAACCGGCTCGCGCTCACCGGACTCACCGCGGGCGAGCACGAACTGCGCGTCGACGCGGCCATGCGCTACTCGCACACGGGCGAGGGCATGCACCGCTTCACCGACCCCACGGACGGCGAGACGTACACGTACACGCAGCTGTTCATGGAGGACGTGCAGCGCGTCTTCGCCGCCTTCGACCAGCCCGACCTGAAGTCCGTCTTCGAGCTGACCGTCACCGCCCCCGACGGCTGGACCGTCCTCGCGAACGGCGTGACCGAGCACGTGGGCGGCGGGACCTGGCGGGCCGCGGCCACCCCGCTGATCTCCACGTACCTCGTCGCCGTCGCCGCGGGCCCCTGGCACTCGGTCCGCACCCAACACCGAGGCCTGCCCTTCGGCATCCACTGCCGCCGCTCGCTGGCCCCCTTCCTGGACGCCGACGCCGACGAGATCCTTGACGTCACACGCGCGTGCTACGACCGGTACCACGAGAAGTTCGACGAGCCCTACCCCTTCGACTCCTACGACCAGGCGTTCGTCCCGGAGTTCAACGCGGGCGCGATGGAGAACCCCGGACTCGTCACCTTCCGCGACGAGTTCATCTACCGCTCCGCCGTCACCGAGACCGAGCGGCAGACCCGCGCCATGGTCATCGCCCACGAGATGGCCCACATGTGGTTCGGCGACCTCGTCACCCTCCGGTGGTGGGACGACATCTGGCTGAACGAATCCTTCGCCGAGTACATGGGCTTCCAGACCACCGCCGAAGCCACCCGCTTCACCGACACCTGGACCGACTTCGGCGTCGCCCGCAAGGCGTGGGGGTACGACGCCGATCAGCGCCCCTCGACCCACCCCGTCGCGCCCGACCCGGACGCCGTGCCCGACACCGCGTCCGCGATGCTCAACTTCGACGGCATCTCGTACGCCAAGGGCGCGTCCGCCCTGCGCCAACTCGTCGCCTGGCTCGGCGAGAAGGACTTCCTCGCCGGCATCAACACCCACATCGCCCGGCACAAGTTCGCGAACGCCACCCTCGCCGACTTCATCGATTCCCTCGCGCACAACACCGACCGCGACGTGCACGGATGGGCCGAGGCCTGGCTGCGCACCACCGGCGTCGACACGCTCACCTCGACGGTCACGCACGACGCCCGCGAGTGGACCCTCGACGTCGACCGCGAAGGCAGCCGCCCGCACCGCGTCGCCGTCGGCGTGTACGACCGCGACCTCACCGACAGCCAGGGCCTGCTCCTGCGCGAGCGGTACGAGACGGACATCCCCCGCTCCGGGCCCACCACGTCGCCGCGCGACGGCGGGCGCCCCGCCCTGATCGTCCCGAACGACCAGGACCTCACGTACACCAAGATCCGCCTCGACGAGGTCTCCATGGAGACGGCCCTGCGCAGCCTCTCCCGCGTCCCCGACGCCCTCACCCGCGCCGTCCTGTGGAACAGCCTGCGCGACATGGTCCGCGACGGCGAACTGGACGGCACCACCTACCTGGAGACCGCCCGCGCGCACCTCCCCGACGAGACCGACCTCGCCCTCGTCCAGGGCGTCCTCGCCTTCGCCACCACCCACGTCGCGGGCCGCTTCCTGCCCCAGGACCGGCGGCCCTTCGCCCTCACCACCCTCACCGAGCTGTGCCGCGACCTCATCCGGCGCACAGAGGACGGCTCACACCCCGGCCTGCGGCTCACCGCCGTACGCGGCTTCATCGACGTGGCGACGCGCCCCGACCCGCTCCAGGAGTGGCTCGCCGAGGGCACCGTCCCCGGCGGCCCCGAACTCGACCCCGAGCTGCGCTGGCGCGTCCTGACCCGTCTCGCCGTCCTCGGCGCCGCCGACGAGTCCGCGATCGGCGCCGAGCTGGAGCGCGACCCCAGTGCCACCGGCCAGGAAGGCGCGGCCCGCTGCCGTGCCGCGCTGCCCGACCCGGCGGCCAAGCGCCGGGCCTGGGACGCCATGTTCGCCTCGGACGACCTCTCGAACTACCTCCTCACCGCCACCGCCCAGGGCTTCTGGCAGCCCGAACAGGCCGATCTCGTACGGGAGTACGTACCCCGCTACTACGAGGACGCGGTAGCCGTCGCGGCCCGACGCGGCCCCGCCATCGCCGACGTCGCTGGACGGTGGGCCTTCCCGGCGTCCGCCGTGGACGCCGAGACGCTCCGCCTGGGCGAGGCGTGCCTGCGCGCCGCCGACCCCATCCCCGCCCTTCGCCGCAAGCTGACCGACCAACTGGACGACCTGGCCAGGGCGTTGCGGGTGCGTGAGGCGACAGGGGCCTAGGACGCGCCGGCACGAGGACTGGGTCCGTCGGCCTACGCGGACCTGGTCCCTGCCGACGATCCTTCGACGGGGGCGCCCCGCAAGGGGCGCGGGAACGGCGCGATCAGCCACAACCGCACCCGCACTCGATTCCCGCCCCCCGGCCCCCCGGCCGGAGCGCCTAGCAGCCCCGCTCGCCCTAACACGCCCCCTCGGCGTGCCAGTACCACTTTCGGGTTCGGATCGTTGAGCTCTCCGGGCGTGCCGTCCGGTCGGCGGACAGGCTGGTTGTCCCCGCCCGTGCGCACCGAAGGACGTCGCCCCATGAGCACTCCGCCGCCCCTCGCCGGAGGAGCCCAAGGCCCGGACTCGCTGCGGCCGTTGCTCACCGCCACCCTCGACGCCCTGCGCACCGGGGCGACCGCCCGCGGCGGACCGCTCCCCGCGGGCGGCCCCACCGCCGTCGCCGCCCGCGTGCGCGAGGCCACCGGCCAGATCCTGCCCGCCCGCGGCGAAGGCGCCGAAGCGGCCCTGCGCAGACTCGTCCACGCGCTCGCGGAAGGCGCCGCCGACCCCGCCGACGCCCTCTGCGCGGCCCACCTCCACTGCCCCCCGCTCGCCCTGGCCGTCGCCGCCGACCTGGCCGCGTCCGCGCTCAACCCCTCCATGGACTCCTGGGACCAGGCCCCCGCAGCCTCGGAGATCGAGAACCTGGTCACGCGCACCCTCGCAGCGGAGGCATACGGCGCCGGCGAAGGCGACGCCCTGGTCACCACCGGCGGCACGGAGTCCAACCAGGTCGCCCTGCTCCTGGCCCGCGAGCGCACCGCCGCGCACGGCCCCGTCCAGCTCATCACCGGCGAGAACGCCCACCACTCCCTCGGCCGCGCCGCCTGGCTCCTCGGCATGCCGGAACCGGTCACCGTCCCCGCGCCCGCCGGCGTCCTCGACCCGACCGCGCTCGACGAAGCCCTGACCCAACTCTCCGGCCCGCCCGGCACGTTCCTCGTCGCCGCCACCGCGGGCACCACCGACGCCGGGCTCATCGACCCCCTCGACCAGATCGCCGACCTCTGCGCGGAGCACGGCGCCCGACTGCACATCGACGCCGCCTACGGCGGCCCGCTCCTCTTCAGCGACGTACGAAGAGAGCTCCTGCGCGGCATGGAACGCGCCGACAGCATCACCTTCGACCTGCACAAGCTCGGCTGGCAGCCCGTCGCCGCCGGGCTGATCCTGGTCCGCGCCGGCCGCGACCTCGCCGCGCTCGGCCACCACGCCGACTACCTCAACGCGGGCGACGACACCGAAGCGGGCCTCCCCGACCTCCTCGGCCGTTCCCTGCGCACCACGCGCCGCCCCGACGTACTCAAGATCGCCGTCACCCTCAAGGCACTCGGACGCGAAGGGATCGGCGCACTCGTCGACCAAGTCTGCGCACAGGCACAGGAGTTCGCCGCGCTCGTCGCCGCACACCCCGGCTTCGAGCTGTACGACCCGCCCGCCATCAGCACGGTCCTGTTCCGTCCCGTCGGCGCCGACGACGACCACATCGCGTACGTCAGGCGAGAACTCCTCGCCCAAGGGCGCGCCGTGCTCGGGCGGGCCAAGGTCGACGGACGCCGCTGGCTCAAGGCCACCCTGCTCAACCCCCACACCCGGCCCGGCGACCTCGCCGAGCTCCTGAAGCTCGTGGAAGGAACCACCCCCCGATGACCGGCCAGAACGACACGCCCGCCCCGCCGCTCACCACCCCCGACGAACCCCGGGACCTGGTCGGCATCGGCATCGGCCCCTGCAACCTCTCCCTCGCCGCCCTCGCCCAGCCCCTGACCGGACTCGACGCCGCCTTCTACGAACAGCGGCCCGGCTTCCACTGGCACCCCGGGCTCCTCATCGACGGCGCAAGCCTCCAAGTGCCCTTCCTCGCCGACCTGGTGACCCTCGCCGACCCGGCGAGCCCCTGGTCCTTCCTCAGCTACCTCAAGACCCGCGAACGGCTCTTCCCCTTCTACTTCGCCGAGCGGTTCCACATCCAGCGCGCCGAGTACGACGCCTACTGCCGCTGGGTCAGCGAGAACCTCCCCGCACTGCACTTCGGGCACCAGGTCGACGCCGTGCGCTGGAACTCCGAACGGAACCTCTTCGAAGTCGACTTCACACAGCTCGACGCCGAGGGAGAGGCCGAGGCGCTCGGCCGCACGTACACGAAGAACATCGCCGTCGGCGTCGGCACCGCGCCCCACATCCCCGAGCCCCTCAAGCCCCTCGCGGACGCCCCCACCGTCCCCGTGATCCACTCCGCGGACTACCTCCTGCACCGCGACCGGCTGCTCGCCGCCGACCACATCACCGTCATCGGCTCGGGACAGTCCGGCGCCGAGGTCTTCCTCGACCTGCTCAGGCACCGCCCCGTAGGCGCCGAGAAGATCCACTGGCTCGCCCGTACCGAGGCCTTCGCGCCCATGGAGTACTCCAAGCTCGGCCTGGAACACTTCACCCCGGACTACACCCGCTTCTTCCACTCCCTGCCGGAACCCGTGCGCGACGGCCTCGTCCCCCACCAGTGGCAGCTCCACAAGGGCATCGACGCCGACACCATCGCCGCCATCCACGACGAGCTCTACCGGCGCACCCTGCACGGCGGCTGGCCCGACGCCGTCCTCACCCCGGGCGTCGGCGTCCGCACCGCAGGACGCGTCGCCACCACCCGCGTGGAACTCCACCTGGAACACCTCCAGCAGGGCACCCGCTCCCGCCTCACCACGGACGCGGTCGTCCTCGCCACGGGCCACCGCGAGCGCCCCCTCGACGAACTCCTCGCGGGCCTCGACCCCTACATCCGCCGGGACTCCTCGGAGCGCCCCCGCATCGACGAGCAGTACCGCCTCGTCCTCGACCCCTCCGTCACATCCGGCAACAACGTCTACGTACAGAACGCCGAACGCCACACCCACGGAGTGGGCGCCCCCGACCTGGGCCTCGCCGCCTGGCGCAGCGCCACCATCCTCAACACCCTGACGGGGGCGTCCCCCTACCCGCTCCCGCAGCGCACCGCGTTCACCAGCTTCGGTCTCCAGGAGCCCCAGGCCCGCACCGCCGCCGGCCTCATCGGCGAGCAGCGCGGCAACCTGGTGCCCCTCAAGAGCTGACGGTCAGGAGACCGGTCAGAAGACCGGCGTGCCGTCCCGGGTCAGCTTCCAGTCCACCGACGCGAACTGGGCCGGGTCGACCGTCCCCTTCGCCTGCACCCACTGGATGATCGTGTTGCGGATCTCGTCCGAGTTCGCCCACAGCTGCTTGGCGCCCGCCACGTGCGGGAAGTTCCCGCCACCGCTCGCACGGTAGTTGTTGACCGCGAGCACGAACTCGGCCTTCGGGTCGACCTCCTTGCCGTCGAAGCTCAGCTTCGCGACCCGGGAACCCGCGGGCTTCGCGATGTCGATCTCGTACGTCACGCCGTACAACGCGTCGTAGTTGTAGTCCGGGATGTTGTCCGCGTTCGTCAGCTTCGCCGGGTCCACCGGAGCGCCGGCCGCCGTCCGCACGTAGTAGCGCGCCGAGAACTCCAGATACTCCTTGAGCTGCGCGCCTGTGATCAGCCGCGCCTCAAGCGTGTTCTCGAACGGGTAGAGCCCCGCCGCATCCTTGATCGTCACCTCGCCCGCCGGGATACCCGCCGTGCGCGAGAAGCACGAAGCCTGCGAGAGCACGGGCAACGCCGCGTACTGGCCGCCCTTCAGCGCCTCCTTGACCGTCTCCGCCTGCACATGGCTGATCAGGTCGATGATCGCGACATCCTTGTACGGGCCCTCGGCCGTGCTCATCGCCTGCGTCGACGTACCGATGACCTGGTTGACGTACGCGACGACCTTCTTGTGCTCGTCGGCCAGGAGCCGGGTGACCTTCCTGTCCTCCGCGGCCGTATTGGAGTTGAGGACCTGCGCGCCGACCTTCTCCACCGTCCAACGGCCCTTGGCCCACACCAGGTCGAAGTCGAAGAGCGTCAGGCGCTGCCCCCACTTCAGCGGCTCGGACAGGACGACCTTCTTGCCGGTCTCCTTGTTCTCCACGAAGTACTCGGCGATCTCCGTGTGCGCGTGCCCCACCAGGATCGCGTCGATGCCAGGCACCTGCTCGGCCACCAGACCCGCCGCGTTCTCGACGTACGGGAGCTGGTCACCGTACGAAGACGTGCCGCTGGACCCGGAGTGCGCCGACACGATCACGACGTCCGCGCCCATGGAACGCAACTTCGGAACCCACTTCGCCGCCTGCTCCTCAAGCCCCGGAAACGTCATCTTGCCCTGGACATTCGCCTTGTCCCAGATCGCGATGCCGGGATTCGTCAGCCCCAGGACCGCCACCTTCACGTCACGGCCGTGCGGGGTGCGCAGGCGCTTCATGAAGTACGGCGGAAAAGCGGGCCGCTGCGTCTTCGCGTCGAGGGCATTGGCGCCGAGGAGCGGGAAGTCGCACTGCTCCTCGAACTTCCGCAGCACCGGAATGCCGTAATTGAATTCGTGGTTCCCGAGCGCCGCGGCGTCGTAGCCGATGCTGTTCATCGCCTGCGCCATCGGATGGACCGGGCCGCGCTCCGCCGTGATCGGGTCGATCTTGGCGTAGTAATACGAGAGTTGGGTGCCCTGAATGGTGTCGCCCGCGTCGATGAGAAGCGTGTTGCGGCGGCCTCTCTCCTCGCGGATCTCGTTCACGAGAGTGGAGATCTTCGCCAGGCCCACGTCGTTGTGGTCCTTGTCGTCGAACTCCTTGTCCGTGAAGTAGTCCCAGTTGAAGACATTGCCGTGCAGGTCCGTCGTGCCCATGACGGTGAACGAGTACCGCTTCCTCCGCTTGGCGGGCCTCCCGGGCGCCTGCGCCGACGCGGCGGGGGCGGCGGCCACACCGCCCGCCAGCGCCACGCCCGTGACGGCGGACTTGCCCAGGAACTTCCGGCGGTTCAGCGGCATTTCGTACTCCCCTTGTACCTGTGGTCGACCGGTGTAACGCGCGTAGATAACGCGCGTAGATTCTGACCCCGACCACACCACCGGCAACAGACCCCGCAGGTTTCGATCCGATGACTGTCCGGTGCCGCGCCCCGACGACTGTCCGGCGCCCCGCCTCAGTGCGAGAGTGGGCCGCATGGACGACACCACCCCCGAGACCACCCCCACCCCCTACGGCACCCCTGGCGCCCCCCGCCTGGCCGTCAAGGGCGAAGCACACCTCGAAGTCGACCCCGAGATCGCCCGCATCGGCATCACCGTCAGCGCACGCGGCACCGATCGGCGCGACGCCCTGAACGACCTCACGCGCCGCAACGCCACCGTCATCGACCTCGTCAAAACCTACGGCGAATCCGTCGAGACGCTCGAGACCGGCGCCTTCTCCATCAGCCCCGAACTGACCAAGCACGGCCGCGGCGAACGCATCCGGGCCTACCACGGCCGGGTCCACATCACCGCCGAACTCACCGACTTCACCGCGCTCGGCGAACTCACCACCCGCCTCGCGGACCTCGAACTGACCCGCGTCGACGGCCCCTACTGGGCCCTGCGCCCCGACTCGCCCACCCACCGCGAGGCCCGGCAGGAGGCCGTCAGGGAAGCGGTACAGCGGGGCCGCGAGTACGCGCAAGCGCTGGGCACCACGCTCGCCGCCCTCGTCGAGCTCGCCGACATCGGCGCCGAGAACGCCCAGCCGTTCGGCTACGGAGGCCCGACGCCCGCGATGCGCACCGTCGCCTACGGAGGCGCCGCGGACATGACCCAGGAAGCCGCCCCCCTCGACCTCGAACCCCAACGGCAACACGTCTACGCACAGGTCAACGCGCGCTTCACCATGACACCCCCGCGGCTGTAGTCACGGAGTGGCTTTACGTTGCGGGGCGCCCGTAAATCGCTCATCAGAGCAGCGCCCCGCACAATTCAACACTTGTCAATAACCTTTCACGCAAAGGTTGTTGAGTAGTCATGCCCAGCCAATTCTCTACCGGCCGGTAAGGCCTAGGCTCGAACCATGCGCCGAGCAAAAATCGTCTGCACCCTGGGCCCCGCCACCGACTCGTACGACCAGATCAAGGCACTGGTCGAAGCCGGAATGGACGTAGCCCGCTTCAACCTCAGCCACGGCACGTACGCCGAACACGAGGAGCGCTACCAGCGCGTACGGAAGGCCTCCGACGAGACCGGCCGCAGCGTCGGCATCCTCGCCGACCTTCAAGGCCCGAAGATCCGCCTCGGCCGCTTCAGTGAAGGACCCGTACTCCTTGAACGCGGTGACGAATTCACCATCACCGTCGAAGAAGGCGTCCAAGGCGACCGCCAGACCTGCGGCACCACCTACGACGGCCTCGCCCAGGACGTCACCCCCGGCGAACGCATCCTCGTCGACGACGGCAAAGTGACCCTGGAGGTCACCGCGGTCGATGGCCCCCGCGTCACCACCACCGTGGTCGAGGGCGGCATGGTCTCCGACAACAAGGGACTCAACCTCCCCGGCGTCGCCGTCTCCGTCCCCGCACTCTCCGACAAGGACGAGGCCGACCTGCGCTGGGCCCTGCGTTCAGGATTCGACGTCATCGCCCTCTCCTTCGTCCGCAGCGGACGCGACATCGAAGACGTCCACCGCATCATGGACGAAGAAGGCCGCCGCCTCCCCGTCATCGCCAAGGTCGAGAAGCCGCAGGCCGTCGAGAACATCGACGACATCGTCGCCGCCTTCGACGCCATCATGGTCGCCCGCGGCGACCTCGGCGTCGAGATGCCCCTCGAACAGGTGCCGATCGTCCAAAAGCGCGCCATCAAACTCGCCAAGCGGAACGCGAAACCGGTCATCGTCGCCACCCAAATGCTCGACTCGATGATCGACAACTCCCGCCCCACACGCGCCGAGGCCTCGGACGTCGCCAACGCCGTCATCGACGGCACAGACGCAGTGATGCTCTCCGGCGAGACCAGCGTCGGCAAATACCCCATCGAGACGGTCCGCACCATGGGCCGCATCGTCGAAGCCGCCGAAGAAGACATCCTCGCCAAGGGCCTCCCGCCGCTCACCGAACGGAACAAACCCCGCACCCAGGGCGGCGCCGTGGCCCGCGCCGCCGCCGAAATGGGCGACTTCCTCGGCGCGAAATTCCTCGTGGCCTTCACACAGTCCGGCGACACCGTCCGCCGCCTCTCGCGCTACCGCTCACCCATCCCGCTGCTCGCCTTCACCCCCGACCGGGCCACCCGCTCCCAGCTGAACCTCACCTGGGGCGTCGAAACCTTCCTCGGCCCCCACGTCGAATCCACCGACGCCATGGTCCGCCAGGTCGACGAGCTGCTCCTGCGGTACGGACGCTGCGAGAAGGGCGACGTCGTCGTCATCACCGCGGGATCCCCGCCCGGAGTCGCGGGCTCCACCAATCTCGTACGCATCCACCACATCGGCGAGGACGACAGCCCCCAGTAGGCGGATTCCGTACGTGACCGAGGGGCCGCTCCGGGGGGAGCGGCCCCTCGGTGCGTGCGCGCCTAGGGCGTCACGATGGCGAACCTCGGATCCGGCTTCTCCACCACGCCGAGCAGCTCCGCGAGGACCGAGGCATCCCCCTCGACCTCGATGTCACCCAGCCCCTTGCCACCCAGCATCGCGAGCAGCTGAGACCTGGTCATCGTCAGCGTGACACCGGCGCCCGGATCCCTCTTCGTGTCGCTGCGATACGTCAACACCCCGTTCCGCAGGCCCAGATGCCAGACCTTCCCCAGAGCCGGCAGACTCCAGTCCATCCGCAGCTTCAGATCCCACGCCTTCGGACCGTTCACACGGATCGCCACCGAATCGATCAGCTGATCCACGGAAAGCGCCATCAGCATGTCCGCACTCGCCACGGAGGTGGGGGACTCCTTGACGCCCTCACGCAGCTCCTGAGCGCCCATCAGATAGAAGTTCCGCCACACGGCGTTCTCCGCGGCCTGCCCCAACCTCACGTACAACGTGGCGAGTTCGGACCTGGCGGCCCTATGCCCCGGATCCGCGAACACCACGTGATTGAGCAACGTCACCGCGAACCTCAGGTCACCACCCCGCGCGAACGCCTTGGCCTTCGCGACCGTCGCCGCACGGCCCCCCATGGCCTTCACGTACCGCTTCGCCTCCTCGACCGGCGGGTGCTCCCACAGATGCGCGGGATTACCGTCGAACCAGCCCATGTAACGCTGGTAGACGCCCTTCACGTTGTGACTGAGGGAGCCGTAGTACCCGCGGTTCGCCCACACGCCGGCCAGCGCGGGCGGCAACTCGATCTCCTCGGCGATCTCCCGCCCCGTCATCCCCCTATTGATCATCCGCAAGGTCTGATCGTGCATATACGCGTACAGATCCCGCTGCTGCTCCAGCAACTCCACGATGGCCTCCCCACCCCACGTAGGCCAGTGATGCGAGGCAAAGGCGACATCCGCCCGCCCCTCGAAGAGCACCACCGACTCGTCCAGGTAGCGCGCCCACTGCCGGGCGTCCCGCACCTGCGCACCGCGCAACGTGATGATGTTGTGCATCGTGTGCGTCGCGTTCTCCGCCATGCAGACGGCACGCAACTCCGGGAGCAGGAAGTTCATTTCGGCCGCCGCCTCGGTCCCCGGCGTCATCTGGAACTCGAACCGCACCCCGTCGACCGTCTCGACCTGCCCGGTCCCGGTGATGTCCTTGGTGGGCGGAATCAACCCGATCGACCCCACCGAAATGGTCTGCCCGAGCCCACAACCAATCTGCCCCGCAGGGGACTTGGGGAGCGGCGCGCCGTACATGTACCCGGAGCGCCGCTGCATGGCAGTCCCGGCGTACACGTTCTCGGAGACGGCGTGCTCCATAAATCCGTCGGGAGCGAGGATCGGCACGTCGCCGGCCCCGTCCTGGAGGACACCTCGGCAGCCGCCGAAGTGGTCGACGTGCGGATGGGTATAGACGAGCCCGGTGACCTTCTTGTCGCCGCGGTACGCGCGGTAGAGCTTGAGCGCGGCGGCAGCGGTCTCCGCCGAGATCAGCGGATCGATGACGATGACGCCGGTGTCACCCTCGACGAGCGTCATGTTCGACAGATCAAGCCCACGCACCTGGTAGACACGGTCAGTGACCTTGTAGAGCCCCTGCTTGGACACGAGCTGCGACTGTCGCCACAGGCTCTTGTGCGCGGACGCGGGCGGGTCGCCCTCGAGGAAGTCGTACGCGTCGCCGTCCCAGACGACCTGCCCCTTGGAGTTCTTCACGACCCCCGGCGTGAGGGCGGCGATGAACCCCTTGTCGGCATCGGCGAAGTCGTCCCCGCCCTTGCTCGTACCCTCACGGTCGGTCGCTGAGGCGGTCTGCGGATTCATGGCCACGGCCGCCGCAGCGGCACCCGCGGCGGCGGCAACGAAGCTACGCCGGTTCAGGGGAGGAGTCATGCGGCCGAAGATCGCAGCGGGGTACGGGACGGGGCAAGGGTTCACCGCGGATTTGGGGCAGCTCCCAGGGAGGGCGGGGGAGGGGAGTGATGCGTCCTATTGCGCGGGTGGGGGTGGGGCGGTACTCCGGGGCGGCACTTCGGTCAGTACTTGGGGCCTACGTGGGTGTCCATGAGGGCTACGGAGGCTTTGCGGGCGATGGAGATGTTGCGGTGGTTCGCCGCCTTCCAGTCGACGCCGACGCTGTCCAGGGTGTCGGTGAAGAGCCGGATGATGTCGCCGGACAGGTTGGTGAAGAAGTACCGGGGGTACTCGTAGCGCTTGCGCTCGCCACCGACGAGGCGGGTCGTCCAGTTGTTGACGCGGCAGCCATCGGAGTGGATGAGGCCGCGGATGAACTCCCAGGGATGGGCGTCGACGATCTCCTGTTGCCAGGGTTCGAGCGCGATGGTGCGGTGGTGCTTCTTGCCGGCGCCGTGCTGGGGGAAGAGGCAGGGCCAGTGCTTGCTCCAGCAGGTGACGTACTGGCAGCCCTCGCTCTGGACGCGACAGACCTTGTTGTCCGGACGTACGGACTGGATGGCGTCAGCGCAGGCTTCGATGAGACCGGGCCACGCGTCGGCGCAGGCGATCCGCAGGGAGTAGACACCTGGCCGCTGGAGGCTGACGCAGCCGTCGCCGAGGTAGAGGCCCAGCAAGTAGGAGTAGGCGGCCGGGACTTGTGGCTTTCCGGGAACGTCGCAGCATCTTTCGCATGGAGCTGCCCGACTCATCGCTCGGTCGAGCGGTTCGATGCGGCTCTGCCAGGAGCGGATCGCGGCGCGCGATATGCCGCCTTCCTTGCTGACGGAGTTCAGGCTGCGGCCTTGGCCGACCAGCGCGAGGGCTCGCTTTCGCACGCCGATGTCGTACATCTGGCCGAGCTTGGCTGGATCTTGCCTGCCTTGCGTGGATTCGAAGGTGCGTTCACTGCGACGAGTGAAGATCGCCAACCCCTGCAGGTTCCTTCGAATCGAAGGTAAAGTGCCCCGGGTGGGATTCGAACCCACGCTGGATGGTGTTTGAGACCACTGCCTCTGCCACTGGGCTACCGGGGCATCCTTCAGAACGAAGGTTAGCGGAGACCCGCCGTGCCTCAAACATACAGGAGCTAGGTAGGCTCAAGGCAAGCAGTAACCTGCCCCGTACCTAGGAGCCCCCGTGACTTCCCCCGAGTCGCCCCAGCCCGTAGCCGATGACGACGACAAGTCGCACGTGCCTCCGCTGACGACCCGTGTCGTCATCGCCGAGGACGAGGCTCTTATCCGGCTCGACCTCAAGGAGATGCTCGAGGAAGAGGGTTACACCGTCGTCGGCGAGGCCGGTGACGGTGAGAAAGCCGTCGAGCTGGCCCGCGAGCACAAGCCGGACCTCGTGATCCTGGACGTGAAGATGCCGGTCATGGACGGCATCTCGGCGGCCGAGAAGATCGCCGAGGAGTCCATCGCCCCGGTGCTCATGCTGACCGCGTTCTCGCAGCGTGACCTGGTCGAGCGGGCCAGGGACGCGGGCGCGATGGCGTACCTCGTGAAGCCCTTCAGCAAGACCGACGTCGTCCCGGCGATCGAGATGGCCGTCTCGCGCTTCACGGAGCTGAAGACGCTGGAGAAGGAGGTCGCGGACCTCACCCTGCGTCTGGAGACGCGGAAGCTGGTGGACCGCGCGAAGTCGATCCTGCAGACGGAGTACGGCCTGACGGAGCCTGCCGCGTTCCGGTGGATCCAGAAGACGTCGATGGACCGGCGTCTTTCGATGCAGCAGGTCGCGGAGGCGGTCATCGAGGACGCCGACGAGAAGAAGGCGGCGAAGGGGCAGTAGCCCCCGGCTCGTGTAAGAGAAGTACGAGAAGGCCCGCACCACCCGAAGCCGGGGTGCGGGCCTTCTCGTATGCCGGGGCGGGGTCCTAGTCCTCGCCGAGGTACGCCTTGCGTACGGACTCGTCGTGCAGCAGGTCGTTCCCGGTACCGGACAGGACGATCTTGCCGACCTCCATGACGTGGCCGTGATCGGCGAGCGAGAGCGCCGCCTGGGCGTTCTGTTCGACGAGCAGAATGGTCGTGCCCTGGGACTTGAGCTCGGAAATGGTCGCCATGATCTTCTGCATCATGATCGGCGAAAGTCCCATGGAGGGTTCGTCGAGCATGAGCAGTTTCGGCTGGGACATGAGCGCGCGCCCCATGGCGAGCATTTGCTGCTCACCGCCGGAGAGCGTGCCGGCGGCCTGCTTTCTGCGCTCTCCGAGAATGGGGAAGAGTTCGTAGGCGCGCGCGATGTCCTTTTCGATGGCCGGTTTGTCGCTGCGCAGGTATGCGCCGAGCCGCAGATTGTTCTCGATCGTCATGCGCGGGAAGATATGCCGGCCCTCGGGGGAGTGGGCGAGGCCGAGCGCGACGATTTGGTCGGCGCGGTATTTCCGCAGGGCTTTTCCGTTGAATTTGATGGAGCCGCCGACCGGCTTGAGCAGTCCGGAGAGCGTGCGCAGGGTGGTGGTCTTGCCTGCGCCGTTGGTGCCGATCAGGGTGACGACCTCGCCGGCCTCGACCTTGAAGGAGATGCCTTTGACGGCTTCGATCTTGCCGTAGGCGACTTTGAGGTCCTCGACTTCGAGCAGTGCGGTCATCGGTTGTTCTCCTCGTTGCCCGTGGCGTCGGCTTCTGTGCTGCCGGGGGCTCCTTCGAAGGGTTCGCCCAGGTAGGCGGCGATGACGCGGTCGTCCTGCTGGACGGTTTCACTGTCGCCCTCGACGAGTTTTTCGCCTTGGACGAGTACGGCCACGCGGTCGCACAGGTTGAAGATGAAGCGCATGTCGTGCTCGATGACGAGGACGGCGATGCCCATGTCCCGGATGGCGAGGACGAGTTCCTCGGTGGCGCGGGTTTCCTGCGGGTTCATGCCTGCGGTCGGCTCGTCCAGGAGGAGCAGACCCGGCTCGCTGGCGAGGGCCCTGGCGATCTCCAGCTTGCGCTGTTCGCCGTAGGGCAGGTTGCGGGAGAGGTGTTCGGCCTTCTCGGCGAGGCCGACGAATTCGAGGAGTTCCAGGGCGCGTTCCCTGGATTTGGTCTCTGCCTTGTGGAAGCCGGGGCCGCGCAGGAGGGCGGACCAGAGGCCTTCCTTGGTTCGCGTGTGGCGTCCGACGAGGACGTTCTCCAGGACCGTCATGTTGGCGAAGAGCCGGATGTTCTGGAAGGTGCGGGCCACGCCGGCCGCGGTGACCTTGAAGGATTTGCTGGGCAGGACCTTGCCTTTGTACCGGACTTCGCCCTCGGTGGGGATGTAGAGGCCGGTGAGGCAGTTGAAGAAGGTGGTCTTGCCTGCGCCGTTGGGGCCGATGAGGCCGACGATCTCGCCGCTGTTGACGGTGAGGTCGACGGAGCGTACGGCGGTGAGGCCGCCGAAGCGCATCGTGACGCCCCGGGCGTCGAGGACGGTTTCTCCGGCCGGGGAGGCGGCGGAGCTGTCCTTGCTGGTGGTGGTGTCGGTGGTCATGGCTCAGGCCCCTGTCTTGCTGAGGACTGTGGGTGGCGGCGTGTCACCGGGAGCCAGTTCGGCTTCGTGGAACTCGAGCTGGCGGCGGCGGTTGGGGATGAGGCCTTCGGGGCGGAAGCGCATGAGCAGGACGAGCGCGAGGCCGAAGGCGAAGAGCTGGTAGTCGCCCAGGAACGAGAGCTTGCTGGGGATGAGGTAGAGGAGTGCCGCGCCGACGAGGGGCCCGCTGATGGTGCCCATGCCGCCGAGGACGACTGCGGCGAGCAGGAACGCCGAGTTGGGTGGGACGGTGTTGGCGAATTGGTACTGCTCGGGTGTCACGGTGTAGGTGACGTGTGCCTGCACCGTGCCGGCGAGTCCGGCGAGGGTGGCGCCGAGTGCGAAGGCGATGAGCTTCACGCGGAAGCCGTTGATGCCCATGGCGAGTGCCGCGGTCTCGTCTTCGCGGATGGCGACCCAGGCGCGTCCGATGCGGGAGTCGCCGCTGCGCCTGAAGACCAGGACGACGACGAGGGTGATGAGCAGCATCAGGAAGAAGTAGTTCGCGAATCGGCCGATGGTGACGCCGAAGATGTTGTGTGCGATGCCGAAGTCGAAGCCGAAGATCTTGAGGTTCGGGATCGAGGAGATGCCGTTGGAGCCGTTGGTGATGTCGGGGCCGGATGTGCCGTCGGAGTTCATCGCGACGAGGCGGAAGATCTCACCGAAGCCGAGGGTCACGATGGCGAGGTAGTCGCCGCGCAGCCGCAGGGTGGGGGCGCCGATGAGCACGCCGAAGATGAGTGATGCGCTCGCGCCGACGAGGATGGCGCCCCAGAACGGCAGGTGGACGTCGAAGGGCGAGGACGGCGATCCGGAGACCATGGATGCCGCGTAGGCGCCGACGCCGAGGAAGGCGACGTATCCGAGGTCGAGGAGTCCGGCGAGGCCGACGACGATGTTCAGGCCGAGTGCGACGGTGGCGAAGATGAGGATGTAGACGCCGATGGTGGCGTACTGGTCGTCGCTCTGCGTGAACGGGAAGGCCGCGGCGGCGGCGAAGGCACCGCCGAGTGTGATGTTGCGGTGCCGTGCGGTGTACGTGGAGACCTGGGCGACGAGTCCGGCTTTGGACAGTGCGGCGAAGCTGAACGCCACGGTGATCAGGAAGCCGACGAAGAGTTCGTCGTACTCGGTGCCGATGCCGTAGGTGAAGACCAGGAGGCCCACGGCGAGTGCGGCGACGATGATGAGGATTTCGACGTAGCTGGGGAGCTTGCGCGGCGTGGGTGGTGCTTCGGCGGCGAAGGCACCCTTGAAGATGATCATCGCGTTGCGTGCGCGGTGTTTGAACTGTTCCCCGGCGGTGTCCTCGGGGTCGACCGCGTAGGTGTGCGGCCGTTCGAAGGGCAGGGCGAGGGCGCCGATGAAGGCGCCGAGGGTGGCGATGGCGGCGACCCAGCCGCCGACCTCGAGGTTGGCGAGTCCGCCGAGCTGGTAGCTGATGGAGATGATCGTGTACCAGGTGGTGGCGAAGGCGGCGAGTGCCGCGTATTTGAGGGCGGCGTCGGCTCCGCCGGGGGTCAGGGCGCTGATGCCCTTGACGCCGTAGGAGGCGAGGCCGAAGAGGGTGGTGAGGAGGCCGGCGATCAGGACGAGGACCTGGAGGCCGCCGGGGTAGCCGTAGACGGTGAGGTCACCGGGGAACGCGGAGGTCCAGGTCCAGGCGAGGAATGTGGAGATGACGGTGAGGATGCCGCCGCCGGTGGCCAGGGCGCGGGCGGGGCCCACGGGGATGGCGATGAGTCCGGTGGGGGTGTTGTCGTGCTTGGGGGCGGGCGCGTCGGCCGCGGTGGTCTGTGTGGTCATGGTTGTCACGCCCTGTCCGCGACGCGCTCGCCAAGGAGGCCTTGTGGCCTGACGAGGAGTACGACGATGAGGAGTACGAAGGCCCAGACGTCGGCCCAGGACTGCCCGCCGAGCTGGCTCATGCCGGGGATGTCGTTCATGTAGGCGGTGGCCATGGCTTCGGCGATGCCGAGGACGAGGCCGCCGATCATCGCGCCGTAGATGTTGCCGATGCCTCCGAGTACGGCGGCGGTGAAGGCTTTGAGGCCCCAGAGGAAGCCCATGCGGAACTGGACTTCTCCGTAGCGGAAGCCGTAGGCGACGGCGGCGATGCCGGCGAAGGCGGCGCCGATCGCGAAGGCCACGACGATGACGCGGTCGGTGTTGACGCCCATGAGTTTGGCGGTGTCGGGGTCCTGTGCGGTGGCTTGCATGCCGCGTCCGACGCGGGTCTTCATCACGAAGTAGCCGAGGGCGAACATGCAGATCGGGGCGGTGATCAGCAGGAAGATGTCGCCGGGCTGGATGGTGATGGAGCCCATGTGGATGGAGTCGCCGGGCATCTCGGGGAAGGTGCGGGACGACTTCGCGTTGGGGTACCAGGCCCAGACGGCCTGCTGCAGCGCGAGCGAGAGGCCGATGGCTGTGATGAGGGGTGCGAGGCGGGGTGCGCCGCGCAGGGGGCGGTAGGCGAAGCGTTCGGCTCCGACCGCGATGAGAGTGGAGACGATGACGGCGCCTATGAGCATGAGTGGCAGGGCGAGCCACATGCTGGTGCCGCCCGGCAGCCAGAGCCAGACGGTGAGGGCGCCGAAGCCGCCGACCATGAAGATCTCGCCATGGGCGAAGTTGATGAGCTGGACGATGCCGTAGACCATTGTGTAGCCGATGGCGATCAGGCCGTACATGGATCCCAGTAGCAGGCCGTTGACCAGCTGTTGCGGCAGTTCGTGCACCGCAGGTCCTCCGAGTCTTTCGGTGTCGTGCGGCCTGCGTGCGGTGGCTGTGGGCCCCGCGGGCCGGACGGCTTAGGTGACGGATGCGACGCCGCGCGGGGCGCTGCAGAGGCAGCGCCCCGCGCGGTGGTGTCGTGCTGCGGGGTTGATCAGCCGGTGAAGGTGCCGGACTCGACCGGCTCCCAGCCCTTGGTCGGGTCCTCGGTGGACTTCACCTGGTACACGGTGAGCTGCTTGTTCGTGGCGTCGCCGTATTCGTCGAAGGAGACCTTGCCGGTGACGCCGTCGAAGGAGACGTCCTGCATGGCGTCGACGATCTTGGCGCGGGCGTCGTCGGGCAGCTTGCCGTCGTTGTCCTCGACGACCTTCTTGACTGCTTCGATGATCGCCCAGGCGGAGTCGTAGGAGTAGCCGCCGTAGGCCTCGTACGCCTCCTTGAAGCCGGCCTTCTTGTAGTTCGCGATGAACTCCTTGGCGGAGGGCAGTTCTTCGACGGGCTGGCCGACGGAGGTGGCGTAGTCGCCCTTGCCTTCCTTGCCGGCGAGCTTGACGAAGTCGGCGCTGTAGATGCCGTCGCCGCCGACGAGCGGGATCTTGGCGCCGGCCTTCTTCATCTGCTTGCTGAGCGGGCCGGCGGCGGGGTACTCGCCGCCGTAGTAGACGACGTCGGCGTCCGAGTTCTTGATCTTGGTGGCGACGGCGCCGAAGTCCTTGGTGTCCGGGTTCACGTGCTCGGTGCCTGCGACCTTGCCGCCGAGCTTGGTGAACTCGTCCTTGAAGGTGGCGGCCAGGCCGGCGCCGTAGGTCTTCTTGTCGTCGACGACGAAGACCTTCTTCTTCTTGGCCTTGTTGAACAGGTACTGCGCGGCGAACGGGCCCTGGATGGCGTCCGTGGTGGCCGTGCGGAAGTAGGCCTTGTACGGGCGGACCTTCTTGCCGCCGTTCCAGTCCTGGCCCTGGGTCATGGCCGGGTTGGTGTTGGCGGGGGAGACCTGGACGAGCTTCGCGTCGTCGAAGACCTTCTGCATCGACTCGCCGACCGAGGAGTTCAGGGGGCCGACGGCGCCGAGGATTTCCTTGTTGGCGACGAACTTGGTCGCGTTGGTCTGGCCCGACGCGGGCTGGCCCTGGTCGTCGGCGGCTTCGATCTTGAAGGTGATGCCGTCGACGTACTTCTTCTCGTTGGCCTGCTGGGCGGCGAGGTCCACGGAGTTGCGGATGCCGAGGCCCAGCGCGGACAGGTCACCGGTCAGCGGCGCGTCGACGCCGATGACGACGGTGGTGCCACCGGCCTCGGAGTCTCCCTTGTCCTTGTCGTCGCGTGAGCCACAGGCGGTGAGGGTGAGTGCCCCCGCGGTGAATGCAGCGGTGATGGCTATGAGCGAACGTTGACGCACGATCAGTCCTTTCCCCTGGCACGGCCGTCCCCTGTTGGGTGGCCGAGTCGAGCGCGGAACCGAACTGACAGGAATCCGGTGGGCGCGGTGACTGGCCGTGACTCTAAGGGCCGCTTTGTTCCTGGTGGAGTGGTCAGGCCAAAGGTGTGACGCTCTTGTTATGCCACGGAGTATTCCGGGCTGGAACTCAGGGGGTGGTTGGGGCGGAATACGCCACCTTCGGTGCATCCCGCATGCTGAGAACTTGCAGGACTGTCAGGGTGTTTTACTCATGACATCAGTGTTCGGGGGGCATGCGGCTGTCAGGGCCGCGGAAAGATCTTTTGCGTACCTCGAGCCGAGGATGAAGGTCTGTATCTGCATTGCGCGCGCATTACGCAGTGTTACGACCAGGAAAGGGAGTCCGGCATTCCGCTGCACATTCCCGCATTCGCGAATGTGCATCGTGATGCGTGCCGTACGAGGGGTTCCCGTTTTCACGGTGAATGGGGTATGGGGGGCGACGGTCACCGACAGCGCCGTGGTCGCCTGGGCGATCCGTCTGATGGACACCGGCGGCCCCGAGTCCTGGGCGAGGCTGACGGTGAAGCTGAACGCCCGGTCTCCGGCCCGGGGTTGCGTCATCCTCCCCTCGTACGTCACGGACACGGTCTGCGACGGATAGAGGGGCGGCGGGGGCGCCGGGGGCCGGGGGCGGGTCAGATAGAGGCTGAGTCCGGCGGCCCCGACGACCGTGGCCGTGGCGAGGGCCAGGGCCGTGCGGCGGTGACGGGTGAGCAGCGGGGTGAGCAGCGGGCGGGGCCGGACGGGGTGCACGGCGACCTCGTCCACCGGGGTGGCGCGGGTCTCGTAGGTGTCGTCCCCGGGCTCGATGGGGCCGATGGCGTTCACACCCACGGCCCGCCGCTCGGCTCACCGTGGCGGTAGCGCTCCACGCACCGTTCGCGTGCCTCCCGGGAGATCAACTTCCGTCCGGCGTCGGCTCCGTGGCGCGCACGCTCGGCGCGGGCCAGGTCGAGGGTGTCCCGCAGGATCATGTACTGCCCGTTGGACAGGCCCATCGACTGGTAGTCGCCGTAGGTCTCCTTGCCCGAGTCGTAGATCTGCCGGCCCCACGTGACGATCAGGGCCGTGCACAGGTCCTCGGGGGGCGTGGTGGAGAGGGAGGGGGTCTCGCCACGGGGGGCGTCGGCGGAAGGGGGGTCCGCGCATCCGGCAGTGCCGAGGAGGGCGGTGAGGGCGAGCGCACAGAGCGGATTCCGGTGCCTCATGGACAGACGCTAGACCGGGGCCACACGCTCCGACAATGCACGCGCCGCACCTGGACCTGCGCGGGCGCGCCCGCCCTCAACCGCCTTATCCGGCGGAGCCGTTGGGCTCCACGTCGCGCAGCAGGCAGGTCAGCCGCGCGGTGCACACCCGCTTGTCCTGCTCGTCGGTGATGACGATCTCGTACGTCGCCGTGGAGCGGCCCCGGTGCACGGGCGTCGCCACGCCGGTGACCAGGCCCGAACGCGCCCCGCGGTGGTGCGTGCAGTTCAGGTCGACGCCTACGGCGAGCTTCTTGCTCCCGCCGTGCAGCATCGAGCCGACCGAACCGAGGGTCTCGGCGAGGACGGCGGACGCGCCGCCGTGCAGCAGGCCGTACGGCTGCGTGTTGCCCTCGACCGGCATGGTGCCGACGACACGGTCGGCGGAGGCCTCGACGATCTCGACGCCCATCCGGGTGCCCAGGTCGCCGGCCGAGAAGAGGGCGGGCAGGTCAACGCCGAGCGCCGCGTACTCGTCGATGACCTCTTGCGGGAACTTCACGCTGTGCTGCTCGCCCATGGGCCCGGCTCCGTTCGTCGTCCTCACCTGTCGCTGAGCGAACGCTCAGTCGGTCCCTGATTGTTCCAGGCGTACGACGACGGACTTGCTGGCGGGGGTGTTGCTGGTGTCGGCGGTCGCGTCCAGCGGGACCAGGACGTTCGTCTCCGGGTAGTACGCCGCGGCGCAGCCCCGGGCCGTCGGATAGTGCACGATCCGGAAGCCGGGCGCGCGCCGCTCGACGCCGTCCTTCCACTCGCTGACGAGGTCGGCGTACGACCCGTCGGCGAGGTTCAGCTCGCGGGCGTCCTCGGGGTTGACCAGGACGACCCGGCGGCCGTTCTTGATGCCCCTGTAGCGGTCGTCCAGGCCGTAGATCGTGGTGTTGTACTGGTCGTGCGAGCGCAGGGTCTGCAGCAGCAGCCGTCCCTTCGGGAGGGCGGGGAACTCGACCGGCGCCGCGGTGAAGTTGGCCTTGCCGGTGGCCGTGGGGAAGCGGCGCTCGTCGCGCGGCGCGTGCGGGAGGGCGAAGCCCGCGGGGTCGGCGACCTTGGCGTTGAAGTCCTCGAAGCCGGGGATCACGCGCGCGATGCGGTCGCGCACCGTGGCGTAGTCCTTCTCGAACTCCTCCCAGGGCGTGGCCGATTCGGGGCCAAGGACGCGGCGGGCGAGGCGGCACACGATGGCGGGCTCGGAGAGCAGGTGCGGGCTCGCGGGCTCCAGCCGGCCGCGCGATGCGTGCACCATGCCCATGGAGTCCTCGACGGTCACGAACTGCTCGCCGCTGCCCTGGAGGTCCCGCTCGGTACGGCCGAGGGTGGGCAGGATCAGCGCACGGGCTCCCGTGACGGCGTGCGAGCGGTTCAGCTTCGTCGACACGTGGACGGTCAGGCGGGCCCTGCGCATCGCCGCTTCCGTCACCTCCGTGTCGGGCGACGCCGCAACGAAGTTGCCGCCCATCGCGAAGAACACCTTCGCGTCGCCGTCCCGCAGTGCCCTGATCGCGCGGACGACGTCCAGGCCGTGCTCGCGCGGCGGCGCGAAGCCGAACTCCTTCTCCAGGGCGTCGAGGAAGGCGGGCGCGGGCCGCTCGAAGATCCCCATCGTGCGGTCGCCCTGCACGTTCGAGTGCCCGCGCACCGGGCACACGCCCGCGCCGGGGCGGCCGATGTTGCCGCGCAGCAGAAGGAAGTTGACGACCTCGCGGATGGTCGGCACGGCGTGCTTGTGCTGGGTCAGGCCCATCGCCCAGCACACGACGGTGCGCTTCGAGGCGAGCACCATGGCGAGGGCTTCCTCGATGCGCTCGCGCGTGAGGCCCGTGGCTTCGAGGGTCTCGTCCCAGTCGGCGTCCCGCGCGGCCTCGGTGAACTCCTCGTACCCATGGGTGTGTTCGCGGACGAACTCCTCGTCGACCGCCCCGTCCGTGTCGAGGATGAGCTTGTTCAGGAGCCGGAACAGGGCCTGGTCACCGCCGAGGCGGATCTGCAGGAAGAGGTCGGTGAGGGCGGTGCCCTTGAGCATGCCCTGCGGGGTCTGCGGGTTCTTGAAGCGCTCCAGGCCCGCCTCGGGCAGCGGATTGACCGTGATGATCTTCGCGCCGTTGTTCTTCGCCTTCTCCAGGGCGGAGAGCATGCGCGGGTGGTTCGTGCCCGGGTTCTGCCCGGCGACGATGATCAGGTCCGACTTGTAGAGGTCCTCCAGGAGGACGCTTCCCTTGCCGATCCCGATCGTCTCCGTGAGGGCGGAGCCGGACGACTCATGGCACATGTTCGAGCAGTCGGGCAGGTTGTTCGTGCCCAGCTCACGGGCGAACAGCTGGTACAGGAACGCCGCTTCGTTGCTGGTGCGGCCCGACGTGTAGTAGACGGACTCGTCCGGGCTGTCCAGCGCGGCCAGTTCCTCGGCGATGATGTCGAAGGCCCGCTCCCAGGGGACGGGTTCATAGCGTTCGGCGCCCTGAGCCAGATACATCGGCTGGGTGAGGCGGCCCTGCTGGCCCAGCCAGTACCCACTGCGGGTGGCGAGGTCGGCCACGGAGTGCGCGGCGAAGAAATCGGGGGTGACGCGACGCAGCGTGGCCTCTTCGGCGACCGCCTTCGCGCCGTTCTCGCAGAACTCCGCCGCGTGCCGGTGCTCGGGCTCGGGCCACGCGCAGCCGGGGCAGTCGAAGCCGTCCTTCTGATTGACCCGCAGCAGCGTCAGCGCCGTGCGGCGCACACCCATCTGCTGCTGGGCCATGCGCAGCGTGTGCCCGATGGCGGGGAGCCCCGCCGCGGCGTGCTGGACCTCGGCGACCTGCGGCGCGTCCTGGACCGGATCAGCCTTGGGCGACTTCCTTGCCATGATCGGCTCCCCTTCGAGCACGTGCGTGAGCTACGTCTCCGATCCTCCCACGCGGCGGTGACGGCACGGTGGCGGGTGAGGGTTGGGCCTGAGTGTCAGTGGGGCGTGGCAGGATCGGGGACGTGGCAGAAAAAGCAGCGAAGAAGAAGTCCGAGACCGCGACGAAGCCCAGTGGCGAGCAGCGTCCGCGCCTGCTCCTCATGGACGGGCACTCCCTGGCGTACCGGGCGTTCTTCGCGCTGCCCGCGGAGAACTTCACGACAGCGACGGGCCAGCCGACGAACGCGATCTACGGCTTCGCGTCGATGCTGGCGAACACACTGCGCGACGAGGCGCCCACGCACTTCGCGGTGGCCTTCGACGTCTCGCGCAAGACGTGGCGCTCCTCGGAGTTCCCGGAGTACAAGGCGAACCGCTCCAAGACCCCGGACGAGTTCAAGGGCCAGGTCGAGCTGATCGGCGAGATGCTCGACGCGATGCACGCGGTGCGCTTCGCGGTGGACGGCTTCGAGGCGGACGACGTCATCGCCACGCTCGCCACCCAGGCCGAGGAAGCCGGCTTCGAGGTCCTGATCGTCACCGGCGACCGCGACTCCTTCCAGCTGATCTCCGACCACGTGACCGTCCTGTACCCGACCAAGGGCGTATCGGAGCTGACGCGCTTCACCCCGGAGAAGGTCGAGGAGAAGTACGGCCTCACGCCCAGCCAGTATCCGGACTTCGCGGCCCTGCGCGGCGACCCCTCGGACAACCTCCCCGGCATCCCCGGTGTCGGCGAGAAGACCGCCGCGAAGTGGATCAACCAGTTCGGTTCCTTCGCGGACCTCGTCGAGCGCGCCGAAGAGGTCAAGGGCAAGGCCGGACAGAACTTCCGCGATCACCTGGACGCGGTGAAGCTGAACCGCCGTCTCACGGAGATGGTGCGCGACGTAGAGCTCCCCAAGCAGGTCACGGACCTGGAGCGCTTGCCGTACGACCGCACGGCCCTCGCCCTGGTCCTGGACACCCTGGAGATCCGCAACCCCTCCCTGCGCGAGCGCCTTCTCGCCGTCGACCCCGGCGCGGAGGAGGCCGACCAGACGCCGGCCGAGCCGGGCGTGGAGCTGGACGGCTCGGTGCTCGGCGCGGGCGAGGTCGCGCCGTGGCTCGCCGAGCACGGCAAGGCGGTCCTCGGCGCCGCCACGGTCGACACCTGGCAGCTCGGCACGGGCTCGGTGACCGAGGTGGCCCTCGCGGCGGCCGGGGGGGCGGCGGCCTGGTTCGACCCGGCCGGCCTGGACGAGGCCGACGAGAACGCGTTCGCGGCCTGGATCGCCGACCCGGACAAGCCCAAGGTCCTGCACAACGCCAAGGCCGCGATGCGGGTCTTCCCCGAGCACGGCTGGACGGTGGACGGCGTCACCATGGACACGGCGCTCGCCGCGTACCTGGTCAAGCCGGGCCGCCGCTCCTTCGCCCTGGACGCCCTGTCCCTGGAGTACCTGGGCCGGGAGCTCGCCCCCGCCGGGGCGGCCGACGGACAGCTCGCCTTCGGTACAGAAGAGGACGACCAGGCCGAGGCCGACGCACTGATGTCGCAGGCCCGCACGATCCTCGACCTGGGCACGGCCTTCGGCGAGAAGCTGCGGGAGGTCGGCGCCGGCGATCTCCTGACGGACATCGAACTGCCGACGTCCATCCTCCTTGCCCGCCTGGAGCGGCACGGCATCGCGGCGGACCGCGCCCATCTGGAGGCGATGGAGCAGCAGTTCGCGGGCGCGGTACAGCAGGCGGTGAAGGAGGCGCACGAGGCCGCGGGCCACGAGTTCAACCTCGGCTCGCCCAAGCAGCTCCAGGAAGTCCTCTTCGGCGAGCTGAACCTCCCCAAGACGAAGAAGACCAAGACCGGGTACACCACGGACGCGGACGCGCTGGCCTGGCTCGCGGCCCAGACCGAGAACGAACTGCCGGTCATCATGCTGCGCCACCGCGAGCAGGCGAAGCTCCGCGTCACGGTCGAGGGCCTGATCAAGTCGATCGCCGCGGACAACCGCATCCACACGACCTTCAACCAGACGGTCGCGGCGACGGGCCGCCTGTCCTCCACCGACCCGAACCTCCAGAACATCCCGGTCCGCACGGACGAGGGCCGGGCGATTCGCCGCGGCTTCGTGGTCGGCGAGGGCTTCGAGTCCCTGATGACCGCGGACTACAGCCAGATCGAACTGCGCGTGATGGCTCACCTCTCCGAGGACGAGGGCCTCCTGGAGGCGTTCAGCTCGGGCGAGGACCTGCACACGACGGTCGCCTCCCAGGTCTTCTCCGTCGAGGGCTCCGCCGTCGACGCCGAGATGCGCCGCAAGATCAAGGCCATGTCGTACGGCTTGGCGTACGGCCTCTCCGCGTTCGGCCTCTCCCAGCAGCTGAACATCGAGGCGGGCGAGGCCCGTGCGCTGATGGACACGTACTTCGAGCGGTTCGGCGGCGTACGCGACTATCTGCGCCGAGCCGTGGACGAGGCCCGCGCGACGGGGTACACGGAGACGATGCTGGGCCGCCGCCGGTATCTCCCCGACCTCAACAGCGACAACCGCCAGCGCCGCGAGATGGCCGAGCGGATGGCCCTGAACGCGCCCATCCAGGGCACGGCGGCGGACATCGTCAAGATCGCCATGCTGAACGTGCACCGCGCGCTGACGGACGCGAAGCTCGACTCGCGCATGCTGCTCCAGGTCCACGACGAAATCGTCCTGGAGATCGCTCCGGGCGAGCGTGCCAAGGTCGAGGAGCTCGTCCGGCGCGAGATGGCGGGCGCGGTGTCGCTGCGGGCGCCGCTGGACGTGTCGGTGGGCGTGGGCGCGGACTGGGAGTCCGCCGCGCACTAGTCCCTGCTGCGCAGCCCCGGGCTGAGATCTCGTGGCCCGGGGCTGCACGATTTCAGCCCGCCCGGCGTTTGAGTACCGGGGTCCGGGGCGGAGCCCCAGGGGCGGTGCGCGCCCTGCGGGTGCACCAGGTCCCGGCCCGCATCCCGCAGGGCCCCTCACCCTTGTGGCCCTCGCCCCCGAGCCTGGCGAGGACGCCCCCGCCACGATGACCGCATGGCCCTTCACCTGCGCAAGCGCCGAATAGCGATCGCCACGGCACTGGTCACGACCCTCCTCACCCCGCTTCCCGCGACCGCCGCCCGAGCCAGCGCGCCGCAACGCGCGACCGCCTGCACGGCCCGCAGCGACCCCGCCCTAGCCGCCCAGCTCTCCCGCGACATCCGCGCCGTCCTGGTCGCCCGGCGTGGCACCGTCTCCGTCGCCGTCCACGACCCCGCCACGGGCCTGAGCTGCGCCCTCGGCAGCAGCTACCGCTACGACACCGCGAGCGTCGCCAAGGTCCTGATCATGGAGGCCGCGCTGCGCCGCGCACAGGACTGGGGCCGCGGACTCACCGGCTGGGAGCGCCGCAAGATCCGCCCCATGATCATCCGCTCGGACAACACCGCGGCCGGGCGCCTCTGGGACGACCTGGGCCAGTCCTACATCGCCCGCTTCCTGCGCCGCGCGGGCACCACCGCCACCACCCTCAACCCCTACGGACTCTGGGGCCTGACCCGCACTTCCGCGGCCGACCAACTCCGCCTCCTGGGCGTCCTCACCGGAGCCCGGGCCCGCGCCCTGCTGAGCCCGGCCTCACGCGCATACGGCCTGAAGCAGCTGAACGAGGTGCGGCGCGACCAGCGTTGGGGCGTGCCCGCCGGAATGCCGCGCGGCACCAGGGCGTACCTCAAGAACGGCTGGCTGCCCCGGTCCACGCACGGCTGGCGAGTGCACAGCATCGGCGCGTTCACCGGAGCCAGGGCCAAGAAGGACGACGGCGACCGCATGTACCGGATCGTCGTCCTTTCCCACGACAACCCCACGATGAAGTACGGAGTCCGTACCATCGAACGCGTTGCCCAGGCCGTGCACCGCGCGCTCAACAAGGGCCGCGTCGCAGGGCAGGGGCTCACCCCGGAGAACGAGATCAGCGAAGTGCCCGACGGCTCGGTCCCGGCCGATGCCCCGGCCGAGGACGCGAGCGACGGCCCGCCGGAGGCGCCGCCCGAACAGGACACGGCCAACCGGTGAAAATCGGGCACGAACGGGTGCCTGGGCGCCGGAAGTTGTCGTAGTGTCGCCTGAGCCGGACCGCTGGGGAGCACGACGGGGAGCACGACAGGGCGGGCGGCGCAAGGCACAGTCGTCAAGGGGAGGGGTTCACGGTCATGGCGGCGGTATTCGGCAGGCGGTTGCGCAGGGGAGCGGTGACCACCGCGGTGGCCGCGGCGGCGGTGGCGGCGCTCGCGGCGTCCCAGGCCCCGGGCGTGACGGACGTCCCTCGCGACGAGCGGGCGGGCGCGTCCGGCGCCACACCGCCGCCTGAGGACTCCGCGACCGGCAACTCCCCGTACTACACGGACCTGCCGCCCCTGAACACCCCGGTCCCGCCGACCGGCGCGCCCAACGGCGGCGACAAGGAGACCGAGGCGGGCCTCCCGGCCACCGTCCTGGACGCGTACAAGAAGGCGGAGGCGTCCCTGGGCACCTCCAAGCCGGGCTGCAACCTCCCCTGGGAACTGCTCGCCGCGATAGGCAAGGTCGAGTCGGGCCAGGCCCGCGGCGGTCGCGTGGACGCGAACGGCACGACGCTCACACCGATCCTCGGCCCGGTCCTGAACGGCAACGGCTTCGCGAAGATCACCGACACCGACAACGGCGCGTACGACGACGACACCACGCACGACCGCGCCGTCGGCCCCATGCAGTTCATCCCCTCGACATGGGCGACCTGGGCACAGGACGGCAACGCGGACGGCGAGAAGGACCCGAACAACATCTACGACGCCGCGCTCGCCGCGGGCAGCTATCTCTGCGCGAACGACCGCGACCTGTCCGTCGACGCCGATCTGCGCCAGGCGATCCTCAGCTACAACCGCTCGACGGACTACCTGAACACGGTCCTGTCGTGGCTGGAGTACTACCGCAAGGGCACCCACGAGGTCCCCGACGGCACGGGAGTCCTGCCGGACGACCGGAGCGACAGCAACGGTCCGGGCGCGAGCCCGAGTCCGACGACCCCGGGGTCCGGTTCGCCGTCGCCCTCGCCGAAGCCGTCCGACCCGTCCAAGCCGTCCGACCCGTCCAAGCCGTCCGACCCGTCCAAGCCGTCCGACCCGGGCAACGGCAACGGCGGCGGCTCGACCACACCGCCGCCGAGCAGCGGCGGCCCCTCCGAGCCCTCCAAGCCCGACCCCTCGCCCACCGACCGGGTAGCGCGCCTGGAGAACGCCGGCACCGGCAAGCTCTCCGCGACGGCGGGCGACGCCTTCGCCGAGCGCGTCGAGGTGCGCGCGCAGTCCACCTCGGGTTCGGGCGTGGCCAAGGCCAAGGTGAAGTTCGCGATCGTCGGTGGCACCGACGCCCGCTTCCCGGGCGGCGCGACCAGCGCGACCGTCACCACGAGCGCCTCGGGCAAGGCCACCGCCCCGGTGCTCGAGGCGGGCGAGGAGTCGGGTGAGTTCACGGTCCGCGCCACGGTCGTCGGCCGCTCGCTGCCCGGCCTCGACTTCACGGCGACGGTCACCGCGCGCAAGGCGGATGCCCTGGCCAGGACCAGCGACAAGGCGCTGACCTGCGCGCCGGGCGGGGAGTTCGCCGATCAGGTCGAGGTCAAGGCCACGTACAAGGGGGAGGCCGCCGACCGCGTCGCGGCCACCGCCACGATGGTCAAGTCGGCGACCGACGCCACGGCCAACGACAAGGGCCCGTACTTCAAGGGCGCGGACGGCAAGCCGGTCCGCACCCTCAAGGCCCTGAAGACGGACGCGAACGGCCTGCTCAAGCTCCCCAAGATGTACGCCGACGACGCTGCGGGCACGTACCTGCTGCGGATCACCACCGCGGGCGGCGCGACGCTCACGGTCGAACTGAAGGTGGCGGCGCCCGCGGCCTAGCCGCACGCACGTACCTCCTGAACGCAACGCCCCTGCGCCCTCCCGGTGCAGGGGCGTTCGTGTGTGTGCAACGTGTTCTCATCTGGCCGCCGCGTTGCTACGGTGCCCCAGCCTCAAACCCTGACGCTCTGTCAGTTCAGGGCCCGTGTCACCCGTGTCACCCGCATCATCAGCTTTCCCGTCTCGGGAGGATCCGCATGCGTGCTCTCGTCGCCGCCGCGACCGGTCTTGCCGTCGCCCTCGCCCTGGTCCTCACGATCACGGCGATCGGGGCCCCGCCCGGCGAGACATCGCCCGAGCCGCTGCTCACCACCGTCCCCAAGCACCCGTGACCGTGCACCCGTGACCGTGCACTCATGACCGTGCACCCGTGATCGTGCACCCATGACCGCCAACCGCCCGTCTCCGTAGGGAGGGCCGCCGCGATGCGCCGCAAGGCCAGCCTGATCCTGCTCGCCTTCGCCGTGTTTTTCACGGCGATGTCCCCGCTCATGCGCTGGTACGCCTTCCCGCGCCTCGCCAAGATCCCGCCGAGCCAGTACCAGGAGGCGGTCCTCGAGGCGAAGAACCCGACCCTCATCGACTACGGCTCCATGAAGGCCAAGAAGGTCGACAAGGTCACCATCGTGCAGACACTCAAAGGCAACGTGGAGGCCTCTGAGAAGATCGAGAAGTCGGCGGACCGCGACGTCGTCGTCTGGGACGCCCTGTCGTACGTCCAGGACGCCGACGGCAAGATGGTCTCCAAGGTCCCCGAGCGCTACATCTTCGACGCACACAGCCAGGAACCGGTGCACGCCAAGGGCGAGATGGTCGACGGCGACGCGGTCAAGCGCGAGGGCATCGAGTTCAAGTGGCCCTTCCTGACCGAGAAGCGGGACTACGAGTACTTCGATGCCCAGGCCCGCGTCACCAAGCCCATCCACTACAAGGGCACGCAGACGTTCCGCGGCGTGGAGGTCTACTACTTCGAGCAGACCATCCCCTGGACCAAGGTGCCCTTCCCCAAGACCATGCCGGTCAAGGGCATCACTCCGGAGTCCCTCGCCAAGACGGGCACCACCCGCTGGTACACCACGGTCCGCAAGTTCTGGGTCGACCCGACCACCGGGGCACCGGTCTACGGCGAGGAGATCCAGAAGAACGAGCTGCGCGGCGGCACGCTGCTGGGCGGACGCGACAAGGTCACCGTGTTCGCCGGACACGTGAAGATGCGCGAGGACTACATCGAGAGCACGGTCGACCTGGTCAAGTCCCAGCGCGTCCTGGTGCTCCTCCTGACGTCCTATCTGCCCTGGGGCTTCCTGGGCCTCGGCCTGCTCCTGCTCGCGCTCTCCCTCTGGCTGGAGGCCCGCAGCCGCAGGCCGGGAGATCCGGAGGCCACGGCGGCGCCCGAACCGGAGCCGGTCAACGCCTGAGGCGCGCGTTCGTGTACCGCGTGGCCTTGGCGGCGGCGGGATCCTCCGGCCACGGATGCTTGGGATAGCGCCCGCGCAGCTCCGCCCGCACGGCCCGGTAGCCGTCCCGCCAGAAGGACGCGAGATCGGCGGTGACGGCGGCGGGGCGTCCGGCGGGGGACAGCAGATGGACGAGGACGGGCACACTGCCGTCCGCGATGCGCGGGGTCTCGGCGAGCCCGAACATCTCCTGCAACTTCACGGCGAGCACGGGCTGTTCGGGGTCGGAGTAGTCGATCCGGATCCTGGACCCACTGGGCACGGCCACCCGCTCCGGAGCGAGCGCGTCGAGGCGGGTGGCCTCACCGGTCGCCCACGGCAGAAGCCTGTTCAGCGCCTGCCCCGCGTCGATGCGCCGCAGGTCGGCCCGCCGCCGCGCCTTCGACAACTCGGGCTCCAACCACTCGTCCACGCGCGCGTGCAGGGCGCTTTCGGACACGTCGGGCCAGGGCGACCCAAGATGCCGGTGCAGAAAGGCGAGCCGCTCCCGCAGCTCCCGCGCGCCCTGGGACCAGTGCAGAAGCGCGGTCCCTTCCGCCTTGAGTCCCGCGAGCAGCCCTTCTCGTACGAGTCCGGGGGCGGGCTTCTTGAGGGGCCGAACCGTCAACTCCACGGCGCCGAGCCGCTCGACGTGCCGCGCCACGAGATCCCCGTCGGCCCAGGCGACCTCGTCCCCCTCGCTGTGCAGAGGGGAGGCCGCGCTGCGGGCGACGTCCTCGTCGATGTGCCCGCCGAGCAGCACGCGCGCGTGCCCGGCGCCCACGGGCCGGTCGGCCACCGCCACGGTGATCCACTCCGCGCCGGTGAGTCCGGACCCCGGCCGCACTTCGGCGCGGGTCCCGTTCACCATCAGATACGTGCCGTCCCCTCGCCCCCGGGCAACGCGCTCGGGGAAGGCCAGCGCGGCGACGAGACCGGCGACGTGCTCGTCGCCCTTGCTGTTCGCAGAAGCCGCCGGAGGCTGCGCACCGGCATCCGGCGGCGATGCCCCTGCGGCAGCGGCAAGCCGCCGCACCTCCGTGCGCCACCGCGCCGCGTACCCGTCCCCGCCACGCCGCGCGGAGCGCCACGCCGCCGCGATGTCGTCCCCGTACTCACGCGGCGGCTCTTCGCTCAGGAGGGCCACCACCTCGGCCGCAGGGCGCGAGCCCACGAGGGGGACCGCGTCAAGCAGGGCCCGCGCCAAGCGGGGGTGCAGCCCGACCCGCGCCATCCGCGTGCCCCGCTCCGTGACCCGCCCCGACTCCGGCGACACCGCCCCGACCGCCGTCAGGACGGCACGCGCCGCCGCCATCGCGCCGGCCGGCGGCGGATCGAGCAGGGCGAGCCCAGAGGCGTCAGGATCCCCCCAGCAGGCCGTCTGCAAGGCGAACGCCGCGAGGTCCGCCAGCTTGATCTCCGGCGCCGGAAAGCGCGGCAGGCGGGCGTCCTCCGCCTCCGCCCAGCACCGGTACACGGCCCCCGGCGCCTCACGCCCCGCACGCCCGGCCCGCTGCCGGCCCGCCGCCTGCGAAGCCCGTACCGTCGTCAGCGCGCTCAGCCCGCGCGCGTGGTCGACGCGTGGCTCACGAGCGAGCCCCGAGTCGACGACGACGCGCACCCCGGGCACCGTCAGGGACGACTCCGCCACTGACGTCGCGAGGACCACGCGCCGGGTGCCTCCCGCCGAGCCCGCGAGTACCGCGTCCTGCACCGCCGCCGGTGCCCGCCCGTGCACCTGAAGGACCTCCGCGGGCGCGTCCCCCAGCTGCCCCGCCACCCGCGCGATCTCACCGACCCCGGGCAGGAAGCACAGCACGTCCCCGTCCCGCTCGGCGAGCGCCCGCCGCACCACCGATGCCACGTGCGTGAGCAGCGCGGGGTCCACCCGCATCCCGTGCGGCGGCCGCACCGGACGCACGGGCGGCGCCCAGACGACCTCGACCGGATGCGAGGTGCCCCGCGCCTCCACCACCGGAGCGTCCCCGAGGATCCGCGACCAGCCCTCCGCGTCCGTCGTCGCGGACGCGGCCACAAGACGCAGCTCGGGCCGGAGCGCGGCCCGCACGTCGACCAGGAACGCCGCCACGGTGTCGGCGTCGAGATGCCGCTCGTGACACTCGTCGATGATCACTACGTCGACTGGGCCGCCTGGGCCGCCTGGGCCGCCACCCGACAGCTCCTGGTCCCGCTGCAACCTCTGCAACAGGACACCCGTGGTGACGACCTCCACGCGCGCGTGGCGGCCCACCACCCGCTCACCGCGCACCGTGTACCCGACGCTCTCCCCGACCTTCTCGCCGAGCAGCCACGCCATCCGCCGCGCGGCGGCCCGAGCGGCGATGCGCCGCGGCTCGGCGACCACCACACGCCGTACGGGCCCGTCCCCGAGCAGCCCCGCAAGGGCGAGGGGCACCAGCGTCGTCTTGCCCGTACCGGGAGGCGCGCACAGCACGGCGCTGCCCGGCCCCTCCAGAGCGGAGCGCAGCGCGGGCAGCGCGCTGCGTACGGGCAGGTCCAGGGCGTCGTTACGGAGACGGATCACGCCCTCAGTCTCGTACGCAGACGTAGATCGCCGTCCCCGGGATCAGATTCCCGCGCAACGGGGACCAGCCGCCCCACTCCTGGGTGTTCCACGCGGGCCACTGCGGCTCGACCAGGTCGACCAGGCGGAAACCGCCGGCCACCACGTCCCGCACCCGGTCGCCGATCGTGCGGTGGTGCTCCACGTAGACGGCGTTCCCGTTCTCGTCCTGCTCCACATAAGGAGTGCGGTCGAAGTAGGAGGCCGACACCGAGAGACCCTCGGGGCCCGGCTCGTCGGGGAAGGCCCAGCGCATGGGGTGGGTCGCGGAGAACACGAACCGGCCGCCGGGCCGCAGCACACGGTGCACGTCCTTGAGGACCCGCACCGGGTCCGCCACGAACGGCATCGCTCCGTAGGCCGAGCACACCAGGTCGAAGCTGCCGTCGGCGAAGGGCAGTGCCCCCGCGTCCGCCTCCACCAGCGGCACCCCGCCGCCGATCCGCAGCGCGTGCTGCAACTGCCGGTGGGAGAGGTCGAGCGCGACCGGACGCGCGCCCTGCGCGGCGAGCCATCGCGAACACTGCGCCGCACCCGCGCCGATCTCCAGGACGTCCTTGCCCTTCAGTTCCTCGGGCGGACCGAGGAGTTCGGCCTCCACCTCGTCGAGTCCTTCGGGACCCCACACGAACCGGTCGTCACCCAGGAAGGTGCCGTGCTCGATCTGGTAGTCGTCCGCGTTCCTGTCCCACCAGCCGCGGTTCGCGCGACTGCTCTCCGTGACGTCGGCATCACGGCGGGTGGCTTCCGGTTCGGGCGTCTCGGGCAGCTCGGACTCTTGGATGATCGGCTCCATCGTCGTACTCTTCCGTCTGGCTTGTCGCGGCTCGTCGCAGCGTGACAGGGGCGAGGGTGGGCCGAAAGCGGCCGCGACAGGGCGCTGTGCGGCCCGTGTGGCCTCATGCGACAGCATTTGTGCCGGGTATGCGGCGTTCCGCCCCGGGTGTGCGCCTTCGCGCATTGACCGTGTCCGGCTGCCCCCGTATGCTACAAGTTGCGCTGCGAGCCTGCCCTCCTCAGACCTAGCAGGATGCGCTCGCGTCTGTTGTATGTCCCCTCGGTTGTCGAGGCGCCTTCCGTTTCTTCGGAAACTCAGGAATCGGCGCTTCCCAGGCTGTCCGGCTTCTTCAGAGCGAAATCGGCTCCGGCGCTAGCAGTACCTACGACTCACCGTCCGTACCGGAGCCCTTTCCCACATGACGAGCAGCACCGAGACCACCGCCACCACGCCGCAGGTAGCGGTCAACGACATCGGTAACGAGGAAGCTTTCCTCGCCGCGATCGACGAGACGATCAAGTACTTCAACGACGGCGACATCGTCGACGGCGTCATCGTGAAGGTCGACCGGGACGAGGTCCTGCTCGACATCGGTTACAAGACCGAAGGCGTCATCCCGAGCCGCGAGCTCTCCATCAAGCACGACGTCGACCCGAACGAGGTCGTCGCTGTTGGTGACGAGATCGAGGCCCTGGTTCTCCAGAAGGAGGACAAGGAAGGCCGTCTGATCCTGTCCAAGAAGCGCGCTCAGTACGAGCGTGCCTGGGGCACGATCGAGAAGATCAAGGAAGAAGACGGCATCGTCACCGGTACCGTCATCGAGGTCGTCAAGGGTGGTCTCATCCTCGACATCGGCCTCCGTGGCTTCCTGCCGGCTTCCCTCGTCGAGATGCGCCGCGTCCGCGACCTCCAGCCCTACGTGGGCAAGGAGCTCGAGGCCAAGATCATCGAGCTGGACAAGAACCGCAACAACGTGGTCCTTTCCCGCCGTGCCTGGCTCGAGCAGACCCAGAGCGAGGTCCGCCAGACCTTCCTCACGACCCTGCAGAAGGGCCAGGTCCGCTCCGGCGTCGTTTCCTCGATCGTCAACTTCGGTGCGTTCGTGGACCTCGGCGGCGTCGACGGTCTCGTGCACGTCTCCGAGCTTTCCTGGAAGCACATCGACCACCCCTCCGAGGTTGTCGAGGTCGGCCAGGAAGTCACCGTCGAGGTTCTCGACGTGGACATGGACCGCGAGCGCGTGTCCCTGTCGCTCAAGGCGACGCAGGAAGACCCGTGGCAGCAGTTCGCCCGCACGCACCAGATCGGGCAGGTTGTTCCCGGTAAGGTCACCAAGCTCGTTCCGTTCGGTGCGTTCGTGCGCGTCGACGAGGGCATCGAGGGCCTGGTCCACATCTCCGAGCTGGCCGAGCGCCACGTGGAGATCCCGGAGCAGGTCGTCCAGGTCAACGACGAGATCTTCGTCAAGGTCATCGACATCGACCTTGAGCGTCGCCGGATCTCGCTGTCGCTGAAGCAGGCCAACGAGTCCTTCGGCGCCGACCCGTCGGCCGTCGAGTTCGACCCGACCCTGTACGGCATGGCCGCGTCCTACGACGACCAGGGCAACTACATCTACCCCGAGGGCTTCGACCCCGAGACGAACGACTGGCTCGAGGGCTTCGAGACCCAGCGTGAGGCTTGGGAGGGTCAGTACGCCGAGGCGCAGACGCGCTTCGAGCAGCACCAGGCCCAGGTCATCAAGTCCCGCGAGGCGGACGCCCAGGCCGAGGCCGAGGGCGCTGCGGCTCCCGCTTCCTCGACCGGCGCCCCGGCTGCCGGTGGCACCGGTGGCGGTGGCGGCGGCGGTTCGTACTCCTCGGAGTCGGACGACAACTCCGGCGCCCTGGCGTCGGACGAGGCGCTTGCCGCTCTTCGCGAGAAGCTCGCGGGTGGCCAGAGCTGAGGCTCGCCCCTAGGCGGTAGCTGAACGCTGCGGGCCCGCATCCCTTCGGGGGTGCGGGCCCGTTGTTCTGTTTCGGGTGCGGGGCCGGTGGGGGCTGGTCGCGCAGTTCCCCGCGCGCCCCTGACGGGGCGCCCTGGCCGGAGTTAGGGCGTCACCGGGATGTTTGTCAGGCCCTTGCCACCCGTCACCGTGTTGCTCGCGTACACCGTGGTCCTGCAGCTGCCGCTGTTGTTGGTCACGTTGATGGCCAGTTGCTTGGAGCCCGTCGCGCCGGTCAGGTTCGACCTGTTGCCGCGGAACACCGTGCCGCAGCCCCAGCCGGACTGCTGGCTGTGGGTCTCGTAGCCATTGTTCGTGGTGTTCTTGCCGGTGTTGTTCTCGACGACGTAGTTGTTGCCCTTCACGTCGATCCACGAGTCGTCGTAGTTGTTGCCGGTCAGGCCCTTGCCGTCGAAGGTGTTGCCGGTGACCTTGCCGCCGGTGGTGCCTTCCTTGAGGTCGATGGCCTCGCCGCCCACGTCGGGGCCGATCGTGTTGCCGAGGATCTGTACGTTGTCGCTCTTGTCGGAGAGCGTGTTGGCGCTGCCCACGTAGACGCCCTCTCCCATGCCGCGGCCGTCGTTCCCCGTGTCGTAGATCTTCGAGCCCTTGATGACGCCGTCGGTGCTCGACTTCCGGAAGTGGACGCCCTCCATGTCGAGGCCGTGGACCGTGACCGTGTCCACGACGACGCCCTTCGCGGAGTCGATCATGATGCCCTTCTGGCCGCCTGTGACGGTGATGCCCTTCACCGTCCAGTAGGAGGCGCCGTTCAGGTGCAGGCCGTATCCGCCGCCCGCCGTGAGTACCGCCTTCGACGAGCCGGTCAGGGTGATGCGGGAGCCTGGACCCGCGGCCGTGCTCGTCTTGAAGTTCCCGGTGTACGTGCCGTCGGCGAGGTGGATCGTGTCGCCCGGGGATGCGCCGGTGAGCGCCGACTTGAGCTCGGCGGCCGTGGAGACCTCGATGGTCTCGGCCGCCGTCGACACGGGAGAGGCGGTGGCCGAGACGGCCAGGCTTCCGGTGACGGCCGTCGTGACGAGCGCGGAGATGGAGATGAGCAGGGTGCGTCGGGTACGCATGTGGGGTGACCCTCCGGTTCTTGTACGTGAACACTGGGTGTGCATCTGAACGTAGAGGTGGGGCATGTCCGCGTCAAGGTCTGGACCAGGTCCGGTACGGGCTCGCCTGTTGCCGGTGAACTCGGCGTCCCCTTAAGGGCGTTCATGCATACGAACCCCAGGGTCTAGGTGACGTAAGAAGCCGTCGCGAAGACAGACCGGAGGGAATGCCCGCGCCCGTGCGGGCGTTCTGCTGTACGAGTCACGACGAAGAGGGCGAGGAGCGGTCACAGTGCTTGATCCGCAGGGTTTGTACGCATGGGAGCCGAAGGGCCTCGGCGTCGTCGACATGGCGCTCGCCCAGGAGTCGGCCGGACTGGTCATGCTCTACCACTTCGACGGATACATCGACGCGGGCGAGACCGGCGACCAGATCGTCGAGAGCCTCACGGAGAGTCTGCCCGGCCAGGTGGTGGCGCGCTTCGACCACGACCGGCTGGTCGACTACCGCGCCCGCCGCCCGCTGCTCACGTTCCGGCGCGACCGCTGGGCTGACTACGAAGTGCCCACGCTCGAGGTGCGGCTGCTCCAGGACGCCACGGGCGCCCCCTTCCTGCTGCTCTCCGGCCCCGAGCCGGACGTCGAGTGGGAGCGCTTCGCGGCCGCGATCCAGCAGATCGTGGAGCGGCTCGGCGTACGCCTCTCGGTGAACTTCCACGGCATCCCCATGGGCGTGCCGCACACCCGCCCGGTGGGCCTCACGCCGCACGGCAACCGCACCGACCTGGTGCCGGGGCACCGCAGCCCCTTCGACGAGGCGCAGGTGCCCGGCAGTGCGGCGTCGCTCGTCGAGTACCGCCTCCTGGAGGCGGGCCACGACGTACTCGGTGTGGCCGCGCACGTCCCGCACTACATCGCGCGCTCGGCCTACCCGGACGCGGCCCTCACGGTCCTCGAGGCGATCACCGCCGCGACGGGCCTCGTGCTGCCGAGCGTCGCGCACGGCCTGCGCACCGAGGCGCACCGCACCCAGACCGAGATCGACCGGCAGATCCAGGAGGGCGACGAGGAACTGGTCGCCCTCGTCCAGGGACTTGAGCACCAGTACGACGCCGCGGCAGGCGCCGACGCGCGCGGCAACATGCTCGCGGAGCCCGTGGACATCCCGTCGGCCGACGAGATCGGCAAGGAATTCGAACGCTTCCTCGCCGAGCGTGAGGGTGACGCGTGACGCGTGACGCGTGACGCGTGACGCGTGACGCGTCAGGCGTGAGGCGTGAGGCGTCACGGGTGAGGCGTGAGGCGTCACGGGTGACCTCAGCTGGCCATGAGTGGCCGCGTAGGGAACCCGTAGCCGAGAGGGCGGAGCGTGACGCCACCCCCTAAGCTGCCGGTCATGCTGAAGGTGGGCCTGACCGGCGGTATCGGCGCCGGCAAGAGTGAAGTATCGCGGCTGCTCGTCGCGTCCGGAGCCGTGCTGATCGACTCCGACAAGATCGCGCGGGAAGTCGTGGAGCCGGGAACTCCGGGTCTTGCGAAGGTCGTTGAGGCTTTCGGACGGGAGATCCTCGCTCCGGACGGCACCCTGGACCGGCCGAAGCTGGGCTCGATCGTCTTCGCCGACCCCCAGAAGCTGGCCGTGCTGAACGCGATCGTGCACCCCCTGGTCGGCGCCCGCTCCGCCGAGCTGGAGGGAGCGGCCTCCGAGGACGCGGTGGTCATCCATGATGTGCCGCTCCTCGCCGAGAACGGCCTGGCGCCGCTGTACGACCTCGTGGTCGTCGTCGACGCGAGCCCCGAGACCCAGCTGGACCGTCTCGTGCGGCTGCGCGGCATGAGCGAGGAGGACGCCCGCGCGCGGATGGCCGCCCAGGCGACCCGCGAGAAGCGTCTGGAGATCGCCGACGTCGTGATCGACAACGACGGCCCGCTGGAAGGCCTGGAGCAGCGGGTCGGCGCCGTATGGGCGGACCTCGCGCGTCGGGCGCGGGCGGCTTGAAGGTCTGAGGGGGTCTGAGGGGAGGCGGGGGAGTGGTCGTACTGGCGGTGTTCACCGCTCTGGGCGGCCTGGTCGCGCTGCTCGCCGGTGCGTACGGCCTGCGGCAGACCCGGCGCATCACAGCCGCGGGCGAGGTAGCTCAGGCCCTGGTCAAGGCGGTGCAGCCGGGCGCCGAGCGGCCGATGCTGCAGTTCGAGACGGGGGACGGGCGGGTCGTCGAGGTGGTGTCGCCTGTGCCACCGAACAGGAAGCGCCCGCTCGCGGCGGGCGACCGGGTGCCCATCGCGTACGACACCGGAGATCCCCGGGAGACCGTGGTCCTCGGGCGCGAGCGCAGGGGCGTCGACCGGGGGTTCGTGGTGGCGGGTGCGGCGGTCCTGGTGCTGGGGCTGGTGCTGACGGTCCTTGCGCTGTGAGGGACGGGCGGTGCGGCCGTGCGGAGACCGTGGGTGGTCGACGGTGCGTGGCGGGGCGGTGAGTGGCAGGACGGCGGTGCGTGGCGGGTGCCGGAGTGTGGGTGGCGCGTCACGGTGAGAATCGGCGGAATAGGCGTCGGCGTGACGGGCGTTGACACAGAGCAGCGAGGGAAGGAGTGACGCGTGCCCGAAATTACCCCGGAGACCCATGTCATCGACTTCCGTGCGGCGGAGCAGCTCCTTGCCGCGCGGGATCCCCGAGGCGCGGTGAAGCTGCTCGACACGGTCATCGCGGCCCACCCCGAGAACACGGCCGCGCGGCTGCTGAGGGCCCGTGCCTTCTTCGCCGCAGCTCAACTGCGCGCCGCGGAGCTGGAGTTCAGCATCGTCCTGGAGCGCGAGCCGGACAACGCGTTCGCCCATTTCGCGCTCGCCCGCACCTACGAACGCGCGGCGCGGCCCGACCAGGCCCGCCGCCACTTCCGCCTCGCCGCGGCGCTCGACCCGCAGCCGTCGTATCTGGCGGCGGCGCGCTTCGACGACGGCGAGACGGGCGGCGATGATGCGGCGGGCGGCGATGGTGCGGCAGGTGGCGACGGCGGGGGCTAGCTCGCCCTCGGCGGCTCGTACGGCGGGATGTCGCGGCCCGGCTGGTAGTGCGGACCCTGGTGGATGTGGCGCAGGATCATCGCCATGTCGGCGGTGACGATCAGCCAGAGCACCCCGCAGGCCACCGCCCATTCGGGGCGTCCCGCGAGGGCGAAGGCGATGGTGCCGAACGTGGCCCAGATCAGGCCCCACACGCTGAACCAGAAGCGCATGCGCAGCGGACTGCGCGCGGTCACCGGTTCACTGCCTGTGCGCAACATGAGAGGTCATCTCCTCCCTCTCCACCCTGTTGCCTCCAGATCTCCACCTTCCAGGATCCACCTGTGGGTGGTGGACCGGAAGGGCTGGAGGCTTCAAGATCGTAGATGTGTCGATCGGGGGTATGGCTGTGCTGGACGTACTGAGGAACAGGGCGAGGACGGACGAGCGGCTCGCCGCGTGGCTGAAGGATCTCGGGGGCGCGGAGGAGCCAGGGGACGAGACGCCCACCGGCGAGGCGATCCTGCCCTCGGCGGACGAGCTGCCGGACGTGCTGCTCGACCTGGCCGTTCCGCACGAGGACATCAACGACCTGGTGGCCTTGCGCCGGCGGTTCGCGGCGGATCCGGAGGCGCGGTGGCTGCTGGACCGCAGCGTCGCGGGGACGGTGCGGGACATGGGGAAGCCCGGCGCGGGCCCCAAGTTCGCTCCGCTGCCCGTGGAGTTGGGAGCGATCGGGGCCTGCTTCTATGTGTATGTCTTCGTGGCGGCGCTGCCGTACGTAAGGGCGTATCACCGCAGCCGCGGCATCCCGGACGACGTCTCGCGCCGTACGCTCGCCGACCTCGGGCGGCACATGGCCGTGCACCGCAGGGCGCGCGGCGGCCCCGGTCTGCTGCACCCGAGCTGGAACTCCCTGCATTTCCGGGGCGAGCTCTATCAACTGGGGCGGCTGCAGTTCCAGCGCTCCGTGCTGGGGGATCGGATGGGCGGGGCGGTGGCCGCGGCCGGGCATCCCGCGGGTCCAGACGACCCCTGCCTGGACCTCCACATAACCGACTTCCGGGGGCCGCTGTCCCCGGAAGCCTGCGATCGGTCGATGGCGCTCGCGCGGGAGTTCTTCGCGCGGCACTTCCCGGAGGAGCGGTATGAGACAGCCGTGTGCCACTCCTGGCTGCTCGATCCGCAGCTGAAGCGGTATCTCCCGGCGGACTCGAACATCGTCCGCTTCCAGGAGCGTTTCCGCCTGGCGGACGGCCATGAGCGGAAACAGGAGCAGGAGCAGGAGCCGGAGCCGGAGCAGGAACCCGAGGACGGCGTCCCCATCGCCTTCGTCTTCGGCGACCAGGACCTGCCCGTGGCCGAACTGCCGAGGCGGACAAAGGTGGAGAGGGCCGTGGGGGACCATCTGCGGGCGGGAGGCCATTGGTATGGCGGGCATGGCTGGTTCCCGCTGTAGAGCGAGCGGTCACCGGGCGGAGTGGGAACGAGCCCTCGGAGCGCTTCGTTGACGGGGCATGGCTACTGAGATGCGTGAGGGATACGAGGGGACAGGCCCTGGAGCGATCACGCCGGACGGCTGCGCGGTGGATCTGTACGCGCGCTTGTCCGCCGGGGACGAACCCGATGTCATCGCCGGTGCGGTGCCGGCCGAGGCGCACATTCTGGAGCTGGGCAGCGGTGCCGGGCGGGTGACGCGTCCTCTGCTGGAGCGGGGGTTCCGGATCACGGCGGTGGACGAGTCCGCCGAGATGCTGGAGAAGGTCTCCGCGATCGGCGGGCGGGTGCGCACGATCCAGAGCCCGATCGAGAAGCTCGACCTGGGAGAGCGTTTCGAGGTGGTGATGCTCGCGTCGTTCCTCGTGCACAACGGCGACGTGTCGGTGCGGCGCGGGATGCTGCGGGCCTGCCGGAGCCATGTGACGGACGACGGCTGTGTGCTGATCCAGCGGGAGGGCGCGGAATACCACACGAACCTGCCGAGGGAGCGGGTGGACCCCGGTGGGTACACGGTGCGGATCCTGTCGGCGGAGCCGGTCGGGGACGGGGTGAACGAGGTGCGCGCGGAGTATGTCTTCCCGGACGCCGTCTGGACCCAGACGTTCCGCGCCCGGCCGCTCACGAAGGAGCAGTTCGAGCAGGCGCTGGAGGAGGCGGGGCTGAGGGTCGACAAGTACCTGACGGAGGACGGTATTTGGGTGCGGGCGGTGCCGGTGCCGGGTCGCTGACGCGGGCGTCGGAGGGGGAGGTGGTAGGCCGTCAGGTGATGAGTCTCGATGGGCGATGAGTTGCGTGGGGTGATCAGTCTCGTCGGGCGATGCGTTCCGCCGGGCGATGAGTCTCGTCGGGCGATGAGTTCCGCGGGGCGGTCCGGTCTATCTCGGTGACAGTGCAACGGCCCAACGGCCCAACGCCCCCTGCTCACCGAGGAGATCACCATGACCACGGCCGCCGCAGCCCCCACAGACCCCACAGCTCCGACAGCCCCCACCGATTCCGCCGGCACCGCCGGTCGCCGTTCTTCCGTCCGTATCGGGCTGCGCGCTCTCCAGGTGCTGCTCGCCTTGTTCTTCGGAGTCGCCAGCGGAGGGCCGAAGCTGTTCGCGCACCCGACGGCTGTCGAGATCTTCGAGAGACTCGGGTGGGGCGATCCGGGGATGTACGTGATCGGTGTGCTGGAAGTGCTCGGTGGGGTGGCGCTGTTGGTGCCGGTGCTCAGTTCCGTCGGCGCGACCGCGCTGATCGGGCTGATGATCGGCGCGTTCGTGGCGAGCGTCGCCGCGCTCGGCGGGGAGAACGCCGCGACTCCGCTCGTCCTGATCCTGCCGTTGGCGTGGATCGCCTGGGCGCGGCGCGGACAGACGGCGGAACTCGGCCGTTTCCTCGCGCGACGCGGGGAATGAAGGCCGGCCTACCGGGGCGGGGCAGCGGAGCCAGGAGCTAGCCCTCGAGGCCGCGCAGACGTTCCATGTCGCGGCGGTCGCGTTTGGTGGGGCGGCCCGTTCCCCGGTCGCGTACGCCTGCGGGGGCCACGGCCTCGCGGGGCGGCGGAGGAGGGCTGTTGTCGATGTAGCACTCGACGGCCACCGGAGGGCCTACGCGCTTGCGGATGAGGCGCTTGACCACGACGACGTGTTCGCGTCCGCCCGCGTGGCGCAGGCGTACCTCGTCGCCGACGCGCACGCCGTAAGCGGGCTTCACGCGCACGCCGTTGACCCGCACATGGCCGCCCTTGCAGGCCGCGGCGCCCATGGAGCGGGTCTTGACGAGGCGTACGGACCAGATCCAGGCGTCGACCCGCACGGATCCCCCGCCCGCACTCGCACTCGCACCCGCACCCGCGCCCGCGCCCGCACCCGCACTCGCACCCGCACCCGCACCGGGACCACTGTGCGCGCCCCCGGCCGCGTTTGAACCCCCGGCCGCGCTCGCACCCGTACCCGCATCTGCCGGAGCACCGCCGGCCCCGTTGTCGCTGCCGCGACCGCCTGAAGTCTCCGAAGCCATGGCCCGACTTTAGTGCCTGCCCGGCGGTTCAGGGCCGGGCAGGCACCGCGCGACAGCCGGGCGGGCACTGCGCGACAGCAGCGGGTCAGCGCTGGGGCAGCAGTGCTATCCCAGGCCGCACGGCGAGCCGTCCGGGAACCGTTCCCCTCGGAGTCTGATAATTCGGGCTAATCGTTACAAAGCCTGATGTAGACCCAGGGGTGCCGCCTATGAAGCTCGAAGCCACTGTCGATGACCTGATGGACACGTTGCGCGCCGACCTCGAACGGCTGGCCGCGATCCCCTCGATCGCCTTCCCCGGCTTCCCAGCCGCGCCGGTGCAGGAGGCGCACGATCTGCTGGTCGAGCTGTTGCGCGATGCGGGGGTGCCGACCGTCGAGCGGATCGACCTGCCCGACACCGCACCCGTGATCTACGGGGAGATCCCGCCGCCGACCCCCGACGCGCCGACCGTCCTGCTCTACGGCCACTACGACGTCCAGCCGCCCGGCGACGAGAGCCTGTGGAAGTCGCCGCCCTTCGAGCCGACCCCCATCGATGAGGCGGGGGGCGGCCTGCGCGCCCGCGGTATCGCGGACGACAAGTCCAACGTCATCGCGCACCTGGGGATGCTGCGGGCCTACGGAGGCAGGCCGCCAGTCGGGATCAAGATCGTCATCGAGGGGCAGGAGGAGTACGGCAGCGCCTTCGACGACTATCCGCCCACCGACCCGGAGCGGTTCGCCTGCGATGCCATGGTGGTCGCCGACCTCGGCAACCTCCGGCCCGGCACCCCCACCCTCACCACCGCCCTGCGCGGCGCGTCCGAAGTGGTCGTGGAGGTGCGCACCCTCGACGAGCCGCGCCACAGCGGGGAGTTCGGGGGCGCGGCACCCGACGCGCTGCTCGTGCTCCTCAAGGCCCTGGCCACCCTGCACGACGTACACGGGGACGTGGCCGTCGAGGGGCTGCGGCGCGAGGACTGGAGCGGCACGAGTTACACCGAGGAGGAGTTCCGCGAACTGGCCGGGGTGGTGGACGGGGTCCCGCTCATCGGCAGCGGCAGCCTGGGCGAGCGGCTCTGGAGTGGCCCCGCGATCACGGTGATCGGCCTGGACGCGCCGACCGTCGAGCACGCGGCGTCGGCTGTCGTGCCGTACGCACGCGCCAAGTTGAACCTCCGCTTCCACCCCCGCCAGGACCCGAAGGAGGCGCAGGACAGGCTGGTCGACCACCTGCGCTCGCTCACGCCGTTCGGCGTCCCGCTCACCGTCACACCCGGCGACACCGGCCCCGGATACGAGGCGGCCACCGGCGGTCCCGCCTACCGTGCCGCGCGCGCCGGGCTCAAGGAAGCCTGGGGCGAGGACGCCTCGTTCGTGGCGACCGGCGGCTCCATCCCCCTGGTCAACGGCCTCGCGAAGGCGGCTCCCGGCGCCGAGGTCCTGCTCTTCGGCGCCCAGGACAGCATGTGCAATCTGCATGCCCCGAACGAACGCGTCCTCTTCTCCGAGCTGCGCAACACGGTCGTCGCCATGGCGGCCTTCGTGCGCGAGTACGCCGCCGACTTCGACGGATCCGATGGCGCAGCGGAGAGCCGCGCATGAGCAGTACCGCGACGGATCCCGGCACCGAAGAGCCGCAGCACAAACGGAAGTTCGCCTTCCCCAGCGCCCTGACCATCCTCGCGATCGTCACTGTGGCCGTCTGGCTGCTGGCCTTCCTCATCCCCTCCGGCGCCTACGACCGCAATGCCGAGGGTGCTCCCGTCGAGGGCAGCTACCACCGCGTCGCATCGGACCAGAGCTTCGTCGACCGGCTCAACGACCTCTTCCTCGCCCCGGTCAACGGCCTGTACGGCATCCAGGACGAGAAGTCGGGCGTCGTCGGGCCCGACATGGCCGGTGAGCTGTACGGCAGCGCGGGCGTGTTCCTGTTCGTGCTCGCCATCGGCGCGTTCATCACCGTCGTCTTCGCCACCGGCGCCCTCGACCGGGGCATCGGCCGCCTCGCGCACCGGCTGCGCGACCGCGGCGCGATGCTGATCGCTGGCGTGATGCTCGTCTTCTCCGTCCTCGGCACGGTCGAGGGGTTCGCGGAGGAGACGCTCGGCTTCTACGGCCTGATCGTGCCGCTCATGCTCGCCCTCGGCTACGACCGGATGGTCGCGGTCGGCGCGATCATCCTGGGGGCGGGGATCGGCGTGCTCTGCTCGACGGTCAACCCGTTCGCGACCGGAGTCGCATCCTCCGCAGCGGATATCTCGCTCGGCGACGGCATCGTGCTGCGGTTCGTGATGTGGATCGTCCTGACGGCGGTCACCATCGCCTACGTCATCCGCTACGCGAAGCGCGTACAGAAGAACCCGGAACGCTCCCTCAGCGGCTTCCTGCCCGGCGACCGCGAGCAGACCGCCGCCGACGCCGGAGACGTGCCGGAGCTGACGCGCCTGCACAAGTCCGTCCTCGTCCTGGTCGCACTCGTCTTCGCCTTCATGATCTTCTCCGTGGTGCCCTGGGCGAGCGCGCTCACGGGCAACGCGGACGCGAAGCCGTACGGCTTCGAACTCGGCTGGTCCTTCCCGCAGTTGGCGGCGCTCTTCTTCTGCGCGGCCGTGCTCGTCGGGTGCGTGGCGCGGATGGGCGAGCAGAAGCTCAGCTCGACGATCATCCAGGGCGCGGCCGACTTCATCTCGCCCGCCCTGGTGATCGTGCTCGCGCGCGGCGTCACGGTGATCATGAACAACTCGAAGGTCACGGACACCGTCCTGCACTCCATCGAGGGCGTCGTGAAGGGCACGTCCTCCGGCGTCTTCGCGGTCATCGTCTTCGTCGTGAACCTGCCGCTGGCCTTCCTGATCCCGTCCACCTCCGGCCACGCGACCCTCGCCATGCCCATCCTCGCCCCGCTCGCCGACTTCGCCGACGTCTCGCGGGCGGTCGTCGTCACGGCGTGGCAGGCGGCGAGCGGCTGGATGAATCTGTGGGTGCCGACCACCGCCGTGACCATCGGTGGCGTCGCGCTCGCGAAAGTCGGCTACGACAAGTACCTGCGCTTCGTCTGGCCGTTGCTCGCCATCTTGTTCGTACTGATCTGCGTGTTCGTGGCCCTCGGAGCGGTGATGACATGACGACTTCCTCGACAACCCCGACCCCCTCAGACGCAACTGCTCGCCCCACGGCCGCCGCGTACCGCAATCTCGCGGTCGCCACGGTCGGCTTCACGCTCACCTTCTGGGCCTGGGACCTGATCGCGCCCCTCGGCAGCGACTTCGGAGAACGGCTCGGGCTCACGTCGTTCGCGCAGTCCCTGCTGGTCGCCGTGCCGGTCATCGTCGGCTCGCTCGGCCGCGTCCCGGTCGGTGCGCTCACCGACCGCTACGGCGCCAAGCTGATGTTCCCGCTGATCTCGGCGCTCACGATCGTGCCGGTGCTGCTGATCATTCCGGCCAAGGACAGCTTCGTCGTGATGCTCGCGGTCGGCTTCCTGCTCGGCCTGGGCGGTACGACGTTCGCGATCGGCATCCCGCTGGTCAACTCCTGGTTCCCGCCCGCGCACCGCGGCTTCGCGCTCGGCGTCTTCGGGATGGGCATGGGAGGCGTGGCGCTCTCCGGGTACTTCACGCCGCGCATCGCCAAGCACGGCGAGAACCTGCCGTTCCTGGTCGTGGCGATCGCCCTCGCGGCGTTCGCGGTGATCGCGGCGCTGCTCATCACCGACCGACCCGACCGTCCGGTACCGACGAGCCCGCTCGCGACCCGTCTCGGCGAGGCCGGGCGGCTGCGGGTGACGTGGGAGCTGTCCGCGCTGTACGCGATCGGGTTCGGCGGCATCGTCGCCTTCGGGGTCTATCTGCCCACGTACCTGAAGACCTGGTACGACCTCTCGCCCACGGAAGCGGGCACCAAGGCGGCCGGGTTCGCGCTGGTCACGGTCATCTTCCGGCCCATCGGCGGCTGGCTCTCCGACCGGATCCACCCGGCCACGGTCACCTCGTTCGCGCTGGCCGTCGTCGCGGTCTTCGCCATCGCGCAGGCCTTCGAACCGTCGCTGAATCCCGGCGGCACGATCTGCTTCCTGGTCATGGCGGCCGGGCTCGGCACGGCGAGCGGCAGCGTCTTCGCACTCGTCTCGCAGGTCACGCCACAGGCACAGGTCGGGTCCGTGACGGGCATCGTGGGAGCGGTGGGCGGCCTCGGCGGTTTCGTCCCGCCGCTGGTCATGGGGGCGATCTACAGCGCCAAGGACTCGTACTCGATCGGATTCATGCTGCTCTCGGATCTGGCGCTCGCCGGGTGCGTGTACGCGTACGGGCGGATGCGGGGTCTGCGGGCCGGGTAGCCGAGCGGTCTGTGGGGCGTGCGGTCTGTGATGCGTGCGGCCTGTGGTGCGTCGGCCTGTGGTGCGTGCGGTCTGTGGGGCGTGTGGTGAGCGGGTTATCTTCGGCCGATGGGCCTTTATCCGGAGATCGAGCCGTACGACCACGGCATGCTCGAAGTCGGCGACGGAAACCGCGTGTACTGGGAGGCCTGCGGCAATCCGCTGGGAAAGCCGGCGGTGGTCCTGCACGGCGGGCCGGGGTCGGGGTGCACGCCGTACTTCCGGCGGTTCTTCGACCCCGACGCGTACCGCGTGGTGCTCCTGGACCAGCGCGGGTGCGGGCGGTCGACGCCGCCCGCGAGTGACCCCCGTACCGACATGAGCGTCAACACGACCGGTCATCTGCTGGCCGACCTGGAGCTGTTGCGGCGGCACCTGAGGATCGAGCGGTGGCTGGTGTGGGGCGGGTCCTGGGGCTCGGTCCTAGGGCTCCGGTACGCGCAGACGCACCCCGAGCGGGTGTCGGAACTGGTGCTCACGGGGCTCGCCACGGGGAGCCGGGCCGAGGTCGAGCTGTTGACCCGAGGCCTCGGGCAGATCTTCCCCTCGGCGTGGGAGGCGTTCCGGGACGGGGTCCCGGAGGGGGAGCGGGACGGGGACCTCGCCGCCGCGTACAACCGGCTCCTCGAGTCTCCTGATGCGGGGGTCCGGGCGGTGGCGGCGCGGGCGTGGACCGATTGGGAGACGGCGTTCGCGTCGCGGGCGCCGCGGTCTGTTCCCCGGTACGAGGACGAGAGCTTCCGCGCGGGCTTCGCCCGGACCGTCACACACTACTTCGCCCATGACCACTGGCTGGGCGGGGACGAGGTCGTGCTGCGGGACGCGGGGTCGCTGGCCGGGATTCCCGGGACGCTGGTGCAAGGGGTTCTTGACCTCGGGAATCTGGTGGGGGTGCCCTGGCGGCTTCAAGCGGCTTGGCCGGGGAGTGAGTTGATCCTGGTCGGGGGTGTGGGGCATGACGCGGGGGCGCGGGGGATCGCGGATGAGCTGGTGGCGGCGACGGATCGGTATCGGGGGCGGGGCTGAGGTTCGGGCTTTCAGCCCGTCCGGCGATTGAGGACGAACCCGGCGGAGCCGGTGATGAGGGTGCGCAAGGCCCCTGCGCAGCAGGTTTTCGTGCAGGGGCAGGGGCAGGGGCAGGGGCAGGGGCAGGGTGGCGGGGTCGGGGACTAGTCCTGTTCCTCGCCGAACAAGTGCCGCACCGTGGACCGGTAATTGGTCCGGACGTGGGTCAACGCCCGCTCCCGCGCCAGCCCCGCATCCCCCGAAGCAACCGCCTCATACAACTCCCGGTGCTCCGCGAGGAGATGCGTCCACTCCTCGTTCCGCCGTGTCATCCACCGCAGCCGGCCGTCCACCGGCTCCATGACTGACGTCAGCAGACCGTTCCCCGCCATCGCCAGAAGGCGGTCGTGGAAGCGCGTGTTGATGTCCGTGATCGCCTCCCCGTCCGCCGTGCGCGTCGCCTTCGCGGCGCTGTCGAGCAGCGCGGACAGTTCCGCGAGGCCCTCCTCCGTGGCGCGTTCCGCCGCGCGGCCCGCCGCGTAGACCTCCAACGCCTCGCGCAGTTCGAAGAGTTCGGTCACATCCGTGCGGGTGAGCCGGCGGACCACGGTCCTGCGCGGCGTCTCGAAGGTGACGAAGCCCTCGGCCACCAGGGCCCTGATCGCCTCGCGGACCGGGACCCTGGACACTCCGAGGCGCTCGGCGAGCTCCCGTTCGACCAGGCGGTCGCCCGGTCCGAGGCGTCCGGCGATGATCTCCTGCCGCAGCTCGGCGAGCACGCGTTCACGTACGGCGGCCAGCGGCTGCTCCACGGTCGTCATGAGGTCCATCATTGCCGAACCCCGGATCGATTTACCGATTCGTAACCGTACGGATATTGCCGGGCGCACTCGGCGGCGGGAGCATGACGGAATCTTTGGTATACCAAATTTTGGGATACCAAAGGGCGCCGCACCTCCGTCCCCCTTCGCAGGAGGCCCCGTGTCCCTCACCCAGCGCGCCGACGCCCCAGGCGCCGCGACCGACTTCGTGCCCGATCCCCGCCTCACCAACGAGGACCTCGCCCCCACCGCCGAACGCAAGTGGAAGGTCTTCGACCTCTTCGCCCTGTGGATGTCCGACGTCCACAACCTCGGCAACTACACCTTCGCCGCCGGTCTGCTGGTCCTCGGCCTGAACGTCTGGCAGATCTTCACCTCGCTGCTCGTCGGCTTCGTGCTCATCTACGTCGGGATGAACATGATGGGGCGCATCGGCCAGCGCCACGGCGTGCCCTTCCCCGTCGTCAGCCGCATCAGCTTCGGCGTCTGGGGCGCCAACATCCCCGCCCTGATCAGGGCCGTGATCGCCATCATGTGGTACGGAATCCAGACCTACCTGGCCTCCATCGCCGTCAACGTGATGCTGATCGCCGCCTTCCCGAGCCTCGACGCGTGGACCGAGCACTCCTTCCTCGGGCTGCACGCCCTCGGCTGGTGCTCGTTCGTCGCCCTCTGGCTGGTGCAGGGGCTGATCATGACCCGAGGCATGGAATCCGTACGTAAGTTCCAGGACTTCTGCGGGCCCGCGATCTGGGTCGTGATGATCGCCCTCGCCGTGTGGATCCTCTGGAAGGCCGGCTGGACCATCTCGCTCACCAGCACCCCGAACCCGGTCTCCACCGGCGAGCAGGTGCGCCAGTGGTTCGGCGCCATCGGTCTCATCCTCGCCACCTACGGCACGCTGATGCTCAACTTCTGCGACTTCTCCCGCTTCGCCCCCGACTACCGCACCGTCAAGCGCGGCAACTTCTGGGGCCTGCCCATCAACTCCACGGCCTTCGTGATCCTCTCGGTGATCGTCACCGCGGGCAGCCTGGAGGTCTTCGGCAAGGCCATCACGGACCCCGCCGAACTGGTCGCAGAGATCGGCAACACCTGGGTCCTCATCTTCGGGGCGCTCACCTTCGCCGTCGCCACGATGGGCGTGAACATCGTGGCCAACTTCGTCTCACCCGCGTACGACCTGGCCAATGTCTGGCCGCAGAAGATCACCTTCAAGATCGGCGGGATCATCTCCACGGTCGCCGCGCTGCTCGTCACGCCGTGGAACCTCTACTCCAACCCGACCGTCGTGAACTACTTCCTGGGCGGCCTCGGAGCCTTCCTCGGACCGCTGTTCGGGATCATCGCGGTCGACTACTTCTGGGTGAAGCGCGGACGCATCGACGCCGACGCGCTCTTCAAGGCCGAGCCGGGATCGCCGTACTACTACAAGAAGGGCGTCAACCCGAAGGCGCTGGGAGCCTTCGTACCGACCGCCGGTGTCGCCGCGGTGTGCGCGCTCGTGCCGTTCTTCGACTACGTCGCGCCGTACTCCTGGTTCATCGGGACGGCCACGGCCGCGCTGCTCTACGCGGTCCTGTGCCGCGCCGAGCGGACCGCCGCATCCGCCGAACCTGCCGCATCCGCCGCGTTCACCGCCGAAGTGGAGGGCTAGTGCGCATCGTCGTCACCAACTGCAATACGACGCGGGCGATGACCGAGGAGATCGTGGCAGGCGCGCGGGGCGCGGCGGCCCCCGGCACCTCCATCGTCGGGCTCACCCCCGCCTGGGGGCCGGAGTCCGCCGAGGGGTGGCTCGACAGCTATCTCTCGGCCGCCGCCGTCCTCGACACGCTGCGCGGACACGAGGAGTCGTACGACGCCGTGGTCATGGCCGGGTTCGGCGAGCACGGACGTGAGGGAGCCCGGGAGCTCCTGGACGTGCCCGTCGTCGACATCACCGAGGCCGCGGCCCATCTGGCCTGTCTGCTGGGGCGGCGATACGGGGTCATCACCACCCTCGACCGGGCGCGCGGCCAGATCGAGGACAGCCTGCACGCGGCGGGCGTCGCGCAGAATTGCGCCGCCGTCGTGGGGACCGGGCTCGGCGTACTCGACCTCGGGGACTCCGAGGTCACCGTCCGCGCCTTCCTCGCGGCGGCCGAGCGAGCCCGCGACGCGGGGGCCGAGGTCCTGGTGCTTGGCTGCGCCGGAATGAGCGGGCTGCAGGAGAAGGTCGGCGCGGCCCTCGACATGCCGGTGGTCGACGGCGTGGCCGCCGCGGTGAAGCTGGCCGAGTCGCTCGTCGGACTCGGCCTGACCACTAGCCGCGTCGGTGGCTACGCCAAACCCCTTCCGAAGACGCGTACTTGGGCGCCGCCGTCGGAGTGATTCTTCGGGTGAACTGTCACCGGATCGGCGGTGTGCGGGGAATCGCGGTGGCCGGGCGACCGCAGACTCCGGGGAACGCGCCGGGCCCATCCGGCGCCGAGCAACTGGAGGCGTCCGGTGTCGCAGCCGCCCTTCCGATCGCCTTTCAGATCGCCTTTCCGATCGCCCTTCCGATCACCCGGGCGAGCCTGTCTCCGCAGCAGTCTCGCCCGGCTCCTCGCCGCCGCGCTCCTGATGGGCGCGACGGCGGCGTCGGGTGGAGCTGCCCACGCCTCTGCCCACGCGTCTGCCCACGCCTCTGCGCACGCGGACACCGTCCCCGCCACCGACTTCTGGGTAGACCCGAAGAGTGCCGCCGCGCGCCAGGTCGCCGCCTGGCGGAGCCAGGGCCGCACCGCCGACGCCCAGTTGATCGAGCGTATCGCCGAACGCCCCCAAGCCCTGTGGCTGCACGACCCGGGGCCGGGCCCCGCGGTCCGCGCGGCCACGGAGGCGGCGGCCGCGGCGGGGACCACCCCGGTGCTCGTCACCTACTTCATCCCGCACCGGGACTGCGGTGACTACTCCGGAGGCGGGGCGGCGAGCGCGGCAGAGTACCGGCAGTGGGTCGACGAGTTCGCCGCGGGCATCGGTGACCGCGCCGCGTACGTCATCGTCGAACCGGACGCCGTGGCGCAGAAGATCGCGGGCTGCGAGAAGGCCGACGCCGACGAGCGGTACGGGCTGCTCGCCTACGCCGTCGACCGCGTCAAGGCGCGCCCGCACACCAGGGTCTATCTCGACGCGGGCAACGCCGGCTGGCTCCCGGACGAGAGCCGCCTCGTCGCCCCGCTGCGGCAGGCCGGGATCGTGCAGGCCGACGGCTTCGCGGTCAACGTATCCAACTACCAGACGAATGAGGTCAGTTCGGAGTACGGACACCGCATCGCCACGGCACTCGGCGGCTCCGAACACTTCGTCGTCGACAGCAGCCGCAACGGCAACGGTCCCTACACCGGCGGCGACCAGGCCTGGTGCAACCCGCCGGGTCGCGCACTCGGCACCCCGCCCACCACCGCCACCGGCGCCCCCGCGCTCGACGCCTACCTGTGGATCAAGCGGCCCGGCGAGTCCGACGGAACCTGCCGGGGCGGGCCGAGAGCGGGGCAGTGGTGGCCGCAGTACGCGCTGGGGCTCGCGAGCAGGGCGCGGGGCTAGGGATCAGGTGGTCTCGGGCACGACCGCCGTCGCGGTGATCTCGACGAGCTGACCGTTGTAGCCCAGGCACGTCGTGCCGAGCAGCGTCGAGGTGTGCGGGCCCTTCGCGAGCAGGTCGGAGGCGCGGACGACCTCCCACGCCTCGCTCAGCGGGCCGGGCTCGGTGCCCACGACGTACACCGTGCTGGCCACCACCTGCGTCAGGTCGCTGCCGATGGCGCGCAGGGCCTCGTCGAGGTTGGCGATGACCTGCTCGGTCTGGCGCGCCACGTCGCCTTCCCCGACGAGGTTCCCCGCCGGGTCGAGCGGCACGGAGCCCGCCATGAACGCGAGCCTGGTGCCTGCCTCGACGACGGCGGCGTGGGCGTATCCGGGCGGTGGGAAGAGGGTGGGCACGACGGTGCGGCTGGGGGTGGTCATGGCGCCGATCGTGCGGGACGGGGACGGTGGCGAGCCACCGATTTTCGCCGGTGGGGCGGGGCTCCCGGCATCTACTCTTGGACGGCTGACCTAGGCTGGCGTGCGGGAATGGCCTCTGGGTGAGTGGTGAGTGGTGAGTGGTGAGTGGTGAGTGGTGAGTGGTGTCGTGAGTGGTGAGTGGTCGCGTGCGGGTGAGTAGTGCGGGTGAACGAGATGGTGGCGGTGATGGCGGGGGCCGGCGCGGTCACTGATGCCGCCGTCGTACCCGCTGGGCTCGGGGAGCTCCTGCGATCCTGCGCGGCTGTCTTCCTTCCGGCCGAGGTGCCGAGGCAGGGGCGGATCGCTTTCTGGGCGCCCGAGGGGAAGCTGCCTGCTGGTCCTGCCGGGGGCGGGCTCCCCGGGGCCACCGAGGGTGAGCTCGCCGTCGTACGCCGACACGGCAAGGGCGTCCGTACGCGTACCGTCCCCGCGCTGATCCTGCCGGTGACGGAAGCGGTCCCTCTCCTGCTGCGCGCCGCGCCGTCCGCGCACCCGTCCCCGGGCCCGCTCCTGTCACCGCCCCGGTCCCTGCCTCTGTCCCCGGCGGTGGCCTGCTGGGCCGCTGCCGCCCGGCACGCCCTGCACCTGGCCGCGCGGGGCAGGCTGCTGCCCGGCCTGACCGGCGGGGACCTGGACGCGTGGCGGGCCGGGCCACTGGACGCCGCCGACGTCACGCAGCTGCGGGCGATCGCCGCGGCCCTACCGGCGGAGGGGCATGCCGTCCCGCTGCCCGGCAGTGGGCCGCTCCTGCTGCCCGAGCCGTTCGCCCTGGTCAGGGCCTTCGTTGACGCGGTCGTGGACACCCTGCCGCGTACGCCCGCCGCCGCGCACGCGGTCGGCGCGCCCTTCGCGGCCCGGGAGCCGCAGCGGCTGCCGGGCGCGCGGGAGTGGGCCGCGGAGGTGGCGGCCGGGATGGACGCCGGGGTGCGGGTGTCGCTGCGGCTTGATCTGCAGGCGCACGAGGTGTTCGACGGAGCGACGGGAGACGCGCCCGGACCCGAGGGCGATGAAGTGCCCGGCGGCCCCCGCGGGAGCACGGCGAGCCCGGCGGCTGCCGTGGTGCAGGTCCACAGCCTCGCCGACCCGACCCTGGTCGCGGACGCGGCCCAGCTCTGGTCCGGGGCGGCCGACCACTTCGGCCCGCGCGCCCGCGTGGACACGCTGCTCGCGGTGCGGCGCGCGGCCCGCGTATGGCCACCGCTGAGCCGCCTCCTGGAACGCCCGCGCCCCGACGTACTGCCGCTGAGCGAGGGGGAGTTGTACGAGCTCCTCGGTGCGGCGGCGGGCAGACTGGGCGCGGCGGGGGTGGCCGTGCACTGGCCCAGGGAACTGACCCGAGGCCTGACGGCGACGGCCGTCGTACGCCCCGCGCCCGGCACGGCGGCCGACAACTTCGACTTCTTCAAGACCGAGCAACTGCTGGAATTCCGCTGGCAGTTGGCGCTGGGTCCGCATGACGGGCAAGGCGAGGGCGAAGGCGACGGCGCCGGTGGCCCCCTCACCGAGGCGGAGATGGACATCCTGGCGGAGGCGCACCGCCCGGTCGTACGCCTCCGTGACCAGTGGGTCCTTGTCGACCCCGAACTCGTACGCAAGGCACGGAAACGGGATCTGGGCCTCCTGGACCCGGTGGACGCGCTGTCCGTCGCGCTGACGGGTGCGGCGGAGGTGGAGGGTGAGCGGGTCGAGGCGGTCCCGATCGGCGCCCTGGCCCGGTTGCGGGAACGCCTCACCGACGACCTGCGCCCCGTCACCCCGCCCCCCGCGCTCGCCGCCACCCTCCGTGACTACCAGCTCCGCGGCCTGGCCTGGCTGGACCGGATGACGTCGCTCGGCCTCGGCGGCTGCCTCGCCGACGACATGGGCCTCGGCAAGACGGTCACCCTCATCGCCCTCCACCTGCACCGGGCCCGCCGGGAGCCGACGCTCGTGGTCTGCCCTGCGTCGCTGCTCGGCAACTGGCAGCGGGAGATCGAGCGGTTCGCGCCGAGGGTGCCGGTGCGCCGCTTCCACGGAACGGGCCGCAGCCTGACGGGCGATCTGGAGGGCGGTTTCGTCCTGACGACGTACGGAACGATGCGTACGAGTGCGCCCGAACTCGCTTCCCACGCCTGGGGGTTGGTGGTGGCGGACGAGGCGCAGCACGTGAAGAACCCGCACGCGGCGACGGCGAAGGCACTGCGTACGATCCCCTCCCCGGCACGCGTGGCCCTGACCGGCACCCCGGTCGAGAACAACCTCTCCGAGCTCTGGGCCCTGCTGGACTGGACGACGCCGGGTCTGCTCGGCCCGCTCAAGTCGTTCCGCGCGCGCTATGCACGCCTGGCGGAAGGCGGGGAGTTCGCCGAGAACGACGAGGCGATGGCCCGCCTGGCGCGCCTGGTCCGCCCCTTCCTCCTGCGCCGCAAGAAGTCGGACCCCGGAATCGCACCCGAGCTGCCGCCGAAGACGGAGACGGACCATCCGGTCACCCTCACCCGCGAACAGGCGTCGCTGTACGAGGCGGTCGTCCGCGAGACGCTCGCCCGCATCGAGGCGTCCGAGGGGATCGCGCGCAGGGGCCTGGTCATGAAGCTGCTGATGGCGCTGAAGCAGATCTGCAACCACCCGGCGCAGTACTTGAAGGACGGCGAGATCGCGCGGCGCGACGGCCGCTCCCGCTCAGGGAAACTGGAGCTGCTCGACGAACTCCTGGACACGATCCTGTCGGAGGACGGCTCGGTACTGATCTTCACGCAGTACGTGGAGATGGCTCGCCTCCTCGCATCACACCTGGCGCGGCGCGGCATCGGCACGCAACTCCTGCACGGGGGTACGCCGGTCGCGCGCAGGGAGGAGATGGTGGACCGCTTCCAGTCGGGCGAGGTCCCGGTGTTCTTGTTGTCCCTGAAGGCGGCGGGCACGGGCCTGAACCTCACCCGAGCGGGCCACGTGATCCACTACGACCGCTGGTGGAACCCGGCGGTCGAGGAACAGGCCACGGACCGCGCCTACCGCATCGGCCAGACCCAGCCGGTGCAGGTCCACCGCCTGATCGCGGAGGGCACGGTGGAGGACCGCATCGCCGAACTCCTGGCGGCGAAACAGGCGTTGGCGGACGCGGTACTGGGCGGTGGCGAGGCAGCTCTGACGGAACTGTCGGATGCGGAGCTGGCGGATCTGGTGTCGTTGCGGAGGGTGTCGTGAGGGGCGGGGATTCTGGCCTGGGCGCCGAGGACGGTACTGGTGGCCGCGCCGGGGGTGCCGGGAGTGTCGGCGGTGCTGGTCGTGCGGGCGGTGCGGGCAGTGCGGATGATGACGGTCGAGTCGACCGCGCCGAAGCTGGCGGCGCCAGTCGCGCCGGACGGTCCGGTGTGGACCCCGCCAGTCGTGCCGAGCGAAGCAGCGTGCGCCCCGCCGGCCGCACCGCCGGCCGCCCCGGAATGACCTCCGTCAGCCGCGCCACCGGCGCCGGCCGGGTCTTTCCGCCGCTCCCTCAACACCCCGACCCCCAGGCCCCGTTCGCCACCTCCTGGTGGGGCAACGCCTGGATCGGCACGCTGGAGGGGACATCGCTCGACGCGGGACGGCTCGCGCGCGGGCGGGCCTATGCCCGTGAGGGCCACGTCGACACCATCACGGTCGCACCGGGCCGCGTCGTGGCGTACGTACACGGCAGTCGCCCCCGCCCGTACCGCGCCGAGATCCGCATGCGCACCCTCACGCCGGAGGACTGGAACAACTTCCTGGACGCGGTGGCGACCGAACCGGCGCACATCGCGGCGCTCCTGGACAAGGACATGCCGCACGCGCTGGTGGACGCGGCGGAGCGATCAGGCGTCCAACTCCTCCCGGGTCCAGGCGACTTGGTCCCCTCCTGCACCTGCCCGGACCACGGCCGCCCGTGTAAACACGCGGCGGCCCTCACGTACCAAACAGCCAGACTCCTTGACGCCGACCCCTTCGTACTCCTCCTCCTGCGAGGCGGGGACGAGCAGGCGCTGCTCGACGAGTTGGCCCAACGCAACGCGCACGCGGCAGCCAGCGAACAATCCACTCCTACGCGGGGAGCGACCGAAGCGTCACTCCCCGGCACCCTGGCGAGGGACGCCCTGGCGACGGACTACCGCCCCCCGTTGCCGCCACCGCTCCCCGCCCCCGCCCACCCGGGCGAACCCCCACTGCTCCCCTCGCTCCCGGGCGCCCCGAACCCCACATCCCTGGAGTTCCTGGCCACGGACACGGCGAACCGGGCCCACGCGTACGTGACCACCGGCTCGGACCCTCTTCCCGCGGCCGACCCCTGGCGCGACGCGGTGCGCCTGGCCGCATCCCACCCCGGCCTGACGGGCCGCCGCACCTTCAGCCGCCAATTCGCGGAACTGGCAAGGTCGGTGGACCACACCCCCACGGACCTCTCCCGCGCGGCAGCGGCCTGGCGCCAGGGCGGCGAGGAGGGCCTGGCGGTCCTGGAATCCCCCTGGGATCCCCCGGCGGGCCCCTTCGACCGAGCCCGAGGCGCCCTGATCACGGCAGACCTCCCGCGCATGACGATCCACCGCAACCACCTGACGAACGCATCCGGTTCCCTCCAACTCCGCTACGGCCGGGACGGCCGCTGGTACCCGTACCGGAGCGAACCGGGCCGGGACGACTGGTGGCCGGAGGGGGAGGCGGACGTGGATCCGGTGGGGGCGGTGGCAGGGATGATCGGTTCGTGACGCCGCGCCGGCCGGTCCGGCTGACCGGTCGGGCTGACCAGTCCGTCACGCACGCAGGTGAGCGAGCAACTCGTCCCCTGCCGGATAGGGGCTCTCCACGGGGAGGAGGCTCTCCGCGGTTGCCAGGTCGTTCTCGCGTACGAGGTTGTGGATGGCCGTGGCCTTCTCGGTGACGTCCGTGATCGAGACCGTCCACTCGTCCGCGTACCGGCGCGCGGCGTCGCCCGCGAGTCCCAGTTGGAGGGAGCGGTGGGGGAGTGGATTCAGGTGCAGGTCGCGTTCCGGGTCCCACTGGACCCGGGTCGGGGCGCGCTTCAACTCCCGCTTCCAGGAGGCCTGGTCGGGGTGAACCCCGTGCTCGTAGTGCGACAGACAGGCGTTGCGGAGGGCCCACTCGAAGCCCTCGCGGGTGATCTCCACCGCGAGGACGGTCTCCTGGCCATCCTTCGCGGCCCAGCCGCAGCGGTACATCATCCACAGGAAGGACGGCTTGATCCACGTCATGCGGTCGCGCTTCCACGCGGCGGGGAACCGGCCGGTGCGGGCCGCGGGCTCGCCGATCCCGGGGGCGTACGCCTGGTAGACGGTGACCGTCGACTCCGTGTGCAGGGCGCGGATCTGGCGGGTGGGCGGTGCGGTGATGGTGGTGGCGTCGGCCGGGTCTGTGCGGTTCATGGCGTCAGCCTGCGGCTCTGACGGACCCGTTCGCCAGCGAATTGTCGGGCCTGGGGTCCGTCGTCGGGCCCGTTCAGGGGATCGCCTCGATCCGCCCCATGTGCTCCTCGCCCCACTCTCCGAGCGGCATCATCGCCCGGTTGAGCGACTGGCCGAACTCCGTCAGGGAGTACTCCACCTTCGGCGGGACCTGGTGGTAGGCCTCGCGGTGCACCAGGCCGCTGTTCTCCATCTCCCGCAGCTGGAGTATGAGCATCCGTTCGCTGATGCCGGGCACGGCTCGCCTCAACTCGCCGAAACGTAGGGGGCCTTCATGGAGGGCGAAGAGAATGAGGCCCTTCCATTTGCCGCCCATGAGGTCGATGGCGGCGTCCAGGCCGCACGTGTACGCCCGCTTCTTCGTCGGCATTCGCGCCCCTCCCCGTTCTCACTGATCTGACTGTTCTCACTGTTCTCACTGACAAAACTGTGGGTACCTGACACAAATGTAGGTACTTGTCGGAATGTCTGTGAAGGCCCAGCATGGATCGCATCCCCGACCAACCCACTCCGGACTGGAGCGACTCATGCCTGCGCGTACCCCAACCCCCGTGACACTCATCGGACTTGGCTCGATGGGACGGGCGCTTGCCGACGCGTTCATCGATGCCGGGCACCCGACCACCGTATGGAACCGCAGCCCCGAGAGAGCCACGCCTCTCGTCGCCAAGGGGGCGGTCCACGCGGTGGGGATCGCGGAGGCCGTGGCCGCGAGTCCATTGGTCATCGCGTGCCTCTCCACTTACGACGCCACGATCCAGGGTCTGGAACCGGCCTCCGCCGCGCTGGCCGGACATACTCTCGTGACCCTCAACAGCGGCACCCCTGCCGGTGCCCGCGAGATGGCCGCCTGGGCCGCGGCGCGCGGTGCCCGGTTCCTCGACGGAGCGGTGAAGAACGTACCCGCGGCCGTGGGAGAGCCGGACACGCTGCTCTACTACAGCGGCGACAAGGCCGTCTTCGACGAGCATGCCGAGACCCTGCGCGTGCTGGGCGGCGACACCGTCCACCTCGGCACCGACGTGGACCTCGCCGCGCTCTACGAGTCAGCCGTCGGCGCCACCCTGCTGCCCGCGCTCCTCGGCTTCTTCGAGGGCGCCGCGCTCGTCACCGCTCGTGGCCTGGAAGCGGGCACGATGGTGCGGTACAGCGTGAAGTGGCTGGAGATGATCGCCGCTATCCTCCCCGCACTCGCGAAGGAGATCGACTCCGGTGACTACAGCGCACCGGCTTCGTCCGTCGGCCTCTTCCACGACGCCATCGGCTACGAGCAGCAGACGGGCGAGGAAGCGGGCATCGACCTCTCCTGGCACGAGCCCATGAACGAACTCCTGCGGCGAGCCGTCGCCGACGGCCACCGTGAGCACAGCATCTCCGCCCTGGTGGAGGTGCTGAGAAAGCAGCCGGGCGTGACGTCCGGCTCGTCCGCCTAGCCCGTCGGACACACCCCGCCGATCGCGTCGGTGTCCGCGGAAACGTCACATTGCGGAAATACTCGCGTCCCTTCCCCTCCAAGAACACCGCCTAGCCTGGATCACAAGCCCAGGCCGATGTCGTCCGGCGGCACGTACCCGTCGATGCCCCTTCCGATGACGACAGGAACACGGTGAGCCCGGTGATCCCGCGAGCAACTTCCCCGCGAGCCACGTCCCCGCGCGCAGTTTTCCCGCGCGCGGCTTCCCTTCCGCCCTGGCTCGGTCATGCCTTGCGTGCGCAGCGTGGGCCCGTGCCGTGGCACTCCGTGGTGCGGGGGGCCCTGGCCGCTGGGCCCGTGTTGTGCGCGGGTGTGGTTGCCGGGTGGGCTTCCGTGGGGGTGGTGGCTGCTCTTGGGGCCATGTTGGCCGGGATCAATGACCGGCCGGGGAGTCGGCGGGTGGCCGTGCGGCGGATCGGGGTGCCCGCCGTCGCCGGGGCGGGTGGGCTTGTTTTCGGGGTGTACGTCGGTGACGGGGTCGGTGGGGTCTCTTATCTGCTGCCTCTTCTCTTCGCCTTGCTCGGGCTGCTCGCCGGTGCCTTCAGCGCCGTCGGGCCCGTCGCCTCCGCCGCCGGTACTCAGTTGCTCGTCGCCGCCGCCATCGGGGCGGGGATGCCGTTCCCCGAGCCCGGGTGGCAGCGTGCGCTGTTCTTTCTCGCCGGGGCTGGGTGGCTGATCGTTCTTCGGCTCGTGCTGCCGTCGCCCGACGGTCGCAAGGGAGTTGCCGGGCCCTACCGTCTCGACGGCGAGCGCGCCGCCGTCTTTGCCGTCTACGAAGCCGTCGCCGCACTCCTCGACTCCGTCGGCACCTCCCGCTCCACCGCCCGCCGCGCCGCCCTCACCGCCGCCCTCGACCACGCACAGGACGCCCTCTCCGGGCCGCGCCTGCGGCGGCACGCCAGTTCCGCGGCCGAGCGGCGGCTGCACGCGCAGTACCTCGCCGCCCTGCCGCTCGGCGAAGCCGCTACCGCGCTCGCCTGGTCCGGTGAGCCGCTGCCGGGGCGCGCCGGAGAAGGGCCGCGCCGCCTCGCCGCCGCCGTCCGTGACGGTGTCCCGTGCGGTCCGCTGCCCGCGCCCGCCCGCGAGGGCGCCGGGCTCCGCGCCCTCGACGACGCCCTGCTGCACGCCGCCGAAGCCTTCGACAGCGGCAACGCCCGACCTCCGCACGGCCACAAGCGCGGCCCCCTCGACGTACTGCGCACGGCGGCCGGTCCCGGCGGGCGCGAGTACGGCGTGCGGGTCGCGCTCTGCTTCGGGGCGAGCGTGGCCGTCGCGCAGGCCCTGCACCACCCGCACTGGTACTGGCTGCCCGCCACCGCCGTCTTCCTGGTCAAGCCCGACCTAGGGCCGCTGGTCTCGCGCGTGCTGTGCCGCGCGCTCGGCACCGTCCTCGGCGCATTCCTCTTCGCCGGGCTCGCCGCCCTGCTGCCGCGGCCCGCCGGGCTTGTCATCACGGTCGCCGTGTGCGGCGCGTTGATTCCCGTCGCCACGCGGCACTTCGCCGCCCAGACCGCCGTGGTCACCGTCCTCGTCCTCGCCCTCGTCATGGTGGGCGGGGAGCCGCAGGCCTCCTGGGGGCGGATCGGCGAGACGCTGCTCGCCTGCGGGATCGTCCTGCTCGTCGGGCATCTGCCGTGGCCCGCGCAGCGCGGCGGTCGCGTGCAGGACCGTCTCGCCGCCGCCCGCGAGTCCGCGCACGCGTATCTGCGCCACGTCCTGAGCGGCGCCGGCGAGGCTGGGCCCGCGGGCGCCGACCACCGCGCCGCCCGCTGGGCCCTGCGGCGCGACGCCTACCGGGCCCTGGCCGAGGCGCGCGCCGCGATCGACCTGGCCGCCGCCGAACTCCCCACCCTGGCGAAGCACTCCGAGGGCTCGGAGCGGGTGGCGGCCACCCTCGAACGCCTCGTCGACACGACGACCGCCTGCGCGGTGCACGTCGACGACACGGGACGCCTGCCGCGGCGGCACGCGGAGCGCCTCGACGAGCTGCTCGCGGAGCTCACCGTGGTGGCGTGACCACCGCGGCCAGGGAGTGAGCCCTCAGAAGTCCACGCGCACCTTGTCGTCGAGCCGTGCCACCGAATCCTGCGCGTACTCCTTCACGTAGTCCTCGCGGATCTCCTCGATCAGGGCGTCCCGCTTGTGCGCCTGCTTCGTCGGATACAGCAGGATCAGCTCGTACGAACGCTCACGCTCGATCTTGCCGTTCGAGTCCCGCCACTGGCCGCGGCCGTCCTGCACCGTGAGCCCGTCGGGGAACGACGGCGTCACCTCGTCGTCGATGAACTCCATGAACTGCTCGTCCGTCACATCGGGTCCGCCGTCGGGGCGTTCGGTCCCGAAGAGGAGCCGTGTCTCGGTGTAGGCCTCGCCGCGCGCCACCTGGGACGTGGTGGGCGTGCCGGTCCCGCGCGTCTCGGTGTCGAACGAGGCGTACGCGGCCGGGGCGCCGACGGCGAGCACCGCCGCGGCGGCCGTGGCCGCGGCGAGACGGGTGCGGGAGATGCGGGAGAGGGCGAGAGGCATGGCGGCTGATCCCTTTCTGTTTCTGCGGGGGAGGGGCAGATCAGTCTCTACGTCGGTCTTTGCGGGCGTGTGGATCTCGTGTTCCACAGGCGTGTGGATCTCTGTGGATCTCCGTGGATCTCTGAGTACGTTGATCCATAACGGGCGCAGACGGTAGCGGACACGCCACAGCCCCGCCCCCTCCCTCGCGTCCGCACGGCTGGATCTCTCTCCCTGCCCGTAAGTCGCCGTCTTCCCTTCCGACACACAACTCCCATACGTTTCATGGGACTTGGCCGAAGAAGTGAAGGGGCAGCCGGCATGAAGGCACGTACAGGGGCAGGCCTTGCCATGGCGGTCGCGGCGGCGGGCGCACTGGCGTTCGGAGGCGCGGGGGCCGCGAGCGGCACCGGTCTCGCCGTCGACGACCCGGCGCCGCAGTCGCCGTACACGTCCACCACCGGCGTCGGCGTCCACAACGCCTATGAGAAGTCGAAGTACCCGTACTTCGCCGACGCCCTCGACTCCGGCGCCGGAATGCTCGAACTCGACGTGTGGACCAATGCCTTCGGCAGCGGCTGGCGGGTCTCGCACAGCAACCCGGTCGGGAACGACAACAACTGCGAGAACGCCGCGAGTCCGGCCGAATTGCGCACCAAGCCGCGCAACCAGAGCCTCTCCGGATGCCTCGCGGACATGAAGAGCTGGCACGACGCCCACCCCGGCCACCGGCCCATCCTCGTCAAGGTCGAGCTGAAGGACGGGTTCCAGGGGAAGAACGGCCGCGGGCCCGCCGACCTCGACGCCCTCCTGACCGGCAAGCTGGGCGACGCCGTCTACCGTCCCGGTCAGCTCACCGGAGGACACGCCAACCTCGACGAGGCCGTACGGAGCGACGGCTGGCCCCAACGGAGCGCTCTGGCAGGGAAGTTCATCGTCGAGCTCATCCCCGGCACCGTCGAGCAGGGCAACCCGGCCGACACCCTGTGGACCGACCGCGAGTACGCCACGCATCTGCGCGACCTCGCGGCGGCCGGGCGGCTCGGTGAGGCCGCCGCCTTCCCCGCCGTGCTCGGCGCCGAGGCGGGCGACCCGCGCGGGCGGTACACGGACGCGGCGATCCGGCCCTGGTTCGTGCTGTTCGACGGTGACGCGTCCGCGTACGCGGGCGGCGCCATCGACACCAAGTGGTACGCCGACCGGCGCTATCTGGTCGTCATGACCGACGCCCACAACGTCGCCCCGGCCATCGACTCCGTGAACCCGACCGAGACCCAGGCCCGTGACCGCGTCGCCCTCCTCGCGCGCGGCCACGCCAGCATCGTGTCGTCGGACTGGTATCCGCTGCCGGGAGTCCTCTCCACGGTGGTCCCGCGCGGCTAGGGGGTGACAAGGCGGCCGGGGCTAGCGCTCGATCCGTATCCACACCGGCGCGTGGTCCGAGCCCGTCGCGTTCCTGCGCTCCGACGGGTCCTCGTCCCCGACCGACGGCAGCGCGGTCGCCGTCGAGCCCGGCACGCCCGTGCCCGCCGCCGTCACCAGATTCAGCAGGCCGCGGCTCACCAGGACGTGGTCGATCAGCTCGCGGCGTCCCGCGTGGATGCGGGAGTAGCGCTGCTCGGCCGGGATGAGCGGGGCCACGTTCCACAGCCGCTTCGCGTCGCCCTTGTCCGGCTGGTCGAAGCCGGGCGTGCCGATCTCGGAGCCCGGCGGGCCGAGCAGGATCTGAGTCGTCGCGGCCGACACCTCGTCGTTCAGGTCGCCGAGCACCACCACGTCGTGATGGCGGCCGTCGCCCTTCAGGAGGCGGTCGGCCAGCGCGCGCACGAGCGTCGCCTCGGCCGCACGCCGGTACAGCGCGTACGCCCCGAAGCGGGCCCGCTCACCCTCGTCCCGCGGCTGGAAGCGCCCGCCGGGGTACGAGAGCAGCTTCGACTTCAGATGGCAGACGGCCGCGTCGAAGAAGAAGGCACGCGTCGTCACCGTCACCGCGAGCACCCCACGCCCCGCCTGCGCCACGGGTTTGCCCGCGTCGCTGACCTGCACCGGTCGCATCGGCGCCGGGAAGGGCGTCTCGTCGGCCACGACGAACACCGGCAGCTGACTGAGGAAGCCGACCCGCGTGCCGCGCTCGTCCGCGTGCTCCGACAGCGTGGTGTGCCAGGTGCCCTCCAGCATCCCGGCCAGATCCGTGAGCGCTTCCGGGTCACCGACCTCCTGCACACCCAGCACGCTCGGGTTCAGCGCCTTGATCGTCGCCGCGAGCGAGGCCAGCTTCGCCTCGTACGCGGCCTTGTCCTTGGGCCCGAACGTGCCGCCGGGCCGGTAGAGGTTCTCCAGGTTCCAGGTGCCGACGAGCATGGCGGGCTCCCACTGTTCGCGCGCGGTCGGTGGTTTGACGGGGCTGCCGTCAGCGTGCCCGCGAAACCGGCGACGCGACAGGGCACGGGATGCGCACTCCCCGTACCTTGAAGAGATGACGCCGCCTCCCGCGCACGGCCCCGCCGACCTCGTCATCACGGGCTGCACGGCCCTCGTCCACGACGAGAGGGGCCAGGTCGGATTCCTCGACGACGCGGCCCTCGTCGTACGCGACGGACGCATCGACGCCGTCACCACCACCCCTGCCGTGGCCGGACTCCAGGCCGCCGAGCACATCGACGCACGCGGCCAGGCAGCCCTGCCCGGACTGATCAACTGCCATACGCACACGCCGATGGTGGCCCTGCGCGGCCTCGCGGAGGATCTGCCGGCACACGAGTGGTTCAACGACTGGATCTGGCCCATCGAGTCCAATCTGACCGACCGCGTCGTCGGGCTCGGCGCGCGGCTCGCCTGCGCCGAGATGATCCGCGGCGGGGTGACGACCTTCGCCGACCACTACTTCTCGATGGACACCGTCGCCGACGCCGTCACCGACAGCGGTCTGCGCGCCAACCTCGGAGCCGCCTTCTTCTCCTCGCAGGGGCCCGAAGGGCGCGCCGCCTCCCTGGAGTTCGCACTGCGGCAGCGCGGCGCGGCCGACGGGCGCATCACCACCTCGCTCGCCCCGCACGCCCCGTACACCGTCGACGATGTGGACCTCGCCGCGACCGCCGAACTCGCCCGCGAGCACGGCCTCATGGTCCATCTGCACGCCTCGGAGAACCGCGCCCAGACCGACAACAGCCTGGAGCGCCACGGCCGCACCCCCATCGAGATCCTGCACCGCACCGGACTGCTCGACGTCGACGTCCTCATCGCACACGGCACCGGCATCCTCGACCGGGACCTGGCCGTGCTGCGGCATGGCACCGGCCGCGTCGCCGTGGCGTCGGCGCCGCGCGGCTACCTCAAGTTCGGCTGGGACACCACGCCCGTGCGCGCCCTGCGCGAGATCGGCATCCCCGTGGGCCTCGCCACGGACGGCGCCGCGTCGAACAACACCCTGGACGTATGGGAGTCCATGGCACTCACCGCACTCGTGCAGAAGTCCACCGAGCGCGACCCGGCCTGGCTGACCGCGCGCCAGGCACTCGACCACGCCACGCTGCAGAGTGCGCGGGCCGTCGGCCTGGGCGACGAGATCGGCAGCCTCGCGCCGGGCCGCCGCGCCGACATCGTCCTCGTGGACCTGGACGGGCCGCACACCCAGCCCGTGCACGACCTGGCGGCCACGCTCGTGCACGGCGCGCGCTCGGCGGACGTCTCCACGACGATCGTCGACGGGCGGATCCTGATGCGCGACCGACGGCTGCTGACCCTCGATGTGCCGGACATCGTCCGGGAGTTGGGCGCCGAACTGCCCGCCCTGATCGACCGCAGCCACGGGAAGCGGATCCAGGAGTACGAGGGCTGAGAGCGAGGGGAGTTGTTCGGCTGCCCAGGGTGTACGCATCAGCGTCATCTGCGACCTCCTGGGAGTGCCGCCCGATCACCGCCCGGACTTCCGGGCCTGGACCGCTTCGATGACGTCCCGAATTCTTTTCAAGATTCTTCGCCAGGACCGATGAGTTCCGGCGATCCCGCAGGTCACCCCTCACGAGAAGCACGGATCCGAGGGGCGGGTCCGCAGGAGGGACTGAGTGACCATGGGACTTCCCGGCATCGTCACACGCGAGGAGTGGCTCGCCGCGCGCGAGGAACTGCTCGCCAAGGAGAAGGCGGAGACGCGGGCGCGTGACGCGCTCAACGCCGAGCGGCGCCGGCTCCCGATGGTGGAGATCGACAAGGAGTATCTGTTCGACGGTTCCGACGGCAAGGCGACGCTGTTCGACCTCTTCGACGGAGACGCCCAACTCATCGTCTACCACTTCATGTTCGCCCCGGAGTGGGACGCGGGCTGCCGCAGCTGCTCGGCCTTCCTCGACCAGATCGGTCACCTCGCCCATCTGCGGGCCCGCGGCACGAGCTTCATCGCCGTCTCCCGGGCGCCGTTCACCAAGATCCTGCCGTTCAAGGCACGGATGGGCTGGACGGTGCCCTGGTACTCCTCGAACGACAGCGACTTCAACCGGGACTTCGACGCCACCGTCGGCGAGGGCGACGAAGCCCACGAGCAGCCGGGCCTCAGCTGCTTCCTGCGCGACGGCGACCGGGTCTTCCACACGTACTCGACGTACGCGCGCGGCCTCGACTGGGTGGCCTCCTACTCCAGCCTCCTCGACCTCACCGCCCTCGGCCGGCAGGAGGAGTGGGAGGAGCCGAAGGGCCGGGCGACGGGCCTCGGGGCTCCTGCGGGCAGCGGCCGGGTGAGGTATCACGACGAGTACGAGATGTGAGGAACGGACACAACCAGGTGTCAGGTCCGTCACGTCGCGAGTCCTTTCCGCCCCTCGGCGCGTTCTACTCCGTGAGAGTCCGTGAGGACTGCCGACGGGGGAGCAGAAGGACGATGATGAACAGCCGAGTGGTACTGGAACGCTTTCCGGCCGGTGGGCCGCGAGGATCGTGGCCCGCTGAGGAGTTCGCACGGGCCCGCCGTATGGAGGGCCAGCGGGCGGAGGTCGTGATGGACCTCGCATCCGACGCCTTCCTGGTGATCGTGCGCGAGACCGTCCCCGAGGTGGCGGCCGCGGCCTGAGACATCAGCGCTCGGGGTGCCCGTTCGGTGAGGGGATCTTCGCCGTGAACTGGTCGGCCTGCAGGGCGTACAGCTCCGCGTAGACACCACCCGTCCGCAGGAGCTCGTCCGGTGTGCCCGATTCCACCAGGCGCCCTCCGTCCAGGACATGGACCAGGTCCGCGTGGCGCACCGACGCCAGGCGGTGGGTGATGAGGATGACGGTCTGGCCCGTCCCCGCGAGTGCCCTGATCTTCTCGAAGACCTCCAGCTCGGCACGGGCGTCGAGTGCGGCCGTCGGCTCGTCCACGATGAGGATGCCGCCGCGCCGGTACGCGGCGCGTGCGATGCCGAGCCGCTGCCACTGACCGCCCGACAGCTCGTGCCCGCCGGTGAACGCGCGCGCCAGCAACGTGTCGAGGCCGCGCGGCAGATCGGCCACGACGTCCCCGGCGCCTGCCTCCCCGACCGAAGCGCCGATCCGCTCGTCCGTGAGCGGCACCGACGAACGGCCGATCGCGATGTTCACGCGCGCCGTGAACGGCCAGCGCTTGAAGTCCTGCGCCACCATCGCGATGCGTTCGGCCAGTTGATGCCGGTCCGCGGTCGCCGCGTCGACGTCGTCCCACAGGATCCGGCCGTCCTTCGGCGCGTACAGACCGGCGAGCAGTTTCACCAGCGTGGTCTTGCCGGAGCCGTTCTCGCCCACCAGGGCGACGATCTTCCCCATGGGCAGGGTGAGGGAGACATCGCTGAGCGCGTCTCTCCCCGAGGTGCCCGGATAGCGGAAAGTGACGTTCTCGAACCGTATCTCCCGGGGGTCGGGCGGCAGTTCGGCGCCGCCGACCGGGATCGCGCGCTGCGCCGCCTCCACGAAGAGGCGCTCCAGGTCACCGACGAACAGGGCGTCCTCGTGCAGGGAGTTGATCTCCAGGACGAGCGTGTCGAGATTGGACGCGCCGGTACGGATCGCGATGACGGCGGTGCCCGCGACGGACAGCGCCATCGCCCCGGCGAGCAGCAGCCCGCCGAGCGTGGCGTACGTCGCCACCGTGGCGAGGCCCGTCCACGCCGCCGCGATCAGACCCGTACGGGCGGCGAGCCGGGCCAGTCGCGCCTGCTCCTCCTCCGCGGCCTCCGACATGGACCGGAAGTGCCGCAGCAGGAAAGGGCCCACGCCGTGCACTCGGATCTCCGGGGCGGCCCGCGCCTCCGTGAGCAGGCTGCCGATCAGGCGTCCCGCGCGGGCGTGCTGCACCCAGGCGTGGAAGGAGACGTAGCGGCGCCGGGCGATCGTCAGCGCGCTCCACGCGCTCGGCAGAGTCATCGTCACCAGGAGCGGAAGCAGCAAGGGGTGCAGGACGGTCAGCACGCTCGCCGCCGCGATCAGCGAGATCAACGCGTTCACGACGCGCGTGGAGATGCCGATCATGCGGCGGGCAGAGGACGCGCCGTACTGCGCGGTGTCGAGCAGTTTGTGGAACGCGTCGTCCTCGATGGCCGACAGCTCCACCGACGCGGCCCTCTCCAAGTACTGCTCCGTGGCGACGCGTTCGACCTTTGGTTCGAGCCGGCCCGTCGCGTACGTCGACGCGGCGCGCAGCAGCGCCGCGACGAACAGGACGCAGGCCACCGTCACCAGGGCGGGGGCCGCACCTCGCAGCCGGTCGGCGATCGGGGCGTCGGTCATCAGGCGGCCGAGGACGCTGTTGACCGCGAGGAGGCTCACCGCCTGGGCGAGTCCGCGGCCCACCTCGGCACCGATGACGATGCGCGCGGCACGCCGGTCGGCCTGCCAGGCGAGCCGGAAGCTGGCGGCGAGCAGCGCGGGCAGCCGCTTCAGCATGGACCGGAACCCCAACTGGAGGAAGGCCTCCTCGTGCTGGGCCCAGCCGGTGTCGTAGCGCAGGGGCCCGCCGAAGAGCAGCGACTCCGACTCCGAAGTGCCCTCCTGTTTCGGGGCGTTGTCCGGACTCTGGGTGCTGTCCGTTTTCTGGGTGTTGCTCTGCTTGTCGTTCGTCTGCTTCTCCTTCTCCGTTTTGCGTACGTCCTGTGCGGGATTGCAACCCCGGGCAACTGTTGCCGGTTCGCCGGGCCCGCAGTGCCATACCCCATGCAGGCAACTCCGCACCCGCGCAGGCAAAGGAGTTATTCCGTGACCGACACTCTCCGGACACCTCAAGTCCCTTACGAGCACGGCCTGGACGGTGCCGCACTCCTTGACGCGTACCGCACGATGCGCACGATCCGGGACTTCGAGGAGCGCCTCCACGAGGAGTTCGCGACCGGCGACATCCCCGGCTTCGTCCACCTGTACGCAGGTGAGGAGGCGTCCGCCACCGGTGTGTGCGCCCACCTCGACGACGACCGTGACGTCATCGCCTCCACGCACCGGGGCCACGGCCACTGCATCGCCAAGCACGTCGACGTGAAGTCGATGATGGCCGAGATCTACGGGCGCACGACCGGGGCGTGTCACGGCAAGGGCGGCTCCATGCACATCGCCGACCTCTCCAAGGGCATGCTCGGCGCCAACGGCATCGTCGGCGGCGGACCGCCCCTCATCTGCGGGGCCGCGCTCGCCGCGAAGGTGCGCGGGGACGGCGGCGTGGGCGTCGCCTTCTTCGGGGACGGCGGCAGCAACCAGGGAACCACGCTGGAATCCCTCAACCTCGCGTCCGTCTGGCGGCTGCCCGCCGTCTTCGTCGCGGAGAACAACGGCTACGCGGAGGCGACTTCGGCCGAGTGGTCCGTGGGCGGCGGCTCCATCGCGGCCCGCGCCGCGGCCTTCGGGATGCCCGGGGTCACGGTCGACGGCTTCGACTTCTTCGCGGTGCACGAGGCGGCGGGCGAGGCGATCGAGCGGGCGCGTGCCGGGGGAGGGCCCACCCTCATCGAGGTCCAACTCACCCGCTACTACGGTCACTTCGAGGGCGATCAGCAGAAGTACCGGGCGGACGAGGTGCGCCGTGCCCGCGCCGAACTCGACTGCATCAAGCGCTTCCGGGAGCGCGTGGCGGGCGACGTGCCGGTGGCGCGGCTCGACGCGATCGACGCCGAGGTCGCCCAGTTGATCGACGAGGCCGTCGCGGAAGCGCGGTCGGCGCCCCTGCCGACCGGCGCGGATCTGGAGACCGACGTCTACATCTCGTATCTCTGAGGGGAGTCGACCGTGGCACGCAGCATCAGCTATCGCGAGGCGCTGGGCGAAGCACTGGCGCAGGAGATGGAGCGCGACCCCTCGGTCGTCGTCATGGGGGAGGACAACGCGGGCGGCGCGGGGGCACCCGGTGAATCCGATGCCTGGGGCGGGGTGTTGGGGGTGACGAAGGGGCTCCATCCGCGCTTCCCCGGACGGGTCCTGGACACTCCGATCTCCGAGTCGGCGTTCATCGGCGCGGCGATCGGCGCCGCGACGCGCGGCCTGCGGCCGGTCGCCGAGCTCATGTTCATCGACTTCATGGGGGTGTGCTTCGACCAGATCTTCAACCAGGCGGCGAAGTTCCGGTACATGTTCGGCGGCAAGGCCGTCACCCCCGTGGTCATCCGCGCGATGTACGGGGCCGGCCTTCGGGCGGCGGCCCAGCACTCGCAGGCGATGTACCCGGCCTTCACGGCCGTGCCCGGACTGAAGGTCGTCCTGCCGTCGTCCCCGTACGACGCGAAGGGGCTGATGATCCAGGCGATCAGGGACGACGACCCGGTGATCTTCTGCGAGCACAAGGCGATGTACGACGTGGTGGGCGAGGTCCCCGCCGAGAGCTACACGATCCCCTTCGGCGAGGCGGGCATCGTGCGCGAGGGGCGGGACGTGACGATCGTGGCCCTCGGCCGCATGGTGGCCGTCGCCTCCGAGGCCGCGGCCGAGCTGGCCGCGTCCGGCACGAGCTGCGAGATCATCGACCCGCGCACGACCAGCCCGCTGGACGCCGACACGATCCTGGAGAGCGTCGCGGCGACCGGGCGCCTCGTCGTCGTCGACGAGGCGGGACCGCGCTGCGGGATGGCGGCCGACATCTCGGCGCTCGTCGCGCGCGAGGCTTTCGGGGCGCTGCGCGCGCCGATCGAGACGGTGACAGCCCCGCACACGCCGGTGCCGTTCAGCCCGGCGCTCGAAGACCTCTATATACCCGACGCCGCGCGGGTCTTGGCCGCGGTCAAGTCGGTCGTCGACTGGAAGCCGTGAGGGAGCCCGTGAGTATGCCGATGGTCGAGCGGGTCACCATGCCCAAGTGGGGCCTGTCCATGAAGACCGGAAAGATCACCGAGTGGATCGCGCGGGAGGGCGACGAGGTGGCGGAGGGCGACGATCTGGCCGAGATCGACACCGACAAGATCGCGGGCACCCTCGAGGCGCCACGGGGCGGAGTCCTGCGGCGGATCGTCGCGGAGGCGGGCGGCGAGGCGCCCGTCGGCTGTGTGATCGCGGTCATCGCCGCACTCGAGGTCCCGGAGGACGAGATCGAGCGGGTGGCCGCCGAGGCGCGGGAGCAGCTGGCGCGTGGGGTGCCCGCCGAGGACGAGGGCAGCCCGGTGAGCGGCGTCGCGGAGGTGGCCGGCAGGCCGCTGGCGTACGCGACGTCGGGCAACGGCACCGAGGAGATCGTCCTCGTGCACGGGTACGGCGGCGACAAGAACTCCTGGCTCTTCGTGCAGGAGCCGCTCGCGGCGCGGCACACCGTGTACGCGCTCGACCTGCCCGGTCACGGAGAGTCGGGCAAGGACGTGGGGGACGGCAGCCTCGCCTCGCTGGCGACGGTCGTCACCGGCTTCCTCGACGCGCTCGGCATCGAGCGGGCGCATCTGGTGGGCCACTCGCTGGGGGGCGCGGTGGTCACGGCGGTGGCGGCGGGCGTACCCGACCGGATCCGCTCGCTGACGCTGATCGCGCCTGCCGGGTACGGCCCTGATGTGGACGCCTCTTACCTGCAGGGCTTCGCGGAGGCGGGGACGCGGCGCGAACTCCGTCCGCACCTGCGCAAGCTCTTCGCCGACGAGGGCCTGGTGACGCGGCAGCTGGTGGACGACCTCCTGAGGTACAAGCGCTTGGACGGCGTCGACGCGGCGCTCCGTACGCTCCTGCCGACGCTGGTGGCTCCGGGCGGCGGTGCGGCGCTCGACGTGAGCTCCCTGCTGCCGGACGGCGTACGGACGGTCGCCGTGTGGGGCGCGGCCGATCAGGTGATCCCGGCGTCCAACGCGGCGTCCCTGGAGGGGAGGGCCGCCGTCCGCGTGATCGAGGGGGCGGGCCACATGGCGCAGATGGAGGCGCCGGGGAAGGTGGTCGCAGCCGTGGAGGCCGCAGTGGAGGGGTGAGGGGACGGGGCGGTGCCCGCGGGAGGGTGCCGCCCCGGCGGGGGTTCGGTTGGGTTTTCGGCCTGTCCGGCGATTGAGGACGAACGTGGCGGAGCCGGTGATGACGGCGCTCAAGGCCTCCGCGCCAGAGCAACGTCTCCGCGCCAGAGCAGGGCCCCGGGCCGCGCCGGAGCCGCAAATGTCACGGTCGGGAAGGGGCGGGGCTGGGGAGAAGCCCGCCCAAGGCCCAGGGGCCAGGCTAGGCCCGTACGGCCCGAGACCAAGCCGGCGTAGCCCCCGCGGCCCCGCACCAGGCCAGGTACAGCGGAATCGGCGGCGTATAAGGAACCTCGCCCCCGGAGGGGCTGTGGATCAAGGAGGGAGCGCGCCGGGCGCCCGGCACCACGGCTCCCGCGGCGTAATACGCGGGGGAGGGCCACTCCAGGGCGACATCGGAGTCCGCGGGCACGATCCACCACCACCGCGCCGCGTCCACGTCCTCGTACACACACCCCACACGAGGCAGTCGCGCCATCAGCCGGGGCCCGAACCGCGAAGGCACGGACACCGCGTCACACCCCAGAGGCTGCGACATCCCGTCCGGGACGGCGAGCCGCGTCGGCGGCGGTGGCGAGGCGGCGGCGGCCCGCCTCCGTTCGAGGCGGACCAGTGTGTCCAGATCCAACATCCGCCGCACCGTCACCGTGCTCACACGCCCCCCGCCCACGTCGTCCTCACGCCCGCACCAGCACTCTCAGTCACGTCACGCCCGCAGTTCCGCCCATACGGTGAGGCCTGCTCCGGGACCCTCGTCCCGCACGCCCCACGCGCTGCTCACCGCCTCGACGAGGAGCAATCCCCTCCCGTGCTCATCGTCGGCGTCAGGCCCCTCCTGGGCGGGCCGCGGAACACCTGATCCGTATCCGTCGTCACGTACAGCTATGCGGAGCGTTCCGGGGCCGGTGCAGAGCTCGCAGATGATGCGGTGGCTCGCGGTGTGCACGATCGCGTTCGTGACCAGCTCGGACACCACGAGGGCCGCCGCGTCACGGGCGTCCTCGCCGATGTCCCAGCCCAGGAGCTGGGCCTTCGCCAGCTGTCTGGCCTGCGCGGCGGAGCCCGGTCGTGGCGCGAGCGCGAAGCTGACGCAGAGCTCGGAGCGGCCATCGGCCCACGCGTCGGCGGACATGCCAACGGGGGCTTCGGCGGCAGCTGTGTGTAACGGCGCGGGCGGAGTCACGCCATCCACTATCGCCCCGCCGGGAACACCTTGGCAAGACCCACTCTGAAAAGTGCACAGTGGCGTGTTCCTTCGAGACGGCACATGGCACACTGCTCGCAACGGCTCCAGGTGCGGAGTGAATTGGCATTACGTGGAGTACGTGGAGGTAGGACGTGAGCGAACCGCGGTCCGCGCCGACCGTCGGCCAGGTCGTCCTAGGCCGTCGTTTGCAGGACCTGCGCGAGCGTGCAGGCCTCAAGCGAGAGGAGGCGGCGCGGATCCTTCGCGTCGCCCCCGCCACGGTCCGTCGCATGGAGATGGCCGAGGTCGCGCTGAAGATCCCGTATCTCCAGCTGCTCCTGAAGTCGTACGGCGTGGCCGACGACGAGGCCGATGCCTTCGTCACGCTCGCCGAGGAGGCGAACAAGCCGGGCTGGTGGCAGCGGTTCCACGACATCCTGCCGGGCTGGTTCAGCATGTACGTCAGCCTGGAGGGCGCGGCCAGCCTGATCAGGTCCTACGAACCTCATTTCGTTCCCGGCCTGCTGCAGACCGAGGAGTACGCGCGTGGTGTGATGCGCTCCGGGGCGATCGGCCAGACCCGCCCCGAGGACATCGAGCGGTACGTGGCGCTGCGGATGGAGCGCCAGTCACTGCTCACGCGCAAGGACGCGCCACGGGTCTGGATCGTGATGGACGAGACCGCCCTGCTCAGACCGGTGGGCGGTTCCGATGTGATGCGCGAGCAGATCGACAAGCTGCTCGATGCCGTCGAACTTCCTCATGTGACGCTGCAGATCGCGCCGTTCGCGGCGGGTCCGCACCCGGGCACGTACGGACCGTTCGTGCTCTTCCGCTTCGCCATGGCGGAACTGCCGGACATGGTCTACAGCGAGTACTTGACCGGCGCCGTCTATCTGGACGCGCGCACCGAGGTGGCGACCCACCTCGAGGTCATGGACCGCATGGCGGCGCAAGCCGCGACGGCACATCGCACAAAGGAGATCCTCCGGGACCTCCGCAAGGAGCTGTGAATGGATCGACACCGAGCCGGCACACGCCCCGGGGGCAAACCCGGAGCCGGATCCCGCCCCGAGTCCCGGGACGACACGCGGATCTACAACGGCATGCCCGCCCGTGACCTCGGCAGCGAGGGCTGGCACAAGCCGTGGAGTGGCGGCAACGGCGGCAACTGCCTGGAGGCCATGAAGCTGGCCGACGGCCGGGTCGCGGTCCGCCAGTCGGCCGATCCTGACGGTCCCGCGCTGATCTACACGTACGGCGAGATCAACGCGTTCATCCAGGGGGCGAAGGCGGGGGAAGCCGACTTCCTGTTGTCGTGAGCCGCGCGTGGGCGGGTGGGAGCAGTGCTCCGGGGAGGCTGACGGAGCAGTGCTCGGGGGTGTCCGAGGGTTGACGCCTACACGGTCATCGGCCGGTCGTACGGCCCGATCGGCGCCGCGAGCCGGGTCGCACCCGTCAGCCACCGGTCCACGGCGGCCGCGGTCGCGCGGCCCTCGGCGATGGCCCACACGATGAGTGACTGGCCGCGTGCCGCGTCGCCCGTCGCGAAGACGCCCGGCACGTTCGTCGCGAAGCCCTCGTCACGGGCGAGGGTGCCGCGGGCCTCGACGTCCAGGCCGAACTGGTCGACCAGGCCGCCCGGTGTCCGCTCCGGGCCGGAGAAACCCAGCGCCAGGAGCACGAGGTCGGCGGGGAGCGCGCGTTCCGTGCCGGGGCGCGGGCGGCGCTCCGCGTCGACCTCGGTCAGGTGCAGGGCGCTCACCCGGCCCGCCCCGTCGCCGGTGAAGTGGAGGGTGGACGCGGCGAACAGGCGTGCGTCGGCGTCCGCCGCGGGTGCGGTACGCAGCTCGCCCGCCTCCTCGTGCGCGCCGGAGAGACGGTAGACCTTCGGGTACGTCGGCCACGGCTCGGCCAGTTCGTCGCGTACGTCCCCCGGCCGCTCGTAGATGTCCAACTGCGTGACGGAGGCGGCCCCTTCGCGCACCGCCGTGCCCAGGCAGTCCGCTCCGGTGTCCCCGCCGCCGACGATCACCACGTGCTTCCCGGCGGCGGACAGCGGGGAGGTGTCGATGTCCCCCTCGCACACGCGGTTGGCGAGCGGCAGGTACTCCATGGCCTGCTGGATGCCGGTCAACTCCCGCCCCTGTACGTCGAGTTCACGCCAGGCGGTGGCGCCGACGGCGAGTACCACGGCGTCGTACCGGGCCCGCAGCTCCGCGGCGCCGATGTCCCGCCCGATCGCGACGGACGTACGGAAGACCGTGCCCTCGTCCCGCATCTGCGCGAGGCGCCGCTCCAGGTGGTGCTTCTCCATCTTGAACGCGGGGATCCCGTACCGCAGGAGCCCGCCCGCGCGGTCCTCGCGCTCGTACACGGCGACGGTGTGCCCGGCCCGCGTCAGCTGCTGTGCCGCGGCGAGTCCGGCCGGGCCGGACCCTACGACGGCGACCGTCCTGCCCGAGTGCCGGTCCGGCGGGCGGGGCGGGTTGAGGCCGTCCGTCCAGGAACGGTCGGCGATGGCCACCTCGATGTTCTTGATGGTCACTGCGGGCTGGTTGATCGCGAGGACGCAGCCGGTCTCGCAGGGGGCGGGGCAGAGGCGGCCGGTGAACTCGGGGAAGTTGTTCGTGGCGTGCAGCCGGTCCGCCGCCGCGCGCCAGTCGGCGCGCGAGACGAGTTCGTTCCACTCGGGGATCAGATTGCCCAGCGGGCAGGCGTCGTGACAGAAGGGGATGCCGCAGTCCATGCAGCGGTCGGCCTGCCGCTCGACGATGGGCAGCAGCGCGCCGGGGACGTGGATCTCGTCCCAGTCCTTGACCCGTTCGCCGACGGACCGGCGCGGCCATTCCTGGCGGGGGGTGGTGAGGAAGCCTTTGGGGTCGGCCATGGCCGTCTCCCTCGCGTGCCTTCTCGCGGGTTTCGCAGGCTTTCGGCCACTGTACGACGGGTCGGCGGGCGCGGCAGCTCGCGGGGCGGCGGCGGGCTGGCAGCGGGCTGCTCGGGGCTGCGCACGGCTGCGCAGGGCTGCGCAGCCGTGCGCAGGGCTGCTCAGGTCACGTCAGGGCGAGGATGAAGGATGCCGAGGCGGCCAGGGAGGCCCCCACCCGGATGTGGTTCCACATGGTCCATTCACTGACGTACGTACGCCACCGTTCCGCGCTCTCCGGCGCCTGCGCGTCCAGCTTCGCGAGGGCGTCGTTGCGGGGAACGTTCGCGGCGACGGTCACCCCGAACGAGCCGAACAGATACAGCGCGCTGCCGAGCAGCAGCTCGACGGTGCCCTCGTCGGGCCAGAGCACGAAGGTGACGACGGCGACGACGGCACTGAGGCCGGCGGCGCCCATGAACACGGTCATGAACCCGGCGGTGAGCGCCTTGACGTTGATCGACTGCATCGCGGCGATGCCTTGCGCCGGGGGCAGCGCGGCCAGACCCTGCATCACGAACGTCGAGAACGCGACGAACGCTCCGGCCACCAGGCCGCAGGCGAGCGCGCCCAGAACGACGAGCACGAAGTATGGTCCCTCGATCATGGCAACTCCCGCGTTGAGTAAGGCAGCCGTCAGGTGAGCGAGCCGCTGTGATACTCCATGGCGCGGCCCTGCATAACAAGTGAATTGCCCGGACCGGGGAGGGCGCCATGCGTGGGGCGCGCGGGCGCATAAGCGGGAGTCCGGCCCTGGGGCTTGGGCGGGGGGCGTCCTCCGTCGGGGAGTGCGGGGAGTGCGGGGGGTGAGGGGGTGGCGGGCCTCGCCCCGGGGGACCCCGCTCATGAGGAGGCGGTCGTACGGAGTGTCCGTGTGCCGGACGGCGGCCACCACCGCCGCCGTGACCGCGGTGGCGGACAACGCACGCCCCGCCGCGCTCCGCCCCACGCGTCCGCTGCCCCGCACGGACGCGTGCGCGGCGATCGCCAGGGACCGCTCATCGGGGCACCCCGGGAAGAGGCGGCGTATCTCGTCCGAGAAGGCGGCCGTGAAGCGGACGTCCTCCGCGGCCCGCCGCGCCGCGTCCCGTGCCCGGCGGCGCGCCCGTGCCTCCGCGTCCGCGAGGCACCGCTCCTCGGCCCGCGCGAGCGCAGCCTCCTCGACGAGCACGCCCTGACGTTCGTACCGTCCCTGGCGCCGGTTGAACCGGACGACCACCGCCGAGAGCCCGCTCCCCGTGCGGGCCCGGAGCGTCAGCGCGGTGTCGCCGCGTGGCAGGAAGACGAGATGACCCAGGTCGGCGCAGTCCAGGCAGCGCGGCTCGGCGTCCTCGATGACCAGGAGGGTGAGCGGTCCGCCGCGGCATTCCGCGCAGTGGCGGCGCTTCAGGGGCTGGATGGCGAGAAGTCCGGTCCGGGCGAGGCGAGTTGGTGCCATGAAGGGTTCATTCCCCGGTCAGCGGGGTGCGTACCGCGGCGGGGGAGAGCCGGAAGCCCCCGGCATCACGACCTCAAGGCCCGGCATCATGGGGTGCGTGCGACTCGAAGCGATCACCTGGGACCGGCTCACGGACGCCCTCGCCGACCGCCTGCTGGACCTGAAGGCCGCCGACGCGAGCCCCTGGCCCCGCGTCGCCTTCGACGGGGCCCCGGCGGGCAGGCCGGGCGAGCTGGCCCGGAGCGTGGCCGACGTGCTGCGGGTGCGCGGGCGGTCCGCGCTGGTCGTCGGCACGGAAGGCTTCCTGCGCCCGGCCTCGCTGCGCCTCGAATACGGGCGCGAGGACGTGGAGGCGTACTACAGCGGCTGGTTCGACACCGGGGCCCTCTGGCGCGAGGTCTTCGGGCCGCTGGATCCGGGCGGCACGGGCAGGGTGCTGCCCGACCTGTGGGACCCGGCCACGGACCGTGCGACGCGCAGCCCATACGTACAACTCCAGCCCGGAGCACTGCTGTTGCTGCACGGACCGATGCTGCTCGGCCACTGGTTCCCCTTCGACCTGACCGTCCATACGAGCCTGTCGCCGGGCGCCCTGCGGCGACGTACGCCGGAGGGCGAGCGATGGACGCTGCCCGCCTTCGAGCGGTACGAGACGGAGTCGGATCCCGGTGCGGCGGCGGATGTCGTCGTACGCGCGGACGATCCCCGGCATCCGGCGTGGAGCGGCGGGCGGACGTGACCCGCCTTGTCTCGGCGTGCGGACCCTCGGGGGCGCGGCGAGAATGAAGGGCGCCGGGACTAGCGGTGCCTCCGCGCCGCGCCGGCCGTCCGGCACCGGGAGGTACCTCATGACCACCGCCGGAGACATCATGCACCGCGGCGCCCAGTGGATCCCCGCACACGAGACCCTGGACCGCGCCGCACAACTGATGCGTCAGCTCGACGTGGGCGCGTTGCCCATCAGTGACGAGAACGAGCGGCTCTGCGGCATCCTCACCGACCGCGACATCGTGGTCGGCTGCGTGGCGATGGGGCACGACCCGTCCCGGGTGACCGCGGGCGACATGGCCAAGGGCACGCCGCGCTGGATCGACTCGGGCGCGGACGTCGACGAGGTACTCCAGGAGATGAAGGGCAGCCAGATCCGCAGGCTGCCGGTCATCGAGAACAAGCGCCTGGTCGGCATGATCAGCGAGGCGGACCTCGCCACGCACCTGGCCGACGACCAGCTCGCGAGCTGGGTCGAGAGCGTGTACGCCAAGGGCTGACCGCGGGCCCCTCTACGTCGGCGGGGCCGTGCCGCTCGGCGGCATGACCCGTACGGCCTAGAGCCAGCCGTTGCGGCGGAAGCCGCGGTAGAGCGCGAAACAGATGGTGACGATCAGGCCCATCACCAGGCCGTACCCGTACTTCCAGTGCAGTTCGGGCATGTGGTCGAAATTCATTCCGTACATGCCGCAGACCATCGTCGGCACGGCGATCACGGCGGCCCAGGCGGTGATCTTCCGCATGTCCTCGTTCTGCGCGACCGTCACCTGCGCGAGGTGGGCCTGGAGGATGGAGTTCAGGAGCTCGTCGAAGGAGGCGATCTGTTCCGTGACCCGCTTGAGGTGGTCGTCGACGTCCCGGAAGTAGGCCTGTATCTCCGGGGCGACCACATGCATCGGCTGAGTGGCGAGGATCTGCAGGGGGCGGCCGAGTGGCACCACGGCGCGCTTCAGTTCGAGCAGTTCGCGCTTGAGCTGGTAGATGCGGCCCGGGTCGGCGCGCTCCCCCTCCTTGGAGAAGACGTCCATCTCCACTTGGTCGATGTCGGCCTGCACCGCGTCCGTCACGACGAGATAGTCGTCCACCACGTGGTCGGCCAGGGCGTGCAGGACCGCCGCCGGGCCCTTGGCGAGCTGCTCGGGCGCCGACTCGAGCTCCTCGCGCAGCGGGCCGAGCGAGCCGTGGCGGCCGTGCCGCACGGTGATCACGAAGTCCTTCCCGACGAAGACCATGATCTCGCCGGTGTCCACCACCTCGCTGGTCGCGGTGAGTTCGGCGTGCTCCACGTAACAGACGGTCTTGAACACGGCGAACAGCGTCTCGTCGTACCGCTCCACCTTCGGCCGCTGGTGGGCGTGGACCGCGTCCTCCACGGCGAGCGGGTGCAGGTCGAAGAGGTCGGCGATGCCCGCGAACTCCTCCTCCGTCGGTTCGTGCAGCCCGAGCCAGACGAAACCGTCACCCTTCTTGCGAACGCTCTCGACCTCCTCGACGAGATCGCGGCTGCCCTCCTGGCGCACGCCGTGCCGGTACGTCACGCACTTCACCACCGCCGAGCCCAGTGGGGAGCGGGCGGGGTGGCTCAGGTCGACTCGGCCGTGCTTGCGCACGAACTGGGCGACCCGCGCGACTTTCCGCAGGCCGCCTACCTTGCGGAGGTTTCCTACCTTTCGCAGGTTGCCTGCCATCGACATGCGTGGCTCCTCGTTCTTGTGACGTGACGTGCCAGTCTGCCAGTACGTTCCGACAGTGCGGGCAGAGCCTGTGGGAACGGAATACTCCGCTCCAGGCGCTCGGAGCCGCCTCCCCGGAGCAAGCGGGATTGTTGGGACAATCGCGACATGACGCTCATCGACGGCTATCTGACCGGCAATCGGAATCGGCACGCCGAGGGAACGGGTGCGGGTCAGCGCTCTGACGCCTTCTCCGCCGCCTTCTCCGCGCTCTTCGACCCCACGACCTTCCGGCACATGGAGCGGCTCGGCATCGGGCCGGGGTGGCGCTGCTGGGAGGTCGGCGCGGGTGGCACCTCCGTCGTCTCCTGGCTCGCCAAGCGGGTCGGGCCCACGGGGCGGGTCCTCGCGACCGACGCGGACATCTCCTGGCAGACGTCGGCCGCGCGCCCGCCGGTCGAGGTGCGCAGGCACGACGTGGGGGCGGACGCGCCGCCCATCGAGGGCTTCGACCTCGTGCACGCGCGGCTGGTCCTCGCCGGGGTGCCGGACCGTGAACTTGCCCTGCGGTCGATGATCAGGGCGCTGCGGCCCGGGGGCCGCCTCCTGGTAGAGGAGGCCGACCCGGCCCTGCAGCCCCTGCCCTGTCCGGACGAGCACGGGCCGGCGCAACAGTTGGCGAACCGCCTGCGGCACGCGCTGCTCACCCAGCGTGGCGCCGACCTCGCGTACGGGCGCGGGCTGCCCCGGCTGCTGCGTGCGGCGGGCCTGCGGCAGGTGGAGGCGGACGCGTACTTCCCCCTGACCTCGCCGGCCTGCGCGGCCCTGGAGACGGCCACGATCCAGCAGTCCCGCACGGCCCTGACGTCCGCGGGCCTGGCCACGGAGGACGACATCACCGACCACCTCGCGAACATCGCGACGGAGCCGATGGATCTGGCGACGTCCCCGCTGATCTCGGCCTGGGGCAGAAAGGGCTGACGCCACCGGCTGAACGATGCCGCCCTCTCCCGGCCGCTACCCCGCGGCCGACCCTTGGCCGAACAAGCCCTCCCCACCCACCTGCCCGATTGCCCTGCGGGCGAACTGCGTGGGGTGGGTGGGGAAGTCGTGCAGCAGTCGGGTGGGTGGGCCTCCGCAGGTGGGACACGCGCAGTGCCTAACCCGGCCTCCCGCCCACCAGTTCAACCGCCCGAGCTCCCGCCCGACACCCCTCCGCCAAAGCCTCGCAGAGCCCCGCGCCTGCCAGGCGTGCGGCCAGGAGCGCCCCCGTGAACGCGTCCCCCGCCCCCGTCGAGTCCCGCGCCGCGGCAGGCAGTGCGGGGAGCTCGGCCCGCACTTCACCGTCCACGGCGACCAGCGCACCCGCAGCGCCCCGCTTGACCACCACGACCGGGTACCGACGACTCAGCCTCGACGCCGCCTCCGCCGGCCCTGCCGACCCCGCCGCCAGCAACCCCGCCTCCCGCTCACTCGGCAGCAGCAGATCCACCCCCTCCGTCGCCGCCAGGAACCGCTCCACCCCCACCTCCGCGAGGAACCCCGCCGACGCCGGATCCACACTCACCGGCACGCCACGCGCGCGTGCCGTCGTCCTTGCCGCTTCGGCCAGCGCTCGGCTCGGGGCCGCGAAGAACAAGTACCCCGACAGGTGAAGCCAGCCCACGCCGTCCAGGAGCGCGGGCGACCAGTCCGCGTCCGACAGGCGCAGCGACGCGCCGCTGTCCGTCAGGAACGTCCGTTCGGCCCCGGCCCCCTCGCCTCCGTCGACCAGGCAGATCACCGTCCCCGTAGGCGCGTCGGAGTCCACGACGAGCCGTGAACGCACCCCCGCGCGCGTGAGCGCCTCCTCGTGCCACGTCGCCGACTCCACCCCGACCCGCCCCAGGAGTCGTACATCAGGGCAGCCCCACGAAGCCGCCCAGCACGCCACATTGGCGCCCGCGCCGCCCGGCACCGTACGTATCGCCGCCGCCGTGTCCGTGCCGGGCACCGGCGGCGTACGGTGCCGCGCGACGATGTCCGTGACGATGTCGCCCACGACCAGCAGGGCCTCCCCGCCAGTTCCGCCGGCTCCCCCGGGCCCGCCCCACACGCTCACCGCTCCACCCAGGCCGCCGCGATCCGCCCCGCGAGCCGTACGTTGCCCCGCACCGCCGCGAGGTTGGCGCTGAGCGATGCGCCATCGGTGCGCCGCACCAGCTGGTCGAGGAGGAACGGCGTGACCGCCTGGCCGGTGATGCCCCGCTCGGCGCACGCCTCCAACGCCTCGGCGAGCACGCGCGCGTGCAGCGCGGGATCGAGCTGCTGCGACTCCGGCACGGGGTTCGCCACGAGCAGCGCGGACTCCGGGCCTCCGACCGTGTCCTGGGCCCGCATCACCGCAGCCACCTCCGCGGGCGTACGCAGCGTCCAGTCCACTGGATGCCCGGAGTCGGTGAGGTAGAAGCCGGGGAAGCGGTCCGTCCCGTACCCCGCCACCGCGACGCCCAGCGTCTCCAGGCGCTGCAGCGTCGCCGGCACGTCCAGGATCGACTTCACGCCCGCGCAGACGACCGTGATGCGCGTCCGGGCGAGCAGCCCCAGGTCGGCGGACTCGTCCTGCGTCACCACCCACTCCCGGTGCACCCCGCCCAGCCCGCCCGTGGCGAACACCCGTACGCCCGCACGCGCGGCGAGCAGCGCCGTCGCGGACACGGTCGTCGCCCCGCTCACGCCCGCCGCGACGGCGAGCGCCAGGTCGCGGTGGCCCAGCTTGCGGATGCCGTCCTCGTTCGCGACCCGCTCCAACTGCTCCTTGTCCAGGCCGACATGAGGGCGCCCGTCCAGGACGGCGATCGTCGCGGGGACGGCGCCCTCCGCGCGTACGATCTCTTCGAGCTCACCCGCCACCTGGAGATTGCGCGGGCGCGGCAGCCCGTGCGCGATGATCGTGGACTCCAGGGCGACGACGGGCCGCCGGTCCGCCACAGCCGCCTGTACCTCGTCGGACACCACCACGTCGGGCACCACCAACACGGGCCTGCCTCCTGCCTGTCGGGTCTTCCCTCATCCCTGGCGGTCGGCGTGCCCCGTCAAACCCTTGCGGCGCCGGGGGCGGGACAGCAGCCTGGGGGCATGACGGACAACACGACACGTCTCGACCACGTCGTCCTGTGGGTGCGCGACCCCGTGGCGGCAGCCGACTTCTACGAGAAGGTGCTGGGCCTCGAACCACTGCGCGTCGCCGAGTTCGCGGAGGGCACGGTCTCGTTCCCCTCCGTACGGCTCAACGAAGAGACGATCTTCGACCTCGCCCCGCTCGCCCTCGTCGAGCGCATGAGTGTCGTGCCGGAGGCGGACAAGAGCGCGGGTCACCCGGTCAACCACGTCTGCCTCGCTCTGTCGGAGAGCGACTTCGAGGCGCTGCGCGCCCGTCTGGAGGAGCGCGGGACGCCGGTGTCGGACATCTCGGAGAACGCGTTCGGCGCCCGCGGCAAGGCCCGGCGCAGCTTCTACTTCCGCGACCCGGACGCGAACATCTTCGAGGCGCGGCACTACGGAGAGGATCCTGAGGGTGCGGAAGGCTGACCCCTTTCGGACCGCCGTACAGGCCCCGGCTAGGGTGACCGGCCATGACCACGAATGATCAAGCTGTTGCGCCGTCCTTCGCCGTGCACATCCCGGATGTCGACCTGGAGGCGGAGCCGCTCGACCCCGAGCAGATCGTCTCCGGCACCCCGGAGGTCACCGGCAAGGTCCTGTGGGAGTCGGCCGACGGCAAGCAGCTGCGCGGCATCTGGCAGATCACGCCCGGCGTGGTCACCGACACCGAGGCCAACGAACTCTTTGTAGTCGTCAGTGGCCGCGCCACGATCGCGGTCGAGGGCGGCGACGTGATCGAGGTCGGCCCCGGCGACGCGGCCGTCCTGCGCGAGGGCGACCGTACGACGTGGACCGTGCACGAGACGCTGCGCAAGGCGTACCACATCACGCTCCCGTGACACCGCCCCCGGCCGTGGCCTCCGGCTTCTTGACCGCCCGCCGCAGCGCCAGCGCCGCCATCGGCAGCAGCACGCAGACGCCGATGAGGTTGAGCCAGCCGTAGCTCGCCCGCGCGACGATCAGGCCGGCCGCCGCGCCGCCGATGCCCGCGGCCGTGTTCATGGTCAGGTCCGACAGGCCCTGCACGGCGGCTCGGGCGGGCTGCGGCACCGAGTCGGTGAGCAGCGCGGAGCCGGAGACCAGGCCCGCGGACCAGCCGAGGCCGAGCACGAAGAGACCGGCGGCGGTCTGGCCGTGGCTGGGCCCCGCGGTGCCGGCAAGGAGCGCGGCGCAGCACAGCAGCCCGACCGCGAGGCCGATCACGGAGAGCCTGCCGAACCGGTCGGAGAGCCAGCCCATCACCGGCGACAGCGCGTACATGCCCGCGATGTGCCCGCTGATCACGAGGCCGACCAGCTGCAGGCTCGCCCCGTGGTGCCCCAGGTCCACCGGGGTCATCACCATGATCGAGACCATCACCGTGTGGGACGCGGCCACGGTCACCAGGGCGAGCCGTGCCATCGGTGACGCGGCCACCGCGGCGACCCCGGCCCGCAGCGAGCGGCTCTGCGCGGACTGGTTCTCCTGCGGGGCGAGCGCGCGGGCGGTGAGCAGCGGGTCGGGCCGAAGGAGTACCGCCACCACGAGACCGGCGAAGGCGAAGATCCCGGCGGCGAAGAGGAAGGGGCCCGCCGCCTCGGGTATGGAGGTGCCGGAGAAGGCGCGGCTGGTCGGCGCCGCGATGTTCGGGCCGAGGACCGAGCCGATGGTGGTGGCCCAGATGACGAGGGAGATGGCACGGCCGCGCCGGTCGGGCTCGGCCAGGTCGGCCGCGGCGAAGCGGGCCTGCAGATTGGCCGACGAGCCCGCACCGAAGCCCGCCATGCCGAGCAACAGCAGCGGGAAGCTGTCGACGACGGCGGCAAGGACCACGAGTCCCGCTCCCAGCGCGCCGATCAGATACGCGAGGACGAGGCCTGGCCGCCGCCCGCGCGACGTCATCAGCGCGGCCAGCGGCAGCGAGAGCAGCGCCGTGCCGGCCACGGACGCGGTGGGCGCGAGGCCGGACAGCGCCTCCGTCCCGCTCACCTCGGTGGCGAGCATCGGCGCGAGGGCGATGCCGATCGGTACCCCGAGCCCGCCCAGTATCTGGCTGGAGACCAGCACCGCGGTGGTACGGCGGCGCAGGGCGGGCAGTGCCTCTGGCGCGGGTATGTCAGGAGCGTCGAGGGTCGAAGTCACTGACGCAGTGTGCCAGGACGTTCGTACGCGGGAAACCGAGTTGTCCGCGGTCCGCCGGGTGCGTCAGAACAGTGGCTGCGGAAGCACGCCCTCCAGGGCGAGGAGCTGCCGCTTGGTCTCGACGCCGCCCCCGAACCCGCCGATGCCGCCGTCGCTCTCGACCACCCGGTGGCACGGCACCACGACCGGCAGCGGATTGGCGCCCATCGCCATGCCGACCGCCTGGGCCGCGCCGGGCTGGCCGACGCGGCGGGCCAGGTCTCCATAGCCCACGACGGCGCCGTACGGAACGGTCGTCAGCTCGCGCAGGACCTGGCGGTTGAACCCGGAGATCAGCGACCAGTCGAGCGGCAGCTCGAAGTCGTGCCGCTCGCCCGCGAAGTAGGCCGTGAGCTGGCGTATGGACTCGGCGATGAGCGGTGCGTCGGCTGCCTCGACCAGCTCGGCCCCCAGCCGGGCGCCGAGCCGGTCGAGCACTTTGTCGCGCACCTCGTCCGTGGCGTGGAAGACGACGCTGACCAGACCGTCGTCGGTCGCGGCCAGCAGCAGGGGGCCGATGTCGCTCGCGACGACGGCCCACACCACCTGCCGCGGGTCGTCCCGATCCGGACGGCCCTGCCCGTGCTGCCCTGTGGCGTTCATGTGGACCACCGTACGACCGGGCACTGACAACGCCGCCCCGCGGCGGATCTCCGTCAGCCGGAGACGGCCGTCGGTCGGAGACGCCGTCGGTCGGAGACGCCCGTCAGTCGGAGATCGCCTTGCGCACGACGTCCGGCGTGTTCGTGATGATGCCGTCCACGCCGAAGCCCGCCACCCGCTGCGCGGCGGCCGCGTCGTTCACGGTCCAGGTGAAGATCTCCAGGGGCTTGTGGTGCGGACCCTTGAGCGCGTGGATCGCGGCGACGTACTCACGGGAGATGGAGCCGTGCGTCGAGTTGATCTGGTCCGAGAACTTGGCGTACTCGGGCAGATCGGCGACCGCGGGCGTGCCGAGGAAGCCGGTCTTGACGTCGGGCCGCAGCTTGTGGACCGTCTTGACGCTGGCCGCGCTGAAGCTCTGGATGACGAGCTTGCTCTTGACGTGGTGCCGGTCGAGCCAGCCCGTCTTGCGCAGGACGTCGAGGCCCTGCTTCTCGATGCCCGGGTACAGCTCGGGCTTCTTGAACTCGAAGACGAGCTTCTGGTGGTTGCGCGAGACCCGGTTCATGTACTGCTTCAGCGTCGGCACCCGCTGTCCCGCGTACTTGGAACTGAACCAGCTGCCCGCGTCCAGCCTGGCGATCTCGGCCGCGGTGAAGTCCGCGACCTTCCACGGTGCGCGGTCCGGGAAGAGCTGCTCGACGTTCGTCGTCCGCGTCAGGGTGTCGTCGTGCATGATCACGAGCTCGCCGTCCTTGGTGCGCTGGACGTCGTTCTCGACCCAGCGGAACCCCATGTCAGCAGCCTTGTCGATGGCTGCAAGAGTGTTCTCGGGCGCGTACGCGGAAGCGCCCCGGTGCGCGACGACGAGCGGTCGGTCGTGCGAGGCGGACGTCTGCGCGGACGGCTGCGCGGATTCTTGCGCCGCCGGCCGGTCGGCGGCGTGGGCGGTGGCTGAGGGGAGGACGAGTGCACCGGCTCCGAGAAGAGCGGCGGTGGTGGCAGCGGCGACGCGTGTGGACAACGGTGACTCCTCGCGATGTTCGGGCACGGACCGGATGAGAGTGACAGTCCACGGCCAACGCGAGACAGGTGCAGGATGGCCACAGGTTGAACGGAGACAGCCGGGTTTCTTTCCCGGAAAATCGTTCGCAGGTTCCGGAGTGAGCTTTACTCTCTGCGTCAGCCCATGGCCTGTCAGTAGACGGTCGGCTGGGGCCACTTGGGGCATTCCCGGGCATTCGGATACAGCAGGCGGAAGGGCTGGCGCGCATGCAGGGCACGGTTGACGGTTTCAGCTATGGACTGGTCACGCCGGTTGCGGCGTACCTCATGGCGTGTCTCGGCGGAGCGCTCGGCCTGCGCTGTACCACCAGGTCGCTTCTCGTCGCGCACTCCTGGAGGCCCGGATGGCTCGCCCTCGGGTCGGCGGCGATCGGCTCGGGCATATGGACGATGCACTTCATCGCGATGATGGGCTTCACCGTCGAGGAAGCCCCGATCCACTACGACAAGGCGCTGACCTTCGCGAGTCTCGCCGTCGCCATCGTCATGGTCGGCATCGGGATCTTCATCGTGGGCTACCGCGGCGCGACCGGTACGGCGCTGTTCACCGGTGGAACGATCACCGGCCTCGGTGTCGCGTCGATGCACTATCTGGGAATGGCCGGTATGCGTCTGCGCGGGACGCTGGAGTACAACACCCTCACCGTTTCCGCGTCCGTCGTGATCGCCGTGGTCGCCGCCACCGCGGCCCTATGGGCGGCCGCACAGGTCAGAGGTTTCCTCTGGAGCCTGGGCGCGAGCCTCATCATGGGTCTTGCCGTCAGCGGCATGCACTACGTGGGAATGGCCGCCCTCAGCGTCCATCTGCACAGCTCGACCGGTTCGCCGACCGGCGGTGACTCGCCCGCCGAGCTGCTCGCGCCCATGATGATCGGCCCGCTCGCCTTCCTGCTCCTCGCGGGCGTCATCGTGATGTTCGACCCACTGATGGTGATGGGCAAGGCCGAGCTCCAGAGCGCCGCACAAGGACAGCGCGGCCCCTATCCCGTCCCGCGCTCGGGCGACCGGCACGACCCGCGGGTCAGCCGCAGGCCACCACCGCGCCCCGGCCCCAAGACCCCGCAGAGCCGGTGATCCGACCCCGTTGTCAGTGCGGGGTCGTACGGTGGGTTCCATGCGGCCCGTATCCAACATCGAACGCACGGTGGCGCCTTTCGAGGTCGTCAGCAACTACACGCCAAGCGGCGACCAGCCGGCGGCCATCGCCGACCTGGAGCGGCGCATCAACGCAGGTGAGAAGGACGTCGTCCTACTCGGCGCGACCGGCACCGGCAAGTCCGCCACCACCGCGTGGATGATCGAGAAGCTTCAGCGCCCCACCCTCGTGATGGCGCCGAACAAGACGCTGGCCGCCCAGCTGGCCAACGAGTTCCGAGAGCTCCTCCCGAACAACGCGGTGGAGTACTTCGTCTCGTACTACGACTACTACCAGCCCGAGGCGTACGTCCCTCAGTCGGACACGTACATCGAGAAGGACTCCTCGATCAACGAGGAAGTCGAGCGCCTGCGCCACTCCGCGACGAACTCGCTGCTCACCCGGCGTGACGTGATCGTGGTCGCCTCCGTCTCCTGCATCTACGGCCTCGGCACCCCGCAGGAGTACGTCGACCGGATGGTGTCGCTCAAGGTCGGCGACGAGATCGACCGCGACCAGCTCCTGCGCCGCTTCGTCGACATCCAGTACACCCGGAACGACGTGGCCTTCGCCCGCGGCACCTTCCGGGTGCGCGGGGACACCATCGAGATCTTCCCGGTCTACGAAGAGCTGGCCGTGCGCATCGAGATGTTCGGTGACGAGATCGAGGCGCTCTCCACGCTGCACCCCCTCACCGGCGAGGTCATCAGCGACGACGACCACCTGTACGTCTTCCCGGCCTCGCACTACGTGGCAGGTCCGGAGCGCCTGGAGAAGGCCGTCACCGGCATCGAGAAGGAGCTCGCCGAGCGCCTCGCCGAGCTGGAGAAGCAGGGCAAGATGCTGGAGGCCCAGCGCCTGCGCATGCGCACGACGTACGACCTGGAGATGCTCCGCCAGATCGGCTCCTGCTCCGGCGTCGAGAACTACTCGATGCACTTCGACGACCGCGAGCCCGGCTCCGCCCCGAACACCCTCATCGACTACTTCCCCGAGGACTTCCTCCTCGTCATCGACGAGTCGCACGTCACGGTCCCGCAGATCGGCGCGATGTACGAAGGGGACGCGTCCCGCAAGCGCACCCTGGTGGACCACGGCTTCCGGCTGCCGTCCGCGCTGGACAACCGCCCGCTGAAGTGGGAGGAGTTCCTCGGCCGCATCGGCCAGACGGTCTACCTCTCGGCGACCCCGGGGAAGTACGAGCTGTCGCGCGGCGACGGCTTCGTGGAGCAGATCATCCGCCCCACCGGCCTGATCGACCCCGAGGTCGTGGTCAAGCCCACCGAGGGGCAGATCGACGACCTGGTGCACGAGATCCGCACGCGCACCGAGAAGGACGAGCGCGTCCTGGTCACCACGCTCACCAAGAAGATGGCCGAGGACCTCACCGACTACTTCCTCGAACTGGGCATCCAGGTCCGCTATCTCCACAGCGACGTCGACACCCTGCGCCGCGTCGAGCTCCTGCGCGAACTGCGCGCCGGTGAGTACGACGTCCTGGTCGGCATCAACCTCCTGCGTGAGGGCCTCGACCTGCCCGAGGTCTCCCTGGTGTCGATCCTCGACGCCGACAAGCAGGGCTTCCTGCGCTCCGGCACCTCACTGATCCAGACGATCGGCCGTGCGGCCCGAAACGTCTCCGGTCAGGTCCATATGTACGCGGACAAGGTCACCCCGGCGATGGAGCAGGCCATCGAGGAGACCAACCGCCGCCGCGAGAAGCAGATCGCGTACAACAAGGAGAAGGGACTCGACCCGCAGCCGCTGCGCAAGAAGATCAACGACATCGTGTCGGCGATCGCGCGCGAAGAGGTCGACACGGAGCAGCTGCTGGGCACGGACTACCGCAAGGCGAAGGGGTCCGACGCGGGTACGGCCGGCAAGGCTCCGGTGCCCGCGCTCGGCGGCAAGGCGAACAAGGCCGCCAAGGCGCCCAAGGGCACAGCCGCCGAGAAGGTGCCCACGGACCGGCCCGCTGCCGAACTGGCCGAGCAGATCGAGGAGATGACCGCGCGGATGCGCGTGGCCGCCGGGGACCTCCAGTTCGAGATCGCGGCACGGCTGCGTGACGAGGTGTCAGAGATGAAGAAGGAGCTCAGGCAGATGAGGGAGGCGGGGCAGGCCTAGGCGTACTGCCTGGTGTGTTGCAAGACCGACACAAAGTGCTGCCCGCGGTGGGGCGCTGTCAGTGCCTCTGCATAGGGTGCTGGGCAACCGCACAGACCGGCGGTTGCTCAGGGCAGTTCGAGAGGGGACAGCGCGTGACGGTCAACATGACCAAGGGTCAGGCCATCAACCTGCAGAAGGACGACGGGGGCGCCCTGACCGCGGTGCGCATGGGGCTCGGCTGGCAAGCGGCCCCGAGGCGCGGCCTGTTCGGCACGCGCACGCGTGAGGTCGACCTGGACGCGTCGGCGGTCCTGTTCGCCGACAAGCAGCCGGTGGACGTCGTGTTCTTCCGTCACCTCGTCAGTGACGACGGTTCCGTGCGGCACACCGGTGACAATCTCGTCGGCGGCGTCGGCCAGGGCGGGGACGACGAGGCGATCCTCGTCGACCTGGCGCGGATCCCGGTCCACATCGACCAGATCGTCTTCACGGTGAACTCCTTCACGGGCCAGACGTTCCAGGAGGTGCAGAACGCGTTCTGCCGCCTGGTCGACGAGACCAACGGCCAGGAGCTCGCTCGCTACACCCTCGACGGCGGCGGGCAGTACACCGCGCAGATCATGGCGAAGGTCCACCGCGCGGGCGCGGGCTGGCAGATGACGGCCATCGGCAACCCGGCGAACGGCCGCACGTTCCAGGACCTGATGCCGTCGATCCTGCCGCACCTGTAGACACGCGGCACCGATAAGTACAGAGGGCACGAGGGGGACGTAGGCGATGACGGCCGAGCTGGTCCGGGGGCAGAACCACCCGCTTCCCGAGACCCGTCTGGAGATCCGGGTCTCGATCGGCAAGCCGATCGTGGCGGGGGTCACGCTCAGCGACGAACAGGGCAAGGTGCGCGGCACGGACTGGGTGGCCCATCCCGGCTCACCCACGCTGCCGGGGCTCGAAGTGCCCAGGCAGGCTGCCGCCGACCACCGCCTCGCGGTGGACCTCGGCGCCGTTCCCGAAGCGGTGCACCGGGTCAACGTCCTCCTCGCGCTGCCCGTCGGCGTGGGCGGCCCTGTCAGCTTCGGCTCCCTCGCCGCCCCCTTCGTCGCCGTCACGGCACTGGACGGCACCGAGGTCGCCAGCTACACCATCACCGACCTGGACGCCGAGTCCGCCGTCGTCGCCCTGGAGCTCTACCGCAGGCAGGACGCGTGGAAGGTACGCGCGGTCGGCCAGGGGTACGCGGGCGGCCTCGCCGACATGCTCACCGACCAGGGCCTCCCGCAGGCCCACGAACTGGCGGGCACGATCAACGAAGCGGTGGCCCAGGGCCTCGCACGCTCGGTCGCCGCGCCGCCGCCCCGCCCCTCGGACGAGGCCCGCGTGCGGACGACGGGACAGACCGCCGCCCCCGGCCAGGGAGCCCCGCGCCCGGACGGCACCGCAGGCACCGCCGCCCCCCAGCCGAGCACCCCGGCGACGCACCAGCCGGGCGACGCGAGCGCCGCGGCCGGCGCCCCCGTCAACTACACCCACCCCAGCCGTCGGACCAGCACACCCCCGCCGCCCCCGCCGACCGCGGCACCGGCCGAGCCGGGCAGGAGCGCCCAGCCGGTGGCGGGCGACGCGACGGGCTGGTCCATGGAGGAACGCCTCTACAACCAGGTGTGGGGCATGTTCGAGGACCTGGCCCGCAGCACGGCCGCGTACCGAAGCGCCGTCGACTTCGCCGAGTCCCGCATGGACCAGGAGCTGGACAAGGTCCTCTCCGACCCGCGCAGCCGCATCGGCAACACCGGGGACGTCGCGCGCGAGGCCGCCCGCGCCAAGCACGGCCTGCTCGTCGACCGGGCGAGGGAGGCTCTCGACCGCGACCTGGGCCAGCTCGCCGCCGAGTCCGAGGTCGTCGAGCCCGCCCTTCCCCTGGCGTACGCCGGATGGGACAGCCCCGTCTGGCACGCCTACCGCACGCCCATGGAGATCCCCATGGCGCTGCGCCTGGGCGACCTCCACCTGCCCGAGCGCCCCGAACTGCACATTCCGATGCTGGTCAGGCTGCCCCTGGAGCGCGGCCTGTGGATCGACAGCGGCCGCTCGTCCGGCACGGACTCCCTGGCCGACGCGGACCAGTTGCGCCGCCTCGCCATGGACAGCGCCGTCGCGCACGCGGCGCGGCTGCTCGCGGTCTATCCGGCGGGCGAGTTCACGGTGCACGTCATCGACGCTGCGGGCTCCGCGGCCGGCGCGCTCTCCCCGCTGGTGACGGCGGGGGTCCTCGCCGAGCCCCCGGCCTCCGGCGCGGCCGGCGTCTCCGCCGTGCTCGCCAAGCTCACCCAGCGCGTGGACCTGGTGCAGATGGCGATCCGCGCGGGCGCCGCCGACGCGCTGCCGCCGGACCTGGACATCGCCGAGCAGCTCCTGATCGTCAACGACTTCCCGCACGGTTTCGACGACCGGGCCGTGACCCAGCTCCGCTATCTCGCGGACGAGGGCCCTGCGGTCGGCGTGCACCTGATGATGGTCGCCGACCGCGAGGACGCCGCCGAGTACGGCCCGCTGCTCGACCCCCTCTGGCGCGCGCTCATGCGCCTGACCCCGGTGGCCGACGACCACCTCGCCGACCCCTGGGTCGGTCATGCGTGGACGTACGAGCCGCCGATGACGCCACCCGGCAGCCGGGTGCTCCAGCAGGTCCTGGAGCAGGTCGCACACGCCCGCCGCACGGGCGGTCGCTGACGCGTCGGCGGGTCCGGCGGGTCCGCGGAGTCGGCAGGGGCAGGTGAGCCGTCTCGGCGGCTGCCGGTAAAGCGACTTTTGGCCAGCCTGACCTGGGCTTTTGGCCCTTACTTGCCATCGCCTTTACTAAATCTTGGTGTTTCGCGTACTCTTCTTGCAGCGGAGGGGAGTACTCCCGAACGCGACGTGCCCGTCAATACGGACCGCCATCGGTCCCGGGGCGTCGGCCCGTGGGGCGGTGAGCCGCCCCGGGTGGAAGAGACCTCCGGCAGCGACGACGCTGATCAGTAGCCGTACGACGCCGGAGGCGCAGTGGACGTTTCAATGACCCTTTGGGTGCTCACCATTCTTGGTCTGAGTGCCCTGATCGCGGCCGACTTCTTCATCGGCCGCAAGCCGCACGACGTTTCGATCAGGGAAGCCGGGATCTGGACGGTCGTCTGGATCGTGCTGGCCGCGCTCTTCGGCGTCGGCCTGCTCATCTGGGGCGACGGCAAGGCGTCCGGCGAGTTCTTCGCGGGCTTCATCACCGAGAAGTCGCTCAGTGTCGACAACCTCTTCGTCTTCATCCTGATCATGGCGAAGTTCTCGGTGCCCAGCCATCTCCAGCAGCGGGTGCTGCTCTTCGGTGTGCTGATAGCGCTCGTCCTGCGAGCGATCTTCATCGCCGCCGGCGCCGCGGTCATCGCCAACTTCTCCTGGGTCTTCTACATCTTCGGTGCGTTCCTGATCTACACCGCCTGGAAGCTCATCCAGGAGGCGCGCTCCAGCGAAGAGGAAGAGGAGTGGGAGGAGAACCGCCTCCTGAAGGCCGCCGAGAAGAAGTTCGGCGTCGCCGACCAGTACCACGGCACCAAGCTGTTCATCCAGAAGAACGGCAAGAAGATCATGACGCCGCTCATGATCGTCATGCTCGCCATCGGCACCACCGATGTGCTCTTCGCGATGGACTCGATCCCCGCGATCTTCGGTCTCACCCAGGACCCGTACATCGTCTTCACGGCGAACGCCTTCGCCCTGATGGGTCTGCGCCAGCTGTACTTCCTCATCGGCGGACTGCTCAAGAAGCTGGTCCACCTCAGCTACGGCCTCTCGGTCATCCTGGGCTTCATCGGCGTGAAGCTGGTCCTGCACGCACTGCACGAGAACGGGGTGCACGTCCCCGAGATCTCCATCCCGTTCTCGCTCAGCGTCATCTGCGGTGTCCTGGTCATCACGACGATCACGAGCCTCATCGCCTCCAAGAAGCAGGCGGAGAAGGAGGCCGCGGAGACCGCGGCCGACGAGAACCCGAAGGACAGCATCGAAGCCTGACGGCTTCGTACGTAACAGTCGGCACCAGGGAGTGGCCCGCGACGGATCGTCGCGGGCCACTTCGCGTGCACCGGGGTTCGCGTCGCCCTGAAGTTGTCGCCCTGAAGTAGCGGGGCCACGGCCCCCGGTGCAGCATCGGAGGCATGATCACGCGGCTCCGGACCTTCGCCACCCAGTGGACCGCGGCCGTACCGGTTCTCGCCGTCGTGTTGCTCGCCCTCACCTGGGGGCGCGAGCTGCCGGGCGTGGTCGTGGCCGTGGTGACGCTCGTGCTCGCCGGGGCCGTGCTCGCCGCCGTGCACCACGCCGAGGTGATCGCGCACCGCGTCGGTGAACCCTTCGGCTCGCTCGTCCTCGCGGTCGCCGTGACGATCATCGAGGTCGCGCTGATCGTCACCCTGATGGCCGACGGCGGCGACAAGAGCGCGACCCTGGCCCGCGACACCGTGTTCGCCGCCTTCATGATCACCTGCAACGGCATCATCGGCCTGTGCCTGCTGGTGGGCGCCCTCCGCCACCGCGTCGTCATCTTCCAACCCGAGGGCACGGGCGCCGCTCTCGCGACCGTCGCCACGCTCGCCACCCTCAGCCTGGTCCTGCCGACCTTCACGACGTCCAAGCAGGGCCCGGAGTTCTCCACGGCGCAGCTCGTCTTCGCCGCCCTCGCCTCGCTCGTCCTGTACGGCCTGTTCGTGACGACCCAGACCGTGCGGCACCGCGAGTACTTCCTGCCGATCACCCGCAAGGGCGAGGTGATCGACTCCGAGGACGCCTCGGGGCCCGCCACCCGCACCGCCCTGATCAGCCTGGGCCTGCTCGCCCTCGCGCTGATCGGCGTGGTCGGTCTCGCCAAGGGGGTCTCGCCGACCATCGAGTCCGGCGTGGAAAGCGCAGGAATGCCGCACTCCGTGGTCGGCGTGATCATCGCGCTGCTCGTGCTGCTCCCGGAGACCATCGCGGCCGTGCGCGCCACCCGCCGCGACCGGGTGCAGACCAGCCTCAACCTCGCCCTCGGGTCCGCGATGGCCAGCATCGGCCTGACCATCCCGGCCGTCGCGGTCGCATCGATCTGGCTCTCCGGGCCGCTGGTGCTCGGGCTCGGCCCGACCCACATGGTGCTGCTCGCGCTCACCGTCATCGTCGGCACGCTCACAGTCGTGCCGGGGCGCGCCACGCTCCTTCAGGGCGGCGTCCATCTGGTGCTGTTCGCGGCGTACTTGGAGCTAGCGGTCACGCCGTGAGCTTCCACTGCGCCCGTCGGTCACGCCGTGAGCTTCCACTGCCCCATGCCGCGTCAACTACCCAGCGTGACGGCCGGCTACGGGGGCGTGCGGAGGCGTGGGGAGCTTCCTCAGTACGCTGACGGCATGACGCGCACTCTTGCCAACGCCCCGATCATGATCCTGAACGGCCCCAATCTGAACCTGCTCGGCCAGCGCCAGCCCGAGATCTACGGTTCCGACACGCTCGCCGACGTCGAGGCGCTGTGCGCCAAGGCGGCGGCCGCGCACGGTGGCACCGTGGATCTCCGGCAGAGCAACCACGAGGGTCAGTTGGTGGACTGGATCCACGAGGCACGCGAGCACCACGCGGGCATCGTCATCAACCCCGCCGCGTACTCGCACACGTCAGTGGCGATCCTGGACGCGCTCAACACCTGTGACGGAATGCCGGTGTTGGAGGTCCACATCTCCAACATCCATCAGCGTGAGGCGTTCCGGCACCACTCGTACGTCTCCCAGCGCGCGGACGGCGTCATCGCGGGGTGCGGTGTGCAGGGGTACGCGTTCGCGGTGGAGCGGGTGGCCGCGCTGGTCGGCGCGGCCTGAACCCGAGGGCGTACGGGGCTCACCAGCCCCGCCGGCGCCACTCCTGAAGGTGCGGGCGCTCGGTGCCCAGCGTCGTGTCGTTTCCATGTCCGGGATAGACCCAGGTCTCGTCGGGCAGCGCGCCGAAGATCTTCGTCTCGACGTCGTCCAGCAGGCTCGCGAAGGCCTTCGGGTCCTGGTGCGTGTTGCCGATGCCGCCGGGGAAGAGGCAGTCGCCGGTGAAGACGTGCGGGTGGCCGTGCGGGTCGTCGTACACGAGGGCGATCGAGCCCGGCGTGTGGCCCACGAGGTGGCGCGCGGTGAGCGAGACGTGGCCGACGTTCACGGTGTCGCCGTCCGAGAGCGGGACGTCCGTGGGCACGGGGATGCCGGCGGCGTCCTCGCGCCCCGCGTAGGTCCGGGCGCCGGTGGCCTCGACGACCGCGGCGAGGGCCTGCCAGTGATCGCCGTGCTGATGGGTGGTGACGACGGACGCGATGCCGTCGTCACCGATCAGCGTGAGCAGTGTCGAGGAGTCGTTCGCCGCGTCGATCAGGAGTTGCTCGTCCGTGGCCCGGCAGCGCAGCAGATAGGCGTTGTTGTCCATCGGGCCGACCGCGACCTTCGAGATCATCAGGTCCTGCAGCTCGTGCACGTCCGCGCCGCCGCCGACCTTCACTGCTCCGCTGTACGTCATGTGACTCAGCCTATAGCGGGGGCAGGGCGGGCAGGAGGCCGCCTTCGGCCGTCAAGGCGGAGCCGTCGCGACGGCCGGAGAGCCAGCCGAGGAGGTCGGCCTGGCGGCCGGTGACCGTGATGTCCACGGGGGTTTCGTAGCCGCTCTTGATCTGTTCGAGAGTGGCGCCCTCGACGCGTCCCGTGTAGTGCCCCCGGCCGTCGTCCTGCCTGATGAGCAGCGCGGGCAGCCCCCGGGCGTTCCGGAACCGGTTGGTGAGGAAGTCGATCTCCCGCTGCGTGAATTCCTCCGAGAGGTCCTCCAGCTCGTAGCCGATCCCCAGGTCCACGTGATGCAGCTCGACCTCGATCCACCGCCGGAAGGGCACGTTCGCCGCCGAGTCAGTGACTCCGTTGCGCAGCTCCACGGTGCGGGACCAGTCGGAGGGGATCGCGCCCGCGGCCTCGAAGCGCTCCGCGGACTCCCGCACGTCGAGCAGCTGCTCCGCCAGCGGCCGCGGCGCGTCCCGCTCGATGTCCGCGTCCCGTGCGTCCCCGCTGACGTACATGGGCCGCCCGGCGAGGACATTGACGAGCGCGTCCGCGTTCCGGGCGAGGTGGGCGAGGACGTGGCCGCGGGTCCAGCCCGGAAGGCGTGACGGCTCCGCGGTCGAATCGTTGTTCAGTTTCGCGGCTGCTGTGAGCAGCCGGTCGGTCGCGTCACGTACAGACGCCAGGTCGGGCGCATGATCAATCATGCGCCCGACGATAGTCGCGCCACACGTTCGGGTGAAGGTCTCCGAGCGGCACCGCAAATCGAATGCACGTGCTATATGGTCGGGTGCGGCATCGGGCATTCTTGGTGGTCCGGGTTTGTTATCAACCAGGGCATCCGCCCCGGCGTTGTCAGTGGCTCGCCCTAGTCTGTGAATGACGGGGGTCCCGCCCCTGTCACTTCTCTCTAGAAAGGTGCGGACCGGCGTGGCCGACCGTCTCATCGTCCGTGGCGCGCGCGAGCACAATCTCAAGAACGTCTCGCTCGACCTCCCGCGCGACTCCCTCATCGTCTTCACCGGGCTCTCCGGGTCGGGCAAGTCCTCGCTCGCGTTCGACACGATCTTCGCCGAGGGCCAGCGGCGGTACGTGGAGTCGCTCTCCTCGTACGCCCGGCAGTTCCTCGGTCAGATGGACAAGCCGGACGTCGACTTCATCGAGGGCCTCTCGCCCGCGGTCTCCATCGACCAGAAGTCGACCTCGCGCAACCCGCGCTCCACGGTCGGCACGATCACGGAGGTCTATGACTACCTCCGCCTGCTCTTCGCGCGCATCGGCAAGCCGCACTGCCCCGAGTGCGGGCGCCCCATCGCACGGCAGTCCCCGCAGGCCATCGTCGACAAGGTCCTGGAACTGCCGGAAGGCAGCCGTTTCCAGGTCCTCTCGCCGCTGGTCCGCGAGCGGAAGGGCGAGTTCGTCGACCTCTTCGCCGACCTCCAGACGAAGGGCTACAGCCGCGCGCGGGTCGACGGCACGACGATCCAGCTCTCCGAGCCGCCCACGCTGAAGAAGCAGGAGAAGCACACCATCGAGGTGGTCATCGACCGCCTCACGGTGAAGGACTCCGCCAAGCGCCGCCTGACCGACTCCGTGGAGACCGCGCTCGGCCTCGCCGGCGGCATGGTCGTCCTCGACTTCGTCGACCTCCCCGAGGACGACCCCGAGCGTGAGCGCATGTACTCGGAGCACCTGTACTGCGCGTACGACGACCTGTCCTTCGAGGAGCTCGAGCCCCGCTCCTTCTCCTTCAACTCGCCCTTCGGCGCCTGCCCGGACTGCTCGGGCATCGGCACGCGCATGGAGGTCGACCCCGAGCTGATCGTCCCGGACGAGGACAAGTCCCTCGACGAGGGCGCCATCCACCCCTGGTCGCACGGCCACACGAAGGACTACTTCGGGCGGCTCGTCGGCGCGCTCGCCGACGCGCTCGGCTTCGCCACGGACATGCCCTGGGCCGGACTCCCGCAGCGCGCCAAGAAGGCCCTCCTGAACGGCCACAAGACGCAGATCGAGGTGCGCTACCGGAACCGGTACGGCCGCGAGCGGGTCTACACCACCGCCTTCGAAGGCGCCGTCCCCTTCGTCAAGCGCCGCCACAGCGAGGCCGAGAGCGACACGAGCCGCGAGCGCTTCGAGGGCTACATGCGCGAGGTGCCCTGCCCCACCTGTGAGGGCACGCGACTCAAGCCGATCGTCCTGGCCGTCACGGTCATGGGCAGGTCCATCGCCGAGGTCGCCGCGATGTCCATCAGCGACTGCGCGGACTTCCTCGCCGAGCTGAAGCTGGGCGCCCGCGACAAGAAGATCGCCGAGCGCGTCCTGAAGGAGGTCAACGAACGGCTGCGGTTCCTGGTCGACGTAGGCCTGGACTACCTCTCGCTGAACCGCGCCGCGGGCACCCTCTCCGGAGGCGAGGCCCAGCGCATCCGCCTCGCCACGCAGATCGGCTCGGGCCTCGTCGGCGTGCTCTACGTACTGGACGAGCCGTCCATCGGCCTGCACCAGCGCGACAACCACCGCCTGATCGAGACCCTCGTGCGCCTGCGCGACATGGGCAACACACTCATCGTCGTCGAGCACGACGAGGACACCATCAAGGTCGCCGACTGGGTCGTCGACATCGGCCCCGGCGCGGGCGAGCACGGCGGCAAGGTCGTGCACAGCGGCTCCATGAAGGAGCTGCTCGACAACCCGGACTCGGTGACCGGGCAGTATCTGGCGGGCAAGAAGTCCATCCCGGTGCCGGACATCCGCCGCCCCGCGGACCCCACCCGCCGGCTGACGGTGCACGGCGCCCGGGAGAACAACCTCCAGGACATCGACGTCTCCTTCCCGCTCGGCGTCCTCACCGCCGTCACGGGTGTCTCGGGCTCCGGCAAGTCGACGCTCGTGAACGACATCCTCTACACGCACCTGGCGCGCGAGCTGAACGGCGCACGGTCCGTGCCCGGACGGCACACGCGCGTGGACGGCGACGACCTCGTCGACAAGGTCGTGCACGTCGACCAGTCGCCCATCGGTCGCACCCCGCGGTCGAACCCGGCGACGTACACCGGAGTCTTCGACCACGTCCGCAGGCTCTTCGCGGAGACGATGGAGGCGAAGGTCCGGGGCTATCTCCCCGGCCGCTTCTCCTTCAACGTCAAGGGTGGTCGCTGCGAGAACTGCTCCGGTGACGGCACGATCAAGATCGAGATGAACTTCCTGCCGGATGTGTACGTCCCTTGCGAGGTCTGCCACGGGGCGCGCTACAACCGCGAGACGCTGGACGTCCACTACAAGGGCAAGTCCATCGCCGAGGTCCTGGACATGCCGATCGAGGAGGCGCTCGACTTCTTCGAGGCGGTGCCTGCCATCTCCCGGCACCTGCGCACGCTCAACGACGTGGGCCTCGGGTACGTCCGGCTCGGCCAGCCCGCGCCGACCCTCTCCGGTGGTGAGGCCCAGCGCGTGAAGCTCGCCTCCGAGCTCCAGAAGCGCTCGACGGGACGGACGGTCTACGTACTCGACGAGCCGACCACCGGTCTGCACTTCGAGGACATCAGCAAGCTGATCACGGTCCTGTCCGGCCTGGTCGACAAGGGCAACACGGTCATCGTCATCGAGCACAACCTCGACGTCATCAAGACCGCGGACTGGGTCGTCGACATGGGCCCCGAGGGCGGCAACGGCGGCGGTCTGGTCGTCGCCGAGGGCACGCCCGAGGAGGTCGCCGGGGTTCCGACGAGCCACACGGGCAAGTTCCTGCAGAACATCTTGACCGCGGAGGTTCCTGCACAGGGGCGGGCACCGGTGCGGAAGGCCGCAGCGAAGAAGGTGGTGGCCTCGGCGGCGGTGAAGAAGTCGGCGACGGCGAAGGCTGCCGCCAAGACAGCCACGGCGAAGAAAGCCACCACCAAGAAGGCCACCACGAAGAAGGCTGTTGCTGCCCCGAAGAAGGCGACCAAGGCTCGTAAGGCCTGATGTAGCCGCGCATCCCCGTCCCCGGAGCGTGGTGGCTGGTCGCGCCCCGCGGCGGAGCCGCTGATGTCGCAGCCCCGCGCCCCTGTGGGGCGCCGCTCCTGAAGGGGCGCTGACGACGCGCTGTGAACGGGCCGCCGGACAAGCTCATCCCCTTGTCCGGCGGCCCGTTCACGTGGTCGCCTTGGCCGCATGACCGTACGCACTGAACGTGAAGGACCCGTCACCACCATCGTGTTGTCGCGTCCCGACGTGCGGAACGCCGTCGACGGGCCCACCGCCCAGGCCCTCGCCGACGCGTTCCGTGACTTCGACGCCGATCCCGACGCGTCCGTCGCCGTGCTGTGGGGCGAGGGCGGTACGTTCTGCGCCGGTGCGGACCTCAAGGCCATCGGGACGCCGACCGGGAACGAGGTGACCGAGAAGGGCGACGGGCCCATGGGGCCGACCCGCATGCGGCTCTCCAAGCCCGTCATCGCGGCGATCTCCGGGCACGCGGTCGCCGGAGGCCTGGAGCTCGCGCTCTGGTGCGATCTGCGGGTCGCCGACGAAGACGCTGTACTGGGAGTCTTCTGCCGCCGCTGGGGCGTCCCGCTCATCGACGGCGGGACCGTGCGGCTGCCCCGACTCATCGGCGAGAGCCGGGCCATGGACCTGGTGCTCACCGGCCGCCCCGTCCCCGCCCCGGAGGCCCTTGCGATGGGCCTGGTCAACCGGACCGTGCCGCCGGGCACGTCCCGCGCCGCGGCCGAACGCCTCGCCGCCGAGATCGCCGCGTTCCCCCAGACCTGCCTCAGGAACGACCGGCTCTCCGTACGGGAACAAGAGGGCCTGACCGAGGAGGACGCGATGGCGGGTGAACTCCGCCACGGCCTGCGGTCCCTCGCCGAGGCGGCGGACGGCGCGGCGAAGTTCGCCGCGGGGGGCGGGTCGGCACGGCGCCTTCACGGACGGCGGGGGAGACGCGGCCACCCGCTGACCAGCCGAGGGCCCTGTCGACCAGCCGAGGGCCCCGTCGAGCGGCCGGAGGCCCCCGCTGGCTAGCCTGCGGCGGGCGCGGCCTGCGGCTCCAGGAACTGCATGTCCAGCTGGATCTTCACCACGTCACCGAGCAGCCCGGAGCCGAAGTCGAGCCCGTAGTCACCTCGGCTGATCTCCCCGGTCGCCTCGAAGCCCGCATGGCGCCGGTCGTCGCCGGGGAAGGCCTGGAGTCCGCCGAACTCGACGGCGAGAGTGATCGGCCGCGTCACGTCACCGATGGTCAGCTCGCCCTCCAACGTCCACTCGTCCTCCTTGCCGATGACCCGCGTCGAGCGGAACGTCATCGTGGGGCGGCGCTCCACGTCAAGCAGGTCCGGCGCGCGGACGTGCGCGTCGCGGTCCTTGTTGCCCGTGTCGATCGACGCCAGGGCGATGGTCGCCGTCACCGACGAGGTCTCGGCGCTCTCGCCCACGACGAGACCGGCCGTCACCTCCGTGAACCGGCCCCGCACCTTCGAGATCCCGAGGTGGCGGATGGTGAAGTTGACGGCGGAGTGGAAGGGGTCGATCTCCCAGCTCCCCGCGGGGAGCGGAAGCGCGGTCGTCGCGGTGGCGGTACTCGTGTGGTCGCTAGTCATGCCATCCACGATGCGAGGCAGCCGACGAGTGAGGAAGGCCGAGGCGAGACTGGTAGTGACAGGGCCACGATCCGGTCCGCCGGCGGCTGGTACGTTCGGCCGGTGAGCGACAACGAGCTGGGCACCTTCCTGCGCACCTGCCGTGAAGCGGTCACGCCCGCCGATGTCGGGCTCCCCACAGGACCCCGGCGCCGCACACCGGGCCTGCGCCGCTCCGAGGTCGCCACGCTCGCCGGCGTCAGTGTCGAGTACCTCGCCCGCCTCGAACAGGGCCGGGACCGCCACCCGTCAGCGCAGGTCATGGGCGCGCTCGCCGACGCCCTGCGGCTCTCCGTGGGGGAGCGCTTCCACCTGCGCCGCCTGGAGAAGGAGAAGAGCGGCGACCCCTGCTGTCCGACGGTGAGCGAGCCGTCCCGGTCGGTGCGCCCCACCGTGCGGGCGCTCGTCGACCGTCTGGAACCGGCCCCCGCCGTCCTGCTCAACCGGCTGAGCGACGTCCTCGCGTACACCTCGGGCTACGAGCGGATCGTGGGGCCCATGGGGCTCCTCGACGACGAGCGGCCCAACCTCATCCGGTTCCTGTTCACCGACGAGCGGGCCCGTGCCGCCTACCCCGAGTGGGACGGCGTCGCCGACGAGCAGGTCGCGTTGCTGCGGGTCGGGTCCATGCTGAGCGACCCCCACGCCGAGGGATTCGCCGACGAGTTGACCGTCATCGCCGGTGCCCCTTTCGCGGACCGCATGAAGGTCGTGCCGCGGCTGCCCCGGCCCAGCGGCGTCGAACGCATGACGCACCCGGAGGTCGGTCCGGTGCGTCTTGCGTACGAGACGCTGACCCTGCCCGACGCCGACGGCCAGCGCCTGGTCGTCCACCTCCCGGCCGACGAAGCCTCGTCGGCCGCGCTCGACCGCCTCAACGGCCGTCGGCCGGGCGGCCTCCGCGCGGTGACGGGCTGAGAGCCTCACGCCGACTCCGCCCTGCCCGGCCCCGCCCCGGCAGGAGGCCGGTTCAGGCTATCGATACCCAGCCCAGCCCAGCCCAGCCCAGCCGCAGGGCAGGGGCATGCGTCCCGGCCCCCCTGGCCTCAGAGCACGGGACCGACCGCCCTCACCCCAACTCCTTCGCGTACGGCGGCTCCGCCCCAGCGCGGGACACGGTGACGGCCGCCGCGCGTGCCGCGAAGCGCAGGACATCGGCCCAGCTGTCCTCGCCGAGCCCGGCGAGTGACTCAACGGACAGTGCGTCCCGTGTGGAAAGCCCGTGCAGCAGGGCCGCGTTGACCGTGTCGCCCGCTCCGATCGTGTCCACCACGTCGACCTGCTCGCCCGGCACCGACCACTCGTCGCCGTCCCGCGTGAAGACGGTGAGTCCCTCGCCGCCCCGCGTCATCACCACCGCGCCAGGGCCGGACGCGAGCCACTCCCGCGGCGTGCCGCCGAGCCAACTCGCGTCGTCCTCGGACAACTTGAGCAGGGAGACCGAAGGCAGCCAGTTCTTGAACCGGGCCCGGTAGGCGTCCGCTTCCGGGATCAGACCCGCACGGACGTTGGGGTCGAGCGCCGTGAAGACGCCCCGCGCCGCCTCCCGGCGCATCAGCTCCTCGTACGCGCTCGCGCCCGGCTCCAGGACGAGCGAGCACGTGCCGAACGACACCGCGCGTACGCCGTCGGGCAGCCGCTCCGGGGCCGTGAAGAGCCGGTCCGCCGTGCCCTCGACGTAGAAGGAGTATCCGGCGGAGCCGTCCGCGCCGATCGAGGCCACCGCGAGCGTCGTCGGCTCGGCGCCCCGCTGGACGTACGACACCTCGACACCCGCGGCCCGCAACCCGTCGACCAGCGCGTCGCCGAACGCGTCGGCCGAGATCCGCGAACAGAAGGCGACGGGGGAGCCGAGGCGGCCGAGGGCCACGGCGGTGTTGTACGGGCCGCCGCCGAGCCGCGGGGCGAGCGCGGGCAATCCGGCGCCGACGCCGGCGGGTCCTTGTGGGACGAGGTCGATCAAGGCCTCTCCTGCGACGACTATCACGGGTGGTTCCTCTCGGCTCAGCGGTCGTGCTCCCCGGCTTCCGCCACAGGCTAGGGCTTACCGGCCGACCCGGCCCGACACGGGCGGCACTCGGGCACGGCCGCGCCCAACGCGGGCAAACGGTGCCCCAGCGGTATGGTCTGATCCGTCACCGAAGCGCCTGACCTGTGGAGATTCCATGCCCGGCACGCCGCCCCCCGCCCGCCGCGCTGTGCTGCGCGCCGCCGCCCTCGTCCCGGCCGCCGGTCTGGGCATCACGGCCTGCTCTTCCGGCGACGGCGATGGTGACGGCGGCTCCAACCGCTCGGCGCCGACCGCGCCCGTGGACCTCGGGAAGTCCGACGAGGTGGAGGTCGGCGCATCGAAGCTCTACACCGGCGAGAACGTCGTCGTGAGCCGCATCGCGGACGACGAGTACAAGGCGTTCAGCACGATCTGCACGCACGAGAAGTGCCCCATCAACAAGCTCGAGGGACACAAGCTCATCTGCCCCTGCCACGGCAGCCAGTTCGACGCCACGAACGGCAAGGTGCTGCACGCCCCCGCGGTCAGGCCGCTGGAGGAGCTGCCGGTGAAGGTGGAGGACGGCAAGATCGTCGCGGGTTGAGGGGCGGCGCGGCCGTTCAGCCCCTGGCCGTGTTCACTCCCAGTCCCACGCGATCCCCAGGATCCCGGCCCGCACCTGCGGCTCCACGAGGTGCACCGACCGGTGGCTCCCGCTCAGCGTCAGTTCCTGGCGCCCGCCGCGCGGCGCGGCCTGCGAATGCTGGGCGAAGCGGTGGCAGCGTACGGGCAGTGCGCCCTCGTCGAACCGCACCTGGAGGGCGTACTGCCCGCCCGCGAAGGTGAAGCCCCGGAAGTACTCGGTGGCCGCCCCCGCCGTGCCGTCCTCGAAGCCGTAGCGGAACAGGTGTGTGTCGCCCGCGCGCAGGCGCGCGTCGAAGAGCAGTTCGGCGACGAGGACACCCGTCTCGTGGTGCCGGCGCACCCGTCCCGTGCGGCAGTTCTCCAGGGCGTGGACGTCGATGTGGTCCGGTACGCAGCCGGGGTCGCCGCGGTAGATCGCGAGGTAGCGGTCGATGTTGTCCCGGTGGGCCCGCACCACGTGCTGCGAGTCGCGGCCAAGGAGTTCGCGGCGCCCGCCGATCCGTACCCGCTCGTGGTGGCCGACGGTGTGCAGGCCGCCGTCGAGCGGTGACCCGAGACCGGTGATCAGCTCCTGGAGGACGTCGGACGATTCCAGGAGGGAGCGGTAGGAGCGGGCGGCGGGGCGTTCGCAGTCGGTGTGCTGGGAGGGCTTGGCGAGGAGCCGGATCAGTGACTCCTCGGGGAGTTCGAGGATCTCCTCCAGGGCGCGCACGGCGCGGAGCGACTCGGTGCGCTGGGGGCGTCGCGCACCCTGCTGCCAGTAACTCAGGCTCGTCACACCGACGTTGACGCCCTGCCGCGCGAGATGATGCCGTACGCGTTGCAGGGGAAGGCGCCGTGCGGCGATCGCGGCCCGCAGCGCCACGTGGAAGGGGCCGGTGCGCAGGGCGGCCTCCAGGTCCGCAGGCGCGCCGTCCGCGAGCTGTGTGCCGTGCCGCATCGCAAGACCCTTCTGTGAACATTCACATCGGCCGTCCGGGCGTACGCGCCGGTCGGGGCAGGCCACCAGGTGGACGTACGAGGGGTGTTCACATCCGTACGCCGCCGTTCACGGCCCAAGTAATCCCGCATTGAACCTTGTTGACCTGCACCCGACAACACTCGATGCTCAATCGCAGCGTCCGGACGCGCTCCTCCACCCCTCACCCCCCGCTCGGGAGGAACGCGATGCGCCAACGAATCAGCAGGTACAGCGGACGCAGACGGTTGTCCGCGCTCGCCCTCGTGGCGGCGGCCCTGGTCGCCGCGCCGGCGGCCACGGCCACGGCCGCCCCCGACGACCCGTCCGTTCTCGCCGCCAAGCGCCTGAACATCACGATGCAGGCCCAGCAGAAGACCAACTGGTGCTGGGCCGCCGGCGGGAACACGATCGCCACCTTCTACGGCAAGAACTACAGCCAGAACCAGTTCTGCAACGCCGCCTTCGGGCGCAGCCAGAACACCGAGTGCCCCAACAACCAGGCCACGCTGGGCAACGTACAGAACGGCCTGGAGTGGGCGGGGATCAACCCCGGTTCCTACGTCAACGGCTGGCTGCGCTACCCGACCGTGCAGGCCGAGATCAACGCGGGCCGTCCGGTCGAGACCCGCATCCTGTGGTCGAACGGCGGCGGTCACATGCACGTCCTCTACGGGTACGACGACGCGAGCAGCTGGGTCTACTGGGGCGACCCGTGGCCCTCCAACAACCGCTACAACTGGGCCTCGCACAGCTGGTACGTCAACAACAACACCTTCTCCTGGACCCACTCGCTGTACCGGATCGGGGCGTGAGCGCGATGAACCGTCACCTTCCACGTCACCTGCTGAGGGCCACGCTCGCCGGATCGGCGGCCACTTTGCTGCTCGGCCTCGCGGCGCCGCACGCCACCGCGGACTCCGGTCCTTCGGACGCCTCCGCCGCTTCCCGTGAGGCGGCCCACGACGCCGCGAGCGCACCCAAGACCCTCGAGACGCTCTCCCGCTTCTTCGCCCGGGAAGGGGCCGTCAGCAAGGCCGCGGCGGATCCGCGCGTGCGGGGCGGCGAGGCCGTGCCCGTGCGCTACCTTTCCCCGGAGTTCGTCGCCGGCAAGAAGGGCGCGCCGGTTGCCCGCGTGGAGTTCCTCGCCAGCAAGGCGGTCTCCTCCGACGGGCAGGAAGCCTCCCTGTGGGCGGTGAAACAGGGCGGCTCCTGGCAGGTCGTGAACATCGCCACCGGGGACGACGAGACGCACTACGCGCGCGTGGGCGCCGACAAGCTCCCCGGGGGCACCGTTTTCCACGAACCGCAGATCAACGCCTGGTACGTCCAGGGGCGGGGCCGGGTGCTACCGCTGGACGCGGACGCGCAGCGTGCCGTGGGCGCGGGCGGGGCTTCGGTCGCCGCCTATCAGAAGCGCGTGCACGCCGCGTACGCCGACAAGCTGCCGGGGTCCGCGTACGCGAGGTCCGGCAAGGCGGGGGGCTTCGCCCCGAAGGAGCGGGCCACGGAGCCCCCGGCGGCTCCGGCGCCGGCTCGGGCCGCGGCTTCGGCCGAGGGCCCCGGGACGGTCGCCTCCTCCGCGGCCGGAGCGGGTGCCCTGGCCGCCCTCGGCCTCTCCGCGGCGGCCGTACTGCGCCACCGCCGCACCCGGCAGCACGGCTGACCGCCCCCGGCCTCCGGCCGGGGGTTCCCCACCGCCCACCCGCCCTTCAGGGCGGGTGGGCTCAAGGGCACAGGCTCGGGGGGCGGGCTCCAGGCGTCGCGCGGACGCCCCCGGCGAGCGGAAAGCGAGGGCTCAGGCCGGTGGGATCCGGGCGGGGCGGGGCACCCCCTCCGAGCCCTGACTGTCAGCCCCCGCCAGTAGGGTGTGGAGCATGGCAGACCCCTCCAGCTACCGCCCCAAGCCGGGACAGATCCCCGACTCGCCGGGGGTCTATCGGTTCCGCGACGAACACCGCCGGGTGATCTACGTCGGCAAGGCGAAAAGCCTGCGCCAGCGCCTGGCCAGCTACTTCCAGGACCTGACGAACCTGCACCCGCGGACGGCCACGATGGTGACGACGGCCGCGTCCGTCGAGTGGACGGTGGTCTCCACCGAGGTCGAGGCGCTGCAGCTGGAGTACTCCTGGATCAAGGAGTACGACCCCCGGTTCAACGTCAAGTACCGCGACGACAAGAGCTATCCGTACCTCGCGGTGACGATGAACGAAGAGTTCCCGCGCGTGCAGGTGATGCGCGGCCAGAAGAAGAAGGGCGTCCGCTACTTCGGTCCGTACGGCCACGCGTGGGCGATCCGCGACACCGTGGACCTCCTCCTGCGGGTGTTCCCCGTCCGCACCTGCTCGGCCGGAGTCTTCAAGAACGCCGAGCGCACCGGCCGCCCCTGCCTCCTGGGCTACATCGGCAAGTGCGCAGCCCCCTGCGTGGAGCGGGTCACCCCGCAGGAGCACCGTGAACTCGCCGAGGATTTCTGCGAGTTCATGACGGGGCGCACGGGCGCGTACATCCGCAGGATCGAGCGGCAGATGGCCGAGGCCGCCGACGACATGGAGTACGAGAAGGCGGCCCGCCTGCGCGACGACATCGGGGCCCTCAAGAAGGCCATGGAGAAGAGCGCCGTCGTCCTCGCCGACGCCACGGACGCCGACCTCATCGCCCTCGCCGAGGACGAGCTGGAGGCGGCCGTCCAGATCTTCCACGTACGCGGCGGCCGCGTCCGCGGTCAGCGCGGCTGGGTCACCGACAAGGTCGAGGCGGTCACCAGCGGTGACCTCGTCGAGCACGCCCTCCAGCAGCTCTATGGAGAGGAGAGCGGGGACTCCGTACCGAAGGAAGTCCTCGTCCCCGCGCTGCCCGACCCCATAGAGCCCGTCCAGGAGTGGCTCACTGAGCGCCGCGGTTCGAACGTCTCGCTGCGCATCCCGCAGCGCGGCGACAAGAAGGCGCTCATGGAGACCGTCGCGCGCAATGCCCAGCAGTCGCTCGTGCTGCACAAGACCAAGCGCGCCTCCGACCTGACCACCCGCTCCCGCGCCCTGGAGGAGATCGCCGAGGCGCTCGAACTGGACAGCGCCCCGCTGCGCATCGAGTGCTACGACATCTCGCATCTCCAGGGTGACGACGTCGTGGCCTCGATGGTCGTCTTCGAGGACGGCCTCGCACGCAAGAGCGAGTACAGGCGCTTCCAGATCAAGGGCTTCGAGGGTCAGGACGACGTCCGCTCCATGCATGAGGTGCTCACGCGCCGCTTCAAGCGATATCTCTCCGACAAGGAGAAGACGGGCGAGTGGGACCCCGACGGCGAGCAGGAGGGCCTGACCGAGGAGGACGGCCGCCCCAAGCGTTTCGCCTACCCGCCCCAGCTCGTCGTCGTGGACGGCGGCCAGCCGCAGGTCGCTGCCGCCCAGCGGGCCCTGGACGAGCTCGGCATCGACGACATCGCGGTGTGCGGCCTCGCCAAGCGCCTCGAAGAGGTCTGGGTGCCGGGCGACGACGACCCGGTGATCCTGCCGCGCACGAGCGAAGGCCTGTACCTTCTCCAGCGGGTACGCGACGAGGCGCACCGCTTCGCGATCACCTATCAGCGCGCCAAGCGTGCCAAGCGCTTCAAGGCCGGGCCGCTGGATGCCGTGCCGGGCCTGGGCGAGGCGCGCAAGCAGACGCTGATCAAGCACTTCGGTTCGGTGAAGAAGCTGCGATCCGCGACAATCGATCAGATCTGTGAGGTTCCGGGCATAGGCCGCAAGACGGCCGAGGCCATCGTCGGGGCCCTGGCCGCCGCGGCACCCGTGGCACCCGCCGTGAACACGGCGACCGGAGAGATCATTGAAGAGGAGGAGCCCGCGAGCGCGGGATCCTCGAGCGATGGCGAGGAGTCCGTGTCCGCGGGCACCTCAGAGGAACGACGGGGGCAGGAGACATGAACGAGCACGACGAAGGCGGCGAGCAAGTGAGTACGGGCACGACCATCACGCCAGGTGAGACCGCCGAGGTGGTCCCCGAGCTGGTGATCATCTCCGGCATGTCGGGAGCCGGACGCAGCACCGCGGCGAAGTGTCTCGAGGACCTCGGCTGGTTCGTCGTCGACAACCTGCCGCCCGCGCTGATCCCCACCATGGTGGAGCTCGGCGCCCGCTCGCAGGGGAACGTCGCCCGCATCGCGGTCGTCGTCGACGTACGAGGCCGCCGCTTCTTCGACAATCTGCGCCAGTCCCTCGCGGACCTGGAGGCCAAGCACGTCACCCGGCGGATCGTGTTCCTGGAGTCCTCGGACGACGCCCTGGTGCGCCGCTTCGAGTCGGTCCGCCGCCCGCACCCGCTGCAGGGCGACGGCCGCATCGTGGACGGCATCGCGGCCGAGCGTGAGCTCCTGCGCGAGCTGCGCGGCGACGCCGACCTGGTGATCGACACGTCCAGCCTGAACGTGCACGAGCTGCGCGCCAAGATGGACGCATCGTTCGCGGGCGAGGAGGAGCCCGAGCTGCGGGCCACCGTCATGTCCTTCGGCTTCAAGTACGGCCTGCCGGTCGACGCGGACCTCGTCGTGGACATGCGCTTCTTGCCCAATCCGCACTGGGTCCCGGAGCTGCGCCAGTACACCGGGCTCAACGAAGAGGTGGCGGCGTACGTCTTCAACCAGCCGGGCGCCAAGGAGTTCCTCGACCGGTACGCCGAGCTGCTCCAGCTCATCGCCGCGGGGTACCGCCGCGAGGGCAAGCGTTACGTGACGATCGCGGTCGGCTGCACGGGCGGCAAGCACCGCTCCGTCGCCATGTCGGAGAAGCTCGCAGCGCGCCTCGTGTCCGAGGGCGTCGAGACCGTCCTCGTCCATCGGGACATGGGGCGAGAGTGAAGGCTTCACTGCGGCTGAACCGTCTGGGCCGCAAGCGGGGCACTCAGCCCAAGGTGGTGGCGCTCGGCGGCGGGATGGGCCTGTCCGCGTCACTGGCAGGGTTGCGCCGCATCACCGGTGATCTCACCGCCGTGGTCACCGTCGCCGACGACGGCGGTTCCAGCGGGCGGCTCCGTGACGAGCTGGGCGTCCTGCCGCCCGGCGACCTGCGCAAGGCGCTCGCCGCCCTGTGCGGGGACGACGACTGGGGGCAGACCTGGGCGCGTGTCATCCAGCACCGCTTCCAGTCCAAGGGCGATCTGCACGAGCACGCGGTCGGCAATCTGCTGATCGTCGCCCTGTGGGAGCAGCTCGGCGACCACGTCCAGGCCCTCGACCTTGTCGGCAAGCTCCTCGGCGCGCACGGACGTGTGCTGCCCATGTCCGCGGTCCCGCTGGAGCTGCAGGCCCTGGTCAAGGGGCACGACCCGGAGCGCCCGGACGAGGTGGACACGGTGCGCGGGCAGGCCACGGTGGCGCTCACCCCGGGTGAGGTGCAGTCCGTGCACGTCGTCCCGCGCGACCCGCCGGCCGTCCCCGAAGCGGTCGCCGCGGTGCTCGACGCGGACTGGGTGGTGCTCGGCCCCGGCTCGTGGTTCTCCTCGGTGATCCCCCATCTGCTCGTCCCCGAACTGCTCGACGCGCTCATCGAGACGAAGGCCCGCAGGGTGCTCTCGCTCAACCTCGCGCCGCAACCCGGTGAAACCGATGGGTTCTCTCCGCAGCGTCATTTGGAGGTTTTGGCCCGACACGCCCCTAAACTCGCCCTGGACGTGGTGCTGGCCGACGACGCCGCCGTGCCCGACCGTGAGTCACTCACCGATGCCGCCAAGCGGCTCGGCGCCACGGTCGAGCTGGCGCCGGTGGCCAGGCACGATGGCACTCCGAGGCACGATCCGGAGCTCCTGGCCACCGCGTACGACCGTATTTTTCGGATGCATGGAAGGATCGGCCCATGGCGATGACGGCAGCGGTGAAGGACGAGATCTCCCGGCTTCCCGTCACCCGGACCTGCTGCAGAAAGGCAGAGGTCTCGGCCATCCTGCGGTTCGCGGGCGGCCTTCACCTGGTGAGCGGCCGCATCGTGATCGAGGCGGAGCTGGACACGGCGATGGCCGCGCGACGGCTGAAGCGGGACATTCTCGAGATCTTCGGGCACAGCTCGGAGCTGATCGTGATGGCTCCGGGCGGGCTGCGGCGCGGCTCGCGCTATGTCGTACGGGTCGTGGCGGGCGGCGATCAGCTGGCCCGGCAGACGGGCCTCGTGGACGGCCGTGGCCGCCCCATCAGGGGGCTGCCGCCACAGGTGGTCTCGGGGGCCACCTGTGACGCCGAGGCGGCTTGGCGCGGGGCGTTCCTGGCGCACGGCTCGCTGACCGAGCCGGGGCGCTCCTCGTCCCTTGAGGTGACCTGCCCGGGTCCGGAGGCGGCGCTCGCCCTGGTCGGCGCCGCGCGCAGGCTGCAGATCGCGGCCAAGGCCCGTGAGGTGCGCGGCGTGGACCGCGTCGTCGTCCGGGACGGAGACGCGATCGGCGCCCTGCTTACCCGGCTCGGCGCCCACGAGTCGGTGCTCGCCTGGGAAGAGCGGCGGATGCGCCGCGAGGTGCGCGCCACGGCCAACCGCCTGGCCAACTTCGACGACGCGAACCTGCGCCGCTCGGCCCGCGCGGCCGTCGCCGCCGGCGCCCGCGTGCAGCGCGCCCTGGAGATCCTCGGCGACGAGGTCCCCGAGCACCTCGCGGCGGCCGGACGGCTGCGCATGGAGCACAAGCAGGCCTCCCTGGAGGAGCTCGGCGCGCTCGCCGAGCCGGTCCTGACGAAGGACGCGGTCGCGGGCCGTATCCGCAGGCTGCTCGCCATGGCGGACAAGCGGGCACAGGACCTGGGGATCCCGGGTACGGAGTCCAATCTGAGCGAGGAACTCGCCGACAACATGGCGGTCTGACCGCCCTCGCACGTCACTTGAGCCGCCGGGGCCACAGAGGCCCCGGCGGCTTCTTCGCGTCGTCTTGAATGCCGCCCTTCACGCCATATTGACATGATCATGAAGTGTCACGAGCCTGGCGTTCGCGCACAAATGTGCCGGACAACCGCAAGGGGGGCTCATGAGACGAAGAGAGAGATCCAAGAGATCCAGAGCCGGTTTCAGATCCGTCGTCGCCGCGGGCGCGCTGCTCGTCGGCGGCCTCGTCGCCGTGCCGAACGCCCAGGCCGACAGCGGGGCGAAGACCCCGGCCACCGACGATCCGGCGGCCGTGAAGGTCTACGAGGCCGAGGTCACCAAGAAGCAGATCCCGATCCTCATCCAGGCGGGCCAGGACGCCCACGAGCTCGCCGGGCAGGCCCCCGATCGCGGCAGCGCCCGCGTCGAGGTCTATCTGACCGAGGCGCAGGCCAAGGGCGTGCAGCGCGAGGGCGTCGAGCTCACCGAGCAGAAGGTCTCCGCCGCCACGGAGCAGAAGCTCAAGGCCGCGGGGGACGGCGTGTTCCGGCCGTACAGCGGTGAGGGCGGCCTCAAGGAGGAGATCGTCAAGACCGGTCAGGCCAACCCGGGCCTCACCAAGGTCGTCTCCATCGGCAAGTCGCTCAAGGGCCAGGACATCCTCGCGCTCAAGCTCTCCAAGGGTGCCAAGAAGTCCAAGGACGGCTCCAAGCCCTCCACGCTCTACCTGTCCAACCAGCACGCGCGCGAGTGGATCACCCCCGAGATGACCCGCCGCCTGATGCACCACTACCTCGACAACTACGGCAAGGACCAGCGCATCACCGAGCTCGTGGACTCCACCGAGCTGTGGTTCGTGCTCTCCGCCAACCCCGACGGCTACGACTTCACGCACGCCGCCGACGGCGACCGCCAGTGGCGCAAGAACCTCCGCGACATCGACGGCGACGGCAAGATCGCGGCGGGCGACGGCGTCGACCTCAACCGCAACTTCGCCTACAAGTGGGGCTACGACAACGAGGGTTCGTCCCCGGCGCCCTCATCGGAGACCTACCGCGGCACGGGCCCCATCTCCGAGCCCGAGACCAAGGCCCTCGACCGCTTCCAGAAGCGCATCGGCTTCGAGTACGGGATCAACTACCACTCGGCGGCCGAGCTGCTCCTGTACGGAGTGGGCTGGCAGGTCGCCACGCCGACCCCGGACGACGTCCTCTACAAGGCGCTGAACGGCACCCCGGAGAAGCCCGCCGTCCCCGGCTACCACCCGCAGGTCGCCTCGGAGCTCTACACCACCAACGGCGAGGCGGACGGCCACGCGGGCAACGTCAACGGCTTCTCGATGTTCACGCCGGAGATGTCCACCTGCCAGACGGTCTCCAACCTCGACCCGAACGACCCCTGGAAGCCCGAGGACTGCGCCTCCATCTTCACCTTCCCGGACGACGAGAAGCTGATCCAGCAGGAGTTCGCGAAGAACATCCCCTTCGCGCTCGCCGTCGCCGAGACCGCACGCCACCCCGACCAGCCGGTCTCCGTCACCGGCATCGAGGCCCCCGACTTCACGCCGGACACCTTCACGGACTCGTACGCACGCGGCGGGGACCAGGAAGTCGCCGTCACCGCCCGCAAGTCGGTGCGCGACAAGGAGCTCAACTACCGCGTCAACGGCGGACGTACGCATGACGAGGACCTCAGGGCCTGGAAGGGCGGCGAGACGTACGGCGGTGAGGACAACCTCCACTTCGACCAGTACCGCGCCGAGGCCGAGGACGCCCGCGTGGGCGACAAGGTCGAGGTGTGGTTCACCGGCCGCACCAAGAAGGGGCGCACGGAGAGCCCGCACTTCACCTACACCGTCACCGAGCGCGCCAAGGCGAACACCCTCGTCGTGGCCGAGGAAGGCGCGACGGCCAAGCAGGCCCAGAAGTACGTCGACGCACTGAAGGCCAACGGACGCTCGGCCGTCGTCTGGGACGTCGCCAAGCGCGGCGCACCGCACCCGCTCGGCGTCCTGTCGCACTTCTCCGCGGTCGTGCACTACACCGGAGACCCGGTGCCGTCGGCGGCCACCCAACTCGCCCTGCGCGCCTACCTCAACGAGGGCGGCAAGCTGATCGAGTCCGGTGAACGCACCGGTTCGAACGTGGACCTCGGGGACGCGTTCTCCGACGACTTCGCGCAGTACTACCTCGGCGCGTACGAACGCCTCTCCGCACCCGGCGCCGCCGGCTTCACCGGCAGTGGTGCGCTCGACGGCGTCCGGACGCCGCTCGCCGCGGCCGACTCCAACCCGCTGGACAAGGCGGGCCGCTACACCGTCACGTCCGACAGCCTGCCCGCCGACGAGTTCCCGCAGTTCAAGAGCGCGGCGGCAGGCACCTACCCCGGCATCAGCAACCCGTACGCACCCTTCGAGGGCCAGGGCATGGCATCGGCCGCCCACGCCGACCAGGACTGGAAGCGGCTGACCCGCACCATCGACCTGACCGGGGTCACGGCCGCGGACAAGCCGGAGCTGCGGTTCGCGCTCAACTGGAACCTCGAGGCCGGCTACGACCACGGAATCCTGGAGGCGCACACCACCGGCGCCGACGACTGGACCACGCTGCCGGACTCGAACGGCAACTCGTCCCAGGCCGTGCCCGCCGAGTGCGGGGCCGGGTTCTTCATCAACGGCCACCCGTTCCTGCGCAGCTACCTGACGCAGTCGGCGACCGGCTGCACCGCGTCGGGCACCAGCGGCGCCTGGAACAGCTTCACCGGATCCTCCGGCGGCTGGAAGCCCGTCACCTTCGATCTGAGCGCCTACGCGGGCAAGACGATCGAGGTGGCGCTCAGCTCGGTCACGGACCCCTCCAGCGGGGGCCGCGGCCTCTTTGCCGACAACGCCCAGCTCGTGATAGGGGGCAACGCGACACAGACGGAGGGATTCGACGCCTCGCTCGGCACCTGGAGCGTCGCTCCGGCACCCCCCGGAAGCCCCAACATCACGGGTGACTGGGCCCGTACCGGGGAGCTCTACAAGCCCTATGCGGTCGTCACAGCGCGTGACAGCGTGCTGCTCGGCTTCGGGTTCGAGCACGTACCCGGAAACGCCGAAAGGGCCGCTCTTATGGGCGCATCCCTTGCACATCTGCGCCGCTGACGCTGCGTAGTCAGTACCTGGTTCCCGGTGGCTCGTCCTCCCTACTCGGGGGTACGGGCCACCGTGCCGTCCGGACCCCCTGTCGATGTCACCCAAAGGCCATCAGAGAGGTAGGGTCGGAGGCGGTCGGGGACATCCCATACAACTCGCCGGCGTCTGAAACCGGCGTACCAACGAGGAGATCGGTTCGTGACGATCCGCGTAGGCATCAACGGCTTCGGCCGCATCGGGCGCAACTACTTCCGGGCGCTGCTTGAGCAGGGTGCGGACATCGAGATCGTGGCTGTCAACGACCTGGGTGACACCGCGACTACGGCGCACCTCCTGAAGTACGACACCATCCTGGGCCGTCTCAAGGCCGAGGTGTCGCACACCGAGGACACCATCACGGTCGACAACCACACCATCAAGGTGCTGTCCGAGCGCAACCCCGCCGACATCCCGTGGGGTCAGCTCGGCGTCGACATCGTGATCGAGTCGACCGGCATCTTCACCAAGAAGGCCGATGCCGAGAAGCACATCGCTGGTGGCGCCAAGAAGGTCCTCATCTCGGCTCCGGCCAAGGACGAGGACATCACCATCGTGATGGGCGTCAACCAGGACAAGTACGACGCGGCCAACCACCACGTCATCTCGAACGCGTCCTGCACCACCAACTGTGTGGCGCCGATGGCGAAGGTTCTCGACGAGAACTTCGGCATCGTCAAGGGCCTGATGACGACGGTCCACGCGTACACCAACGACCAGCGCATCCTGGACTTCCCGCACTCGGACCTGCGTCGCGCCCGCGCCGCCGCCGAGAACATCATTCCGACCACGACCGGTGCCGCCAAGGCCACTGCTCTGGTCCTTCCGCAGCTCAAGGGCAAGCTCGACGGCATCGCGATGCGCGTCCCGGTCCCGACCGGTTCCGCCACCGACCTCGTCGTCGACCTGCAGCGCGAGGTCACCAAGGACGAGGTCAACGCCGCGTTCAAGAAGGCCGCCGACGACGGCGCCCTCAAGGGCATCCTCTTCTACACCGAGGACCCGATCGTGTCGTCCGACATCGTCAGCGACCCGGCCTCCTGCACCTTCGACTCCTCCCTGACCATGGTCCAGGAGGGCAAGACGGTGAAGATCCTCGGCTGGTACGACAACGAGTGGGGCTACTCCAACCGTCTCGTCGACCTCACGGTCTTCGTCGGCGGTCAGCTCTAAGCATCAGCATCAGAGCAGGCACCTCGATGTGAGCACAGGGTCCGGACCGCGCAATACTGCGTGGTCCGGGCCTTGTTGCACGTCAGCCCTCTTAAGGAGTCCTGGAGTCCAGCCATGAAGACGATCGACGAACTCATCGCAGAAGGGGCCGAAGGCAAGCGGGTCTTCGTCCGCGCCGACCTCAATGTGCCGCTCGCCGACGGCACCATCACCGACGACGGCCGCATCCGCGCCGTCCTGCCGACGGTCACCAAGCTCGCGGGAGCGGGCGCCAAGGTGATCGTCGCCTCGCACCTGGGCCGCCCCAAGGGCGCCCCGGACCCGGTGTTCTCGCTGCTTCCCGCCGCCGAGCGCCTCGGTGAACTCCTCGGCAAGCCCGTGGCGTTCGCCCAGGACACGGTCGGCCCCGCCGCGCGCGACGCGGTCGACGGTCTCGAGCCCGGCCAGGTCGCCGTTATCGAGAACCTCCGCTTCAACGCGGGCGAGACGTCCAAGGACGACACCGAGCGCGGCGAGTTCGCCGACCAGCTCGCCGCCCTCGCGGATGTCTATGTGGGCGACGGCTTCGGTGCCGTGCACCGCAAGCACGCCTCCGTCTTCGATCTTCCGGCGCGTCTGCCGCACTACGCGGGCTACCTCATCGCCACCGAGGTCGGCGTCCTGAAGAAGCTCACCGAGGACGTCAAGCGTCCGTACGTCGTCGCGCTCGGCGGCGCCAAGGTCTCCGACAAGCTGGCCGTCATCGACCAGCTGCTCGGCAAGGCCGACCGTCTTCTGATCGGCGGTGGCATGGCGTACACCTTCCTCAAGGCCCAGGGCCACGAGGTCGGCATCTCCCTCCTCCAGGAGGACCAGGTTCCGGTCGTCAAGGAGTACGTCAAGCGTGCCGAGGAGAGCGGTGTCGAGCTGGTCCTCCCCGTCGACGTGCTGGTCTCCACCGAGTTCCCGGACCTGAAGACCAAGGCTCCGGCCCACCCCACCACGGTCGCCGCGGACGCCATCCCGGCCGACCAGGAGGGTCTGGACATCGGGCCCGAGACCCGTAAGCTCTACGCCTCGAAGCTCGCCGACGCGGGCACCGTCTTCTGGAACGGACCGATGGGCGTCTTCGAGCACCCCGACTACGCCGAGGGCACCAAGGCAATCGCCCAGTCCCTCCTCGACTCCCCGGCCTTCACGGTCGTCGGCGGTGGCGACTCCGCCGCGGCCGTCCGGATCCTGGGCTTCGACGAGAACGCATTCGGCCACATTTCCACCGGCGGCGGCGCCTCCCTCGAATACCTCGAGGGCAAGACGCTCCCCGGCCTCGCCGCACTGGAGAACTGACACCTGATGACTACGCGTACCCCGCTGATGGCGGGCAACTGGAAGATGAACCTCAACCACCTCGAGGCCATCGCCCACGTCCAGAAGCTCGCCTTCGCCCTGGCCGACAAGGACTACGAGGCCGTCGAGGTCGCCGTCCTCGCCCCCTTCACCGACCTCCGCTCGGTGCAGACCCTGGTCGACGGCGACAAGCTCAAGATCAAGTACGGCGCCCAGGACATCTCGGCGCACGACACCGGTGCCTACACCGGCGAGATCTCGGGCCCGATGCTCTCCAAGCTGAAGTGCACATACGTGGCCGTGGGCCACTCCGAGCGCCGTCAGTACCACGACGAGACCGACGAGATCTGCAACGGCAAGGTGCAGGCCGCCTACCGGCACGGCTTGACCCCGATCCTCTGCATCGGCGAGGGCCTGGAGATCCGCGAGGCCGGCCAGCAGATCGAGTACACGCTGGCCCAGCTCGACGGCGGCCTCAAGGACGTGTCCGCCGAGCACGTCGAGTCCATCGTCATCGCGTACGAGCCGGTGTGGGCCATCGGTACCGGCAAGGTCGCCACCCCCGAGGACGCCCAGGAGGTCTGCGGCGCGATCCGTGGCCGCCTCGCCGAGCTGTACTCGCAGGAGCTCGCCGACAAGGTGCGCATCCAGTACGGCGGCTCCGTGAAGTCCGGCAACGTGGCCGCGATCATGGCGCAGCCCGACGTCGACGGTGCCCTGGTGGGCGGCGCGGCGCTCGACACGGACGAGTTCGTCAAGATCGTCCGGTTCCGCGACCAGTGAGTATGCGGTAGCGCCGATACGTCGTACCCTTGCGGGGGCCGGGCCGCTTCGCTGGGCGAGGCATCCGGCCCCCGTCGTCGATACAGAGCAGATTCAGATCCGAGGAAGTTGGTCCAGCCGTGGTTATGGGGTTCTCGATCGCCCTCATCGCGTTCAGTCTGCTGATGATGCTCCTTGTGCTGATGCACAAGGGCAAGGGCGGCGGCCTGTCCGACATGTTCGGTGGCGGCATGCAGTCGTCCGTCGGCGGCTCTTCGGTCGCCGAGCGCAACCTCGACCGCATCACTGTCGTGGTCGGTCTTCTCTGGTTCGCGTGCATTGTCGTGCTCGGTCTGTTGATGAAGGTGAACAACTGACCGCGAAAGCGGCTTGATTGCCACCTTGCGAAAGCTTCGCTTAAAGCCCCATGTACGGTGCGCGCTCACCAGCGCGGATTATCATGGGGCTTGCGTGTCGGGGTGAGGGTGTAACTCCGAACACTGGACGCGCGTTGGGCCTTACGTAGACTGAGGCGCCCGCAGCAGCACCATCACGCAGGGAGTTACGACCGTGGCAAGTGGCAACGCGATCCGTGGAAGTCGGGTCGGGGCGGGGCCGATGGGCGAGGCCGAGCGCGGTGAGTCCGCGCCGCGACTGCGCATCTCCTTCTGGTGCTCCAACGGACACGAGACGGTGCCCAGCTTCGCCAGCGACGCGCAGGTCCCCGATACTTGGGACTGCCCCCGCTGCGGCTTCCCCGCCGGTCAGGACCGGGACAACCCGCCGGACCCGCCCCGCACCGAACCGTACAAGACGCACCTGGCGTACGTACGTGAGCGGCGCAGCGACGCGGACGGCGAGGCGATTCTCGCGGAGGCGCTCGCCAAACTGCGAGGCGAGATCTAGGACTTGCGACGAGGGCCGGACATCTTCTGATGTCCGGCCGCTGCGCTTTTCATGGACCGGCCGTCTTTTCACGCTTTCACGTGACGTTTACCGGCACGTGTCCGGACAGACAGCTGCAGACATCTCATACCGGGCCCTGATCAATTAGGTTGGAACGTGCAGCGGGGCAAGGTACGTACACAGGTACGAGAGAAGGCTGAAGTCCGAGATGAACGCAGAAAGCCGCGCCAGGCTCAACCAGACGCCCGAGTGGGCGGCGATCGGCAAGCACCGGGAGCAGCTGGGGGAGGTGCAGCTGCGTGAGCTGTTCGCCAAGGATCCGGCGCGCGGCACGGGGTACACGCTCCAGGTCGGCGACCTGCACATCGACTACTCCAAGCACCTCGTCACGGACGAGACGCTGACGCTCCTGCGCGAGCTCGCCGCGGCCACCGACGTCTTCGGCCTGCGGGACGCCATGTTCCGCGGCGAGAAGATCAACACCACCGAGGACCGCGCCGTCCTGCACACCGCGCTGCGCGCCCCGCGGAACGCGGTCGTCGAGGTCGACGGCGAGAACGTGGTGCCCGCCGTGCACGCCGTGCTCGACAAGATGGCCGCCTTCGCCGACAAGGTCCGCTCCGGCGAGTGGACCGGGCACACCGGCAAGCCGATCAAGAACATCGTCAACGTCGGCATCGGCGGCTCCGACCTCGGCCCCGCCATGGCGTACGAGACGCTTCGCTCCTTCACCGACCGTGACCTCACGGTGCGCTTCGTGTCGAACGTCGACGGCGCCGACCTGCACGAGGCCGTGCGGGACCTGGACCCGGCCGAGACGCTGTTCATCATCGCCTCGAAGACGTTCACCACGATCGAGACGATCACGAACGCGACGTCCGCGCGCGACTGGCTCCTCACCGGCCTGCGCGCCGACCAGAGCGCCGTCGCCAAGCACTTCGTGGCCCTGTCGACGAATGCCGAGAAGGTCTCCGACTTCGGCATCGACACGGCCAACATGTTCGAGTTCTGGGACTGGGTCGGCGGCCGCTACTCGTACGACTCGGCGATCGGTCTCTCGCTGATGATCGCGATCGGCCCGGACGCCTTCCGCGAGATGCTCGACGGCTTCCACCTCGTCGACGAGCACTTCCGCAACGAGCCCGCCGAGTCCAACGTGCCTCTGCTGCTCGGCCTGTTGGGCATCTGGTACGGCAACTTCCACGATGCCCAGTCGCACGCGGTCCTGCCGTACTCGCACTACCTCTCCAAGTTCACCGCCTACCTCCAGCAGCTGGACATGGAGTCCAACGGCAAGTCGGTGGGCCGTGACGGTGAGCCGGTCGACTGGCAGACCGGACCGGTGGTCTGGGGCACGCCGGGCACCAACGGGCAGCACGCGTACTACCAACTCATCCACCAGGGCACGAAGTTGATCCCGGCCGACTTCATCGGCTTCGCCGAGCCCGTCGCCGATCTGCTGCCCGGCCTGGTCGCCCAGCACGACCTCCTGATGGCCAACTTCTTCGCGCAGACGCAGGCGTTGGCCTTCGGTAAGACGCCCGACGAGGTGCGCGCCGAGGGTGTGGCGGACGAACTCGTCCCGCACAAGACGTTCAAGGGCAACCACCCGACGACGACGATCCTCGCCAAGGAGCTGACACCGTCGGTTCTCGGTCAACTCATCGCGCTCTACGAACACAAGGTGTTCGTGCAGGGCGCCGTGTGGAACATCGACTCCTTCGACCAGTGGGGCGTCGAGCTCGGCAAGGTCCTGGCCAAGCGCATCGAGCCGGCTCTGACCGAGGGCGCGGACGTGCCGGACCTCGACGGCTCGACGACGGCGCTCGTCGCCAAGTACCGCGACCTGCGGGGGCGTTGAGCCACTGAAAGCAGTACGGCCCGGTCCGCCTCCGAGGAGGCGGACCGGGCCGTACTGCTGTGGAGACGCCGTTCAGGGAGAAGCCGGCGGATACAGATCGCGCGGCAGCTGCGATGCCGCGGCCGAGTCGAGCAACCACAGCGTCCGCGACCTGCCGTACGCGCCCGCGGCGGGCGCCTGGACCTCGCCCGCGCCCGACAGCGCGATCGCCGCCGCGTTCGCCTTGTCCTCGCCCGCCGCGAGCAGCCACACCTCACGGGCCGAGCGGATCGCCTGGAGCGTGAGCGTGATGCGGACGGGCGGCGGCTTGGGCGCGCCGTGCACGCCGACCACCGTCCGCTCCGTCTCACGGACCGCGGGCAACTCCGGGAAGAGCGAGGCGACATGGGTGTCCGGACCGACGCCCAGCATCAGCACGTCGAACGTCGGCACCGGACCATGGTCCTCGGGCCCCGCCGCCGCGGTGAGCTCGGCGGCGTACATCTCGGCTGCCGCGTCCACCTCGTACGCGCCGTCCGACGCGGGCATCGGGTGCACCCGGGCCGGGTTGAGCGGCACCGAGTCGAGCAGTGCCTCCTTGGCCTGGGTGTAGTTGCGCTCCGGGTCGCCGTCCGGCAGGAAGCGCTCGTCGCCCCACCACAGGTCGAGGCGCGACCAGTCGATCGCGTCCTTGGCCGGGGACGAACTCAGCGCGGCAAGGAGGCCGTTGCCGTTGCGGCCACCGGTGAGGACCACCGACGCGTAGCCGCGGGCGGCCTGCGCGTCGACGATCTTCGTGATGAGGCGGGCCGCCGCGGCCTGCGCCATCAGCTCCTTGTCGCGGTGCACGACCAGCTGCGGGGCCGCGCTCACTTCGCCGCCGCCTTCTTGGCCGCGGTCTTCTTCGCCGGTGCCGACTTCTTGGCCGCCTCGGCGGGCTCCTCGACCACGGGAACCGTGGTCTCCTCGGCCGGCTCACCCAGCCGGTCCACGCCGAACTTCAGCGCGGACGCGTAGGTGTCGTCCGGGTCGAGACGCCGCAGCTCCTCGGCGATCAGCTCGGCCGTCTCGCGGCGCTTGAGCGCCACCGCGCGGTCGGGCTGCCCCTGCATGGAGAGCGTCGCGAGGGAGCCGTCGGCGCGGCCGAGCACGATGGGACCGCAGTCGGTGTCCATGCGTACGCCGGTCAGGCCGGGGCCCGAGGAGAGGGAGCGCTTGACGGGGACGTTCAGCCGGTCCGCGAGCCACATGGCGAGCAGCTCGCAGCTCGGGTTGAACTCCTCGCCCTCCACCTCGACCGCCGTCACCTTGCAGGTGATCTGGTCGAGCGCCGCGGCGAGCATCGAGCGCCACGGGGTGATCCGGGTCCAGGACAGGTCCGTGTCGCCGGGGCTGTAGGCGTCGGCGCGCGCGGTCAGCTCGTGGATCGGCTGCTCCGCGGCGTACGTGTCCGTGACGCGGCGCTGGGCGAGCGCGCCGAGCGGGTCCTTGGCCGGGTTGAGCGGCGCGTTGACCGGCCACCACACGACCACGGGGGCGTCGGGGAGCAGCAGCGGCAGGACGACCGACTGGGCGTGGTTGATGACCTCGCCGTAAAGACGCAGGATCACCGTCTCGCCGGTGCCCGCGTCCGCGCCGACCCGTACCTCGGCGTCGAGGCGCGACGTCGTACGGTCACGGGGCGAGCGCGCGGCGCGCTTGATGACGACCAGCGTGCGCGAGGGGTGCTCGCGGGACGCTTCGTTGGCGGCCCGCAGGGCGTCGTAGGCGTTCTCCTCGTCGGTGACGATGACGAGGGTGAGCACCATGCCGACGGCCGGGGTGCCGATCGCCCTGCGCCCCTTCACGAGCGCCTTGTTGATCTTGCTGGATGTGGTGTCCGTCAGGTCGATCCTCATGGGCGACGCCAGCTCCGTCCGTCTCGTGCGAGCATTTCGTCCGCCTCGGACGGGCCCCAGGTCCCCGACGAATACTGCGCGGGCTTGCCGTTCTTGTCCCAGTACTCCTCGATCGGGTCGAGGATGTTCCAGGACAGCTCGACCTCCTCCGTGCGCGGGAAGAGGTTGGCGTCGCCGAGCAGGACGTCCAGGATCAGGCGCTCGTACGCCTCCGGGCTGGACTCGGTGAAGGACTCGCCATAGGCGAAGTCCATCGACACGTCGCGGATCTCCATCGAGGTGCCGGGCACCTTCGAGCCGAACCGGACCGTGATGCCCTCGTCGGGCTGGACGCGGATGACGATCGCGTTCTGGCCCAGCTCCTCCGTCGCCGTGTGGTCGAAGGGGGAGTGGGGCGCGCGCTGGAAGACGACCGCGATCTCGGTGACGCGGCGGCCCAGACGCTTGCCCGTACGGAGGTAGAAGGGGACGCCCGCCCAGCGGCGGTTGTCCACCTCCAGCTTGATGGCCGCGTAGGTGTCGGTCTTCGACTTGGGGTCGATGCCGTCTTCCTGGAGGTAGCCGACGGCCTTCTCGCCGCCCTGCCACCCCGCGGCGTACTGCCCGCGGACCGTGCTCTCGCCGAGGTCCTTGGGCAGCCGCACGGCGCCCAGTACCTTCGCCTTCTCGGCGACCAGCGCGTCCGCGTCGAAGGAGGCGGGCTCCTCCATCGCGGTCAGCGCCATCAGCTGGAGCAGGTGGTTCTGGATGACGTCACGGGCGGCGCCGATTCCGTCGTAGTAGCCGGCCCGGCCGCCGATGCCGATGTCCTCGGCCATGGTGATCTGGATGTGGTCCACGTACGACCGGTTCCAGATCGGCTCGAACATCTGGTTGGCGAAGCGGAGCGCCAGGATGTTCTGGACGGTCTCCTTGCCGAGGTAGTGGTCGATCCGGAACACCTGGTCCGGGGCGAACACCTCGTGCACGATCGAGTTGAGGTCCTTGGCGGACGCCAGGTCGTGCCCGAAGGGCTTCTCGATGACCCCGCGGCGCCAGGAGCCCTCGGGGGCGTCCGCGAGCCCGTGCTTCTTGAGCTGCTGGACGACCTGCGGGAAGAACTTCGGGGGCACGGAGAGGTAGAAGGCGAAGTTGCCGCCCGTGCCCTGCGCCTTGTCGAGGTCCTGCATGGTGGCCTTGAGCTGCTCGAAGGCGTCGTCGTCGTCGAAGTTGCCCTGGACGAAGCGCATGCCCTGGATGAGCTGCTGCCAGACCTCCTCGCGGAAGGGCGTGCGCGCGTGCTCCTTGACCGCGTCGTGCACCTCCTGCGCGAAGTCCTCGTCCTGCCACTCGCGGCGGGCGAAACCAATGAGGGAAAAGCCCGGCGGAAGAAGGCCTCGGTTGGCGAGGTCATAGACAGCGGGCATCAGCTTTTTACGGGACAAATCGCCCGTGACGCCAAAGATGACCAGGCCCGACGGCCCCGCGATACGCGGGAGCCGTCGGTCTGCGGCGTCACGCAGCGGATTGCTGCTTGACAAGATGGTCAGCCCTCCGAAGGGGTGAGGCGCTTGAGCTCCGCCTCGGTGGACTTGAGCAGGTCGTTCCAGGACGCCGCGAACTTCTCGACGCCCTCGTCCTCGAGCAGCTGCACCACGTCGTCGTAGCTGATGCCGAGCTTCTCGACGGCCTCGATCTCGCCGCGCGAGTCGTCGTACGTCCCGGCGACGGTGTTGCCCGTGATCTGGCCGTGGTCGGCGGTGGCCTCCAGGGTCGCCTCCGGCATCGTGTTCACCGTGTTCGGCGCGACCAGGTCGTCGACGTACAGGGTGTCCTTGTACGCCGGGTCCTTGACGCCGGTCGAGGCCCACAGCGGACGCTGCTTGTTGGCCTGCGCCTTGTCGAGCGCGGCCCAGCGGTCGGACGAGAAGACGTCCTCGTACGCCTCGTACGCCAGGCGGGCGTTGGCGAGCGCGGCCTTGCCCTTGACGGCCTTGGCCTCGTCGGTGCCAAGGGCGTCGAGGCGCTTGTCGATCTCGGTGTCCACGCGGGACACGAAGAAGGACGCCACCGAGTGGATCTTGGAGAGGTCCAGGCCCGCGGCCTTCGCCTTCTCCAGGCCCGCCAGGTACGCGTCCATGACCTCGCGGTAGCGCTCCAGCGAGAAGATCAGCGTCACGTTCACGCTGATGCCCTTGCCGATGACCTCGGTGATCGCGGGCAGGCCCGCCTTCGTTGCCGGGATCTTGATGAGCGTGTTCGGGCGGTCCACCAGCCAGGCGAGCTGCTTGGCCTCGGCGACCGTCGCCTCGGTGTTGTGCGCCAGGCGCGGGTCGACCTCGATGGACACGCGGCCGTCCTGGCCGCCCGTCGCGTCGAACACCGGGCGCAGGATGTCGGCGGCGTCACGGACGTCCGCCGTCGTGATCATGCGGATGGCCTCTTCGACGGTGACCTTGCGGGCGGCGAGGTCGGTGAGCTGCTGCTCGTAACCGTCACCGCTGCTGATCGCCTTCTGGAAGATCGACGGGTTCGTGGTGACACCCACCACGTGGCTCTGGTCGATCAGTTCGGCGAGGTTGCCGGACGTGATCCGCTTGCGCGACAGGTCGTCCAGCCAGATCGCGACGCCTTCGTCGGAGAGGCGCTTGAGTGCGTCTGTCATGGGATTACATCTCCTACTTGGTCGTATGTCGGCGTCAGCGCTGAGCGGCGTCGATCGATTCCCGGGCTGCGGCGGCCACGGCGTCGCCGGTGAACCCGAACTCACGGAACAGCACCTTGCCGTCCGCGGAGGCACCGAAGTGCTCAAGCGAGACGATGCGACCGGCGTCGCCCACGAAGCGGTGCCAGGTCAGGCCGATGCCCGCCTCGACCGCCACGCGCGCCTTGACGGACGGCGGCAGAACGCTGTCGCGGTACCCCTGGTCCTGCGCCTCGAACCACTCGACGCACGGCATCGAGACGACACGCGTGGGAACGCCCGCGGCCTGGAGCTGCTCGCGCGCCTCGACGGCGAGCTGCACCTCGGAGCCGGTGCCGATGAGGACGACCTCGGGGGTGCCGCCTTCGGCCTCGAACAGGACGTAGCCGCCCTTGACGGCGCCTTCGGTGACCTCGCGGTCGTACGTCGGCACGCCCTGACGGGTCAGCGCGAGGCCGTGCGGGGCGCCCTTGCCGAACTCCTTGGTGTAGCGCTTGAGGATCTCGCGCCACACGACAGCGGTCTCGTTCGCGTCCGCCGGGCGGACGACGTTCAGGCCCGGGATGGCACGCAGCGAGGCCAGGTGCTCGACCGGCTGGTGCGTCGGGCCGTCCTCGCCGAGACCGACGGAGTCGTGCGTCCACACGTACGTCACCGGCAGGTGCATCAGAGCGGAGAGGCGGACGGCGTTGCGCATGTAGTCGGAGAACACCAGGAAGGTGCCGCCGAAGATGCGGGTGTTGCCGTGCAGCGCGATGCCGTTCATCTCCGCGGCCATGGAGTGCTCGCGGATGCCGAAGTGGATCGTGCGGCCGTACGGGTCGGCCTCCGGCAGCGGGTTGCCCACCGGTAGGAACGACGACGTCTTGTCGATCGTGGTGTTGTTCGAGCCCGCGAGGTCGGCGGAGCCGCCCCACAGCTCGGGGATCACCGCGCCGAGCGCCTGCAGGACCTTGCCGGACGCGGCACGCGTCGCGACGCCCTTGCCCGCCTCGAAGACCGGGAGCTTCTCCTCCCAGCCCTGGGGGAGCTCGCCCGCGGCGACGCGGTCGAACTCGGCGGCGCGCGCGGAGTCGGCGGTGCGCCAGGCGGCGAAGCCCTTCTCCCACTCGGCCTTGGCCTCACGGCCGCGGTCGAGCGCCGCACGCGTGTGCGCGAGGACCTCGTCGGCGACCTCGAAGTTCTGCTCCGGGTCGAAGCCGAGGACGCGCTTGGTGGCCGCGACCTCTTCGTCGCCGAGCGCCGAGCCGTGCGCGGCCTCGGTGTTCTGCGCGTTCGGCGCGGGCCAGGCGATGATCGAGCGCATCGCGATGAACGAGGGGCGCTCCGTCTCCGCCTTCGCGGCCAGGATCGCCTGGTAGAGGGCGGCCGGGTCGAGGTCGCCGTTCTCCTTGGGCTCCACGCGCTGGACGTGCCAGCCGTAGGCCTCGTACCGCTTCATGGTGTCTTCGGAGACCGCGGTCTCGGTGTCGCCCTCGATGGAGATGTGGTTGTCGTCCCACAGCAGTACGAGGTTGCCGAGCTTCTGGTGCCCGGCCAGCGACGAGGCCTCTCCGGAGATGCCCTCCTGGAGACAGCCGTCACCGGCGATCGCGAAGATGTGGTGGTCGAACGGCGACTCGCCGGCAGCGGTCTCCGGGTCGAACAGGCCACGCTCGTAACGGGCGGCCATCGCCATGCCCACGGCGTTCGCGACGCCCTGGCCGAGCGGGCCCGTCGTCGTCTCCACGCCCGTGGTGTGCCCGTACTCCGGGTGACCGGGGGTCTTCGAACCCCAGGTGCGGAAGGCCTTCAGGTCATCGAGCTCCAGGCCGAAGCCGGCCAGGTAGAGCTGGATGTAGAGGGTCAGGGACGAGTGGCCCGCGGAAAGAACGAACCGGTCGCGCCCGGTCCACTCGGCGTCCGCGGGGTCGTGCCGCATCACCTTCTGGAAGAGGGTGTACGCGGCAGGCGCGAGGCTCATGGCCGTACCCGGATGGCCGTTGCCGACCTTCTGTACGGAGTCCATGGCCAGGACACGGGCAGTATCAACAGCCCGCTGGTCCAGTTCGGTCCACTCGAGGTCTGTGGTGGTCGGCTTGGTGCTCACCCTGAGTCAGGGCTCCTCTCCACATGTCGAATGCCGGCGATGTAGATCCCACCGGCCGATGTCGAGCCTACCGCTGTAAAGACGTGCATTTTTTCGAGTCATTCCAGACTGCCGGGGTGCGTCGGGATCCGCCTCCCGAAAGGGATCCACGGTGTTCACCATGTGATCTCGGAGCCGCTCATCTGGACTCTCACAACGAGTGCGGCACCGCTCATCTGAACGGGTGTCGTGGCCGTGTTTCGGGCGCTTCAACACATCGCTCAACACGACCCCACCCCCGCGAAGGGCGAGGTATGGGCAACGTCTACAGTGGCGTGGTACGCGCGAGCCTTTACCGGATCTTCATGTCTGAACGTCCGACGCGGCTTGCTGGGAAGTCTCTGTCAGGGGTGTGCGTGACGGCCGTTGAATCCCGTCCAGCGGGAGCAATTGGGACGAGCTCTAGCCCAAGCCACCGGCCGCTCGGGGCCCGTGTCATGGCGTTCGTGGCGCTGACCAAGCCGCGAATCATCGAACTCCTCCTGATCACCACCGTTCCGGTGATGTTCCTCGCCGAGCAGGGGGTGCCCGACCTCTGGCTGGTCTTCGTGACCTGCCTGGGCGGCTACCTCTCGGCGGGCGGCGCAAACGCGCTCAACATGTACATCGACCGTGACATCGACGCCCTCATGGACCGTACGTCCCAGCGGCCCCTGGTCACGGGCATGGTCAGCCCCCGGGAGTGCCTCGCCTTCGGCATCGCGCTCGCGGTGGCCTCCACGCTGCTGTTCGGCCTCGCCGTCAACTGGCTGTCCGCCTGGCTCGCCCTCGGTGCCCTGCTCTTCTACGTGGTCGTCTACACGATGATCCTGAAGCGCCGGACCTCGCAGAACATCGTCTGGGGCGGCATCGCGGGCTGCATGCCGGTCCTCATCGGCTGGTCCGCCGTCACCAACTCCATGTCGTGGGCGCCGGTCATCCTCTTCCTCGTCATGTTCTTCTGGACGCCGCCGCACTACTGGCCGCTGTCCATGAAGGTCAAGGACGACTACGCGCGCGTGGGCGTGCCGATGCTGCCGGTCGTCGCCTCGAACAAGGTGGTCGCCCGTCAGATCGTCCTCTACAGCTGGGTGATGGTCGCCGTCTCGCTGCTCCTGCAGCCCCTCGGCTACACCGGCTGGTTCTACACGGTGGTCGCCCTGGTGACCGGCGGCTGGTGGCTGTGGGAGGCGCACGGTCTGCAGAACCGCGCCAAGGCCGAGGTCACGGGCGGCAAGCTCAAGGAGATGCGGCTCTTCCACTGGTCGATCACCTACGTCTCGCTGCTGTTCGTGGCGGTCGCGGTGGACCCCTTCCTCCGATAGACGCGCGTGGCCCACGCCACGTCACCCGCCCGTCGCCAGACGATCTACCCGTCGGTAGCATCCTGTCCATGGCAGAGACAGAGCAGGCTGAGGACAGCAAGCAAGCCGCCAAGGCCGAGCGCCGAGCGGCGAAGCTGGCCAAGCAGATCGGTTCCTTCGCTCGGGCGCACGGCGGTGCCGAGGGGCAGATCGCGTACATCGGGCACGAGGGCACCCGCATCGTCCTGGTCGGCGAGGACGGCGGCTGGGGCGACCTGGTGGCGCCCACCCATGCGATCGCGCAGAGCGCCGTCGAGAAGGCCGGGATCACCGTCCACGAGGACTTCGACGGCGACTTCGCGGCCAAGGTGAAGACCGGCCCCTACGAGTGGTCGCGGATGGCGGGCATTCAGCTGGGCGGTCCGAGCAACGGCTGAGGGTCCGGCCGATGACAGACTGGCGAAAAGCAACACCCGACGCCCGGGTCACCCGTTAGGACCGTAGGAGCACGGTCCGCCTACTGGGAGCCCGGATGATCGAAACGCCGTCCCTGGTGGACCAGTACTGCCACGGGGTGCTGCGCACGGAGCTGGGCCTCGGCACCTTCGAGGCCCACCTCGGCCGGGGCGAGGGCCCGCCCGCGCCCGGCACCACCTTCTTCGACACCCAGACGGGCTTCGCCGTACGCCGCTGGTGTCCCCCTCTGCTCGGCCTGGAACCGCACTGCCCGCCGGCCCGCTATCTCGCCCGGCGCCGAGACCTGGGCGTCCTGGAGGCGGGGCGGCGGCTGCTGCGGGGGAGCGGCATCACGACGTATCTCGTGGACACGGGGCTGCCGGGGGATCTCACGGGGCCCGGTGAGATGGCGTCCACCGGAGCCGCCGACGCCCACGAGATCGTCCGCCTGGAATTACTCGCCGAACAGGTGGCCGACACCTCGGGCACGGTCGACTCCTTCCTCGCCAATCTCGCCGAGTCCGTGCACGCGGCAGCCGCTGGAGCCGTGGCCTTCACCTCCGTCGCGGGCGTGCGGCGCAGTCTCGCCCTGGCCCCCGAACCGCCGGGTCCCGGCGAGGTGCGGGGAGCGGCGGACCGCTGGCTCGCACGACGGCAGGTGGGCGGGGCGCTGCAGGACCCCGTACTGCTCAGGCATCTGCTGTGGATCGCCGTCGCGTCGGGGCGTCCGCTGCAACTGCACGCGGGGGCCGGTGATCCGCAGGGGTACTTCGGCGGCTTCGCGCGGGCGACCGCGGGGCTCGGCACCGATCTGGTCCTGCTGCACGGCTATCCGTACCACCGCAATGCCGCGGACCTCGCGGGCGTCTTCCCGCACGTGTACGCGGATCTGGGCCCCGCCCTGGTGCGCACGGGCGCCCGCGCGGCGGCCGTGCTCGCGGAGATCCTGGAACTCGCGCCCTTCGGCAAGCTGCTGTTCTCCAGCGGCGCGCACGGGCTTCCCGAACTGCACGTGGTGGGAGCGCGGCTCTTCGGGGAGGCGCTGGGGCGCGTGCTCGGCGGGTGGGTCACCGAGGGGGCGTGGTCGCTGCCGGACGCGCAGCGCGTTGCGGGGCTCGTGGCGGCGGGCAACGCGCGGCGCGTGTACGGGCTTTCGGAGAACTGACGGAACGGTGCTTCAGACCGCCGACAGCTGGGGGTCGCCGCTCTGGGACGGGACCTCCGCCGTCGTGTACGGCCGTTCGCGCAGCGAGAGCAGGACGCGCATCACGGCGATCCAGACCACGCAGGAGCCGAACATGTGCAGCCCGACCAGGATCTCGGGCAGGTCCGTGAAGTACTGGACGTAGCCGATCGCGCCCTGGGCGAGCAGGATCAGGAACAGGTCGCGGGTGCGGTGCAGCGGGCCCTTCGGGGCGTCGACCGCCTTGAGGACGAACCACAGGGCGAACGTCAGCGTCACCACGATCCAGGCGAGCACGGCGTGCAGCTTGCTGACGGTCTCCCAGTCGAAGCCCATGCGCGGCACCTCGCTGGAGTCACCGGCGTGCGGTCCGGAGCCCGTCACGACCGTGCCGACCGCGATGAGCAGCACGGACGCCGCGACCAGGAACCACACGAGCTGCGCCACGGCCTTGCCGACCAGCGGGCGTACGTCGCCGTCGCCCTCGCGGGTGCGCTGCCACATCGTGACGGCGACCGCGATCAGGGCGGTGGAGAGCAGGAAGTGCGCCGCGACCGTGTACGGGTTCAGACCGACGAGGACCACGATGCCGCCGAGCACGGCGTTGCCCATGACCAGCCAGAACTGCGCCCAGCCGAGCCGCGTCAGGCTGCGCCGCATCGGCTTCTGCGAGCGTGCCGTGATGATCGCCCAGCCGACGGCCGCGCACAGCACGTACGTCAGCATGCGGTTGCCGAACTCGATGTACCCGTGGAAGCCCATCTCGTGGGTGGCCGTCAGGGACTCGTCGGTGCACTTGGGCCAGGTCGGGCAGCCGAGGCCCGATCCCGTCAGGCGGACGGCGCCGCCGGTGACCACGATGCACACCGTCATCGCGAGCGAGATGAGGGCCGCGTGCCGGACGGTCCGCTGCTGCGGGGTCCAGCGTTCGGCGATGAAGGCGAGCGGGTTGCGCACGGCGGAGACGGCGTCGGCTCGGGTCACGTTTGGCACGGGGACCATCGTAGGGGGCCGCTTGTGCACGGCTTCACGAGGGGGACGTATCCGGTGCTTCTGTGACGCGGCTTACGCCTCTGGCTTCCCTCTGGCTACTCCCAGCGGAAGAACTTGCCCGCGGCCCCGAGTCCGATGACCGCCCAGACCGCAAGGATCCCGAGGTTCCCCCACGGCATTCCCGCGCCGTCCTGGAGGACGTCCCGCAGGCCGTCCGAGAGCGCCGAGATGGGTAGGAGGCCGAGCACCGACTGGGCCGCGTCCGGGAACTTGTCCAGGGGCACGATGACCCCGCCGCCCACGAGCAGCAGGAGGAAGACCAGGTTCGCGGCGGCGAGCGTCGCCTCCGCCTTCAGGGTGCCCGCCATCAGCAGACCGAGCCCGGAGAAGGCCGCGGTGCCGAGGATCAGGAGGAGCAGTACGGCGAAGGGGTTGCCGTGCGGCGACCAGCCGAGGGCGAAGGCGATCACCGTCAGGAGCACGATCTGCAGGACCTCGGTGACCAGGACCGACAGGGTCTTCGCCGCCATCAGGGCCCAGCGGGGCAGCGGCGAGGCGCCGAGCCGCTTCAGGACGCCGTAGCGGCGCTCGAAGCCCGTGGCGATGGCCTGGCCGGTGAACGCCGTCGACATCACGGCGAGGGCGAGGATGCCGGGCGCGAGGAAGTCCACGGCCTTGCCGTCGCCCGTGTCGACGATGTCGACCGCGCTGAAGAGGACCAGCAGGAGCGTGGGGATGACGACGGTGAGCAGCAGCTGTTCGCCGTTGCGCAGCAGCATCTTCGTCTCGAGCAGCGCCTGCGCGGCGATCATGCGGGGGAGCGGGGCGGCGCCCGGCTTCGGTGTGTACGTACCGGCGGCGCTCATCCGCGCAGCTCCTTGCCTGTGAGCTCCAGGAAGACGTCTTCCAGGGTGTGGCGTTCGACGGCGATCTTCTCCGGCATCACGCCGTGCTGGGCGCACCAGGAGGTGACCGTGGCGAGCAGCTGCGGGTCGACCGTGCCGCTCACGCGGTAGGCGCCCGGGGTGAGTTCGGCCGCCGCGGAGTCCGGCGGCAGGGCCTTGAGCAGGGAGCCGACGTCGAGTCCGGGGCGTCCGGAGAAGCGCAGGGTGTTCTCGGCGCCGCCGCGGCACAGCTCTTCCGGGGTGCCCTCGGCGATGACCTTGCCCGCATCGATGATCGCCACCTCGTCGGCGAGCTGCTCGGCCTCGTCCATGTGGTGCGTGGTGAGGATGACGCTGACGCCGTCGGTGCGCAGATCGCGTACGAGATCCCAGGTGGCCCGGCGTGCCTGCGGGTCCAGGCCCGCGGTCGGCTCGTCCAGGAAGACCAGTTCGGGCCGTCCGACCACGGCCATGGCCAGCGCGAGGCGCTGCTGCTGGCCGCCGGACAGGCGCCGGTAGGTGGTGCGGCCGCAGCTCTCCAGGCCCAGGCGCTCGATCAGCGCGCCCACGTCCAGGGGGTGCGCGTGCAGTTTCGCCATGTGGCGCAGCATCTCGTCGGCGCGTGCGCCGGAGTAGACGCCGCCGGACTGGAGCATCACGCCGATGCGGGGGCGCAGCGCGCCGGCCTCGCGGACCGGGTCCAGACCGAGGACGCGGACCGTGCCCGCGTCCGGCCTGCGGTAGCCCTCGCAGGTCTCGATCGTGGTGGTCTTCCCGGCGCCGTTCGGGCCGAGGACCGCGGTGACGGTACCCGCGCGGACCCGGAGGTCGAGGCCGTCCACCGCGGTCTTCTTGCCGTACCGCTTGACCAGGCCGGTGACCTGGACGACGGACTCATTTCCCATGGCGGGAAGTCTAGAGAGGGGGAGAAGGGGCGCGGGCAGGGGGCTGTCAGCCCGCCCACTCGGCCCGCGAGCGGTGGGTGTCCAGCCAGCCCTGTGCGTACGTGACCGCGTCGGCCACCGGGAACAGGCGGGCCGTCGCCGCGCCCACCGTGCCGCGCGCCACAGGGCGGTCCCGCTCGAAGTCCGAGCCGAGTTCGTCGAAGCGCTCCTCCGAGATGGAGGTCTCGCGCACCGTCGTCCAGCGGCGCCCTTCCGGGGTCATCACCGCGAAGGAGTTCTCGACCTCGGGGGCGGGGATCCGGTACTCGGCCAGGTGGAAGGAGGTGCAGGTGTCGAAGCCGGTGCCGAGCAGCAGCACCCGGGCGCCCGATTCCTCCAGGCGGGCCAGCGGGCTGCGCTCGCCGAGGCGGCAGTCGAGCGCATGGCCCGCCAGGATTTCCTCCGCGCGGGGGCCGACCGCGGCGAACGAGGTCTGCGGGTGGTCGCTGCGGAGGGCTCCGGGCCAGGTGCGTACGGCTTCGGCGATCGCGCCCATGGCGCGCGTGGGGGTGGTGAGCGGGTCGTACGCCGGGATCGACGCGCGAACCTCGGGCCACCAGGACTCGGGCACGGGCGGGTTTCCCCACTCGGCCGGGTCGGAGTTGTCGCTGGACTGCGTGGGGACCACGAGGGTTCCCTTTTGGCCCAGTACGTCCAGAAGTGCCTGGACGACGGCCACCTGGCCGCCGCTGACCCAGCCGAGAGCGCTCAGCGAGGAGTGCGTCAGGAGGGTCTCGCCGGGGTGCACGCCGAGCCCGCGGAGGTCGTCCGCGAGAGACGCGCGCGTGCACAAAGGGCCGGTGGGAGGGGGTGTGGACATGGTCGGGGAGTCTCCTCGCTCCGGCCGACGCGCGCCACCGATTTGATCGATCAGTGATCATTTCCGCAGGTCAGTTTAGGTATGCCTAAGTGATGCAGCGCACCGGACCGCGATCCGGACGCGGGTTGTCAGGCTCTGAGGAATTACGCAACAATGGCGTTGTGAAAAACGTTGGCGAGGCTCCGCAGGAGGAACTCGCGACCGGGGAGCGGTCTACGCGCAACCGGGTCGCGCGCTCCATCCTGGACCACGGCCCCTCCACGGTGGCCGACCTCGCCGCACGCCTCGGTCTGACCCAGGCAGCCGTCCGCAGGCACCTCGACACGCTCGCCCACGAGAACGTGGTCGAGCCCCGCGAGCAGCGGATCTACGGCGCACGCACCCGCGGGCGCCCCGCCAAGGTCTTCGCGCTGACCGACTGCGGCCGGGACGCCTTCGACCAGTCGTACGACAAGCTCGCCGCCGACGCCCTGCGCTGGATCAGCGAGCGGCACGGCGAAGCCGCGGTCGTCGACTTCGCCCGCGACCGGATGGCCGCCCAGGCCTTGGCCTACCGCAAGGCGGTCGAGGCGGCGCCCCCCGAGCAGCGCACGGAGGCTCTCGCGAAGGCGTTGACCGCCGACGGGTACGCTGCTACGGCCCGCAGCGCTCCCGTAGGCGAGCAGCTGTGCCAGCACCACTGCCCGGTCGCCCATGTCGCCGAGCAGTACCCACAACTTTGCGAGGCGGAGACGGAGATCTTCTCCGCCCTCCTTGGGACGCACGTCCAGCGGCTCGCCACCATCGCCCATGGCGACGGCGTCTGCACGACATTCATTCCCCGCAACGCCTCGCAACCCCCAGAGTCCACTGACAACGCATCCGCAAGCACGGCCGGGAGGAACCCCGCATGACGCTCCCCACGGAGACTGCCCACCCCGAACTCGAGGGTCTGGGCACGTACGAATACGGCTGGGCCGACTCCGACGTGGCCGGGGCCTCCGCCAAGCGCGGCATCAATGAAGACGTCGTCAAGGACATCTCGGCCAAGAAGTCCGAGCCCGAGTGGATGACGAAGCTGCGCCTCAAGGGCCTGCGGCTCTTCGACAAGAAGCCCATGCCCAACTGGGGCTCGGACCTGTCGGGCATCGACTTCGACAACATCAAGTACTTCGTGCGGTCCACGGAGAAGCAGGCGGAGTCCTGGGAGGACCTGCCCGAGGACATCAAGAACACGTACGACAAGCTCGGCATCCCCGAGGCGGAGAAGCAGCGCCTCGTCGCCGGTGTCGCCGCTCAGTACGAGTCCGAGGTCGTCTACCACCAGATCCGCGAGGACCTGGAGGAGCAGGGCGTCATCTTCCTCGACACGGACACCGCTCTGAAGGAGCACCCGGAGCTCTTCAAGGAGTACTTCGGCACGGTCATCCCCGTCGGTGACAACAAGTTCGCCTCGCTGAACTCCGCCGTGTGGTCCGGCGGCTCGTTCATCTACGTCCCCAAGGGCGTGCAGGTGGAGATCCCGCTCCAGGCCTACTTCCGCATCAACACGGAGAACATGGGCCAGTTCGAGCGGACCCTGATCATCGTGGACGAGGACGCCTACGTCCACTACGTCGAGGGCTGCACGGCGCCGATCTACAAGTCGGACTCCCTGCACTCCGCCGTCGTCGAGATCATCGTCAAGAAGGGCGGCCGCTGCCGCTACACGACGATCCAGAACTGGTCGAACAACGTCTACAACCTGGTCACCAAGCGCGCCGTGGCGTACGAGGGCGCGACCATGGAGTGGATCGACGGCAACATCGGCTCCAAGGTGACGATGAAGTACCCCGCCGTCTACCTCATGGGCGAGCACGCCAAGGGCGAGACGCTCTCCATCGCCTTCGCGGGCGAGGGCCAGCACCAGGACGCCGGTTCCAAGATGGTCCACATGGCGCCCAACACGTCCTCGAACATCGTCTCGAAGTCCGTGGCGCGTGGCGGTGGCCGCACCTCCTACCGCGGTCTCGTCGAGATCGGCGAGGGCGCGGCCGGATCGAAGTCGAACGTGCTCTGCGACGCACTGCTCGTCGACACGATCTCCCGCTCGGACACGTACCCGTACGTGGACGTCCGCGAGGACGACGTCTCCATGGGACACGAGGCGACCGTCTCCAAGGTCTCCGACGACCAGCTCTTCTACCTGATGAGCCGCGGTCTGACGGAGTTCGAGGCCATGGCGATGATCGTGCGCGGCTTCGTCGAGCCGATCGCCAAGGAGCTGCCCATGGAGTACGCCCTGGAGCTGAACCGGCTGATCGAGCTGCAGATGGAGGGCTCGGTCGGTTAAGACCGGCCGCGTCCCCCGTAGCGAGCAGATTTCTTACGCAGAGAGAGAGCACGACGACAGCCATGGCTGAGGCTCAGAACATCCCCGTGGGGTCCACGACCGCCGGGTCCATCGCGGTGGCCGCAGAGTCCACCGTCGCCACCCGCATGAGCGCTCCCCCGTCCTACGACGTGGCGGACTTCCCCGTCCCCCACGGCCGCGAGGAGGAGTGGCGGTTCACGCCGCTCGAGCGCCTGCGCGGGCTGCACGACGGCACGGCGGTCGCCACCGGCGGCATCCGCGTCGAGGTGACGGCCCCGGCCGGCGTGATCCAGGAGACCGTCGGCCGTGACGACGCCCGCGTGGGCAAGGCGGGCAAGCCCGTCGACCGCGTGGCCGCGCAGGCCTACGGCTCCTTCGAGAAGGCCTCGGTGGTGACCGTCCCCAAGGAGACGGTCCTGACCGAGCCGATCCGCATCGCCGTGCACGGCGAGGGCGGTACCGCCTTCGCGCACCAGGTCATCGAGGTGGGCGCGTTCGCCGAGGCCCTCGTCGTCATCGACCACACCGGTGACGCCGTGCTCGCCGCCAACGTCGACTACCTCCTGGGCGACGGCGCCAAGCTCACCGTCGTCTCCGTCCAGGACTGGGACGACAAGGCCGTGCACGTCGCGCAGCACAACGCGCTGATCGGCCGGGACGCCACCTTCAAGTCGGTCGTCGTGACCTTCGGCGGCGACGTCGTGCGCCTGCACCCCCGCGTCGAGTACGCGGGCACGGGCGGCGAGGCCGAGCTCCTCGGTCTGTACGTCACCGACGCGGGCCAGCACCAGGAGCACCGCCTCCTGGTCGACCACAACCAGCCGCACTGCAAGTCGAACGTCGTCTACAAGGGCGCGCTCCAGGGCGACGACGCCCACGCGGTGTGGATCGGCGACGTCCTCATCGAGGCCGCGGCCGAGGGCACGGACACGTACGAGATGAACCGCAACCTCGTTCTGACCGACGGCGCCCGCGTCGACTCCGTGCCGAACCTCGAGATCGAGACCGGCGAGATCGTCGGCGCGGGACACGCGTCGGCGACCGGCCGCTTCGACGACGAGCAGCTCTTCTACCTGCAGTCGCGCGGTATCCCGGAGGGCGAGGCGCGCCGCCTGGTCGTCCGCGGGTTCTTCGCCGAGCTGATCCAGCAGATCGGCCTGCCCGACGTCGAAGAGCGCCTCCTCGCCAAGATCGAAGAGGAGCTGGAGGCGTCCGCGGCATGACCTACGTACGCGCCTGTGGCCTGAGCGAGCTGTCGGAGGACACCCCGAAGCGGGTGGAACTCGACGGCACGCCGGTCTCGGTCGTCCACACCGAGGGCGAGGTGTTCGCGATCCACGACATCTGCTCGCACGCGAACGTCTCCCTCTCCGAGGGAGAGGTGGAGGACTGTCAGATCGAGTGCTGGCTGCACGGCTCCAGCTTCGACCTCCGCACCGGCAAGCCGTCCGGTCTCCCCGCGACGCGCCCCGTCCCCGTATACCCCGTAAAGATCGAAGGGGACGATGTGCTCGTCTCCGTCACCCAGGAGTCCTGAGGCACATGGCAACGCTTGAAATCCACGACCTGCACGTCTCCGTCGAGGTCGAGAACGGCACCAAGGAAATCCTCAAGGGTGTCGACCTCACCGTGAAGCAGGGCGAGACGCACGCCATCATGGGCCCGAACGGCTCCGGCAAGTCGACGCTCGCCTACTCCATCGCGGGTCACCCCAAGTACACGATCACGCAGGGCACCGTCACCCTCGACGGCGAGGACGTCCTGGAGATGTCCGTCGACGAGCGCGCCCGCGCCGGCATGTTCCTGGCCATGCAGTACCCGGTCGAGGTCCCCGGCGTCTCGGTCTCCAACTTCCTGCGTACGTCGGCGACGGCGATCCGCGGCGAGGCCCCCAAGCTGCGCACCTGGGTGAAGGAGGTCAAGTCCGCGATGGAGACGCTCCAGATGGACCCGGCCTTCGCCGAGCGCAACGTGAACGAAGGCTTCTCCGGCGGTGAGAAGAAGCGCCACGAGATCCTCCAGATGGAGCTCCTCAAGCCGAAGATCGCGATCCTCGACGAGACCGACTCCGGCCTGGACGTCGACGCCCTGCGTCAGGTCTCGGACGGCGTCAACCGCGTCCGCGAGACCGGCGAGGTCGGCACCCTGCTGATCACGCACTACACGCGCATCCTGCGCTACATCAAGCCCGACTTCGTGCACGTCTTCTCGGCGGGCCGGATCGTCGAGTCCGGCGGCCCCGAGCTGGCCGACACTCTCGAGGCCGAGGGCTACGAGAAGTACACGAAGGGTGGCGTATCCGCGTGACAGTGGCCCACCAGGGGCTCTCCGGCCTCCTCGACACCGAGGCGATCCGCAAGGACTTCCCGATCCTGGATCGCACGATCCACGACGGCAAGAAGCTCGTCTACCTGGACAACGCGGCGACGTCCCAGACGCCGCGCCAGGTGCTCGACGTACTCAACGAGTACTACGAGAAGCACAACGCCAACGTCCACCGCGGCGTGCACGTCCTCGCGGAGGAGGCCACGGCGCTCTACGAGGGCGCCCGTGACAAGGTCGCGGCGTTCATCAACGCGCCGAGCCGCGACGAGGTGATCTTCACCAAGAACGCCTCGGAGTCGCTCAACCTCGTGGCCAACATGCTCGGTTGGGCCGACGAGCCCTACCGCGTGGACCACGAGACCGAGATCGTCATCACGGAGATGGAGCACCACTCCAACATCGTGCCGTGGCAGCTGCTCTCGCAGCGCACGGGCGCGAAGCTGAAGTGGTTCGGTCTCACGGACGACGGCCGGCTCGACCTGTCGAACATCAACGAGGTCATCACGGAGAAGACGAAGATCGTCTCCTTCGTCCTGGTCTCGAACATCCTGGGCACGCAGAACCCCGTCGAGGCGATCGTCCGCCGTGCGCAGGAGGTCGGCGCGCTCGTCCTCATCGACGCCTCGCAGGCCGCCCCGCACATGGTGCTCGACGTGCAGGCGCTGCAGGCCGACTTCGTGGCCTTCACCGGCCACAAGATGCTGGGCCCGACGGGCATCGGCGTCCTGTGGGGACGGCAGGAACTCCTCGAGGACCTGCCGCCGTTCCTCGGCGGCGGCGAGATGATCGAGACGGTCTCGATGAGCTCGTCGACGTACGCTCCCGCGCCGCACAAGTTCGAGGCGGGCACGCCCCCGGTCTCCCAGGCCGTCGGCCTGGGCGCGGCCGTGGACTACCTCTCCGCGATCGGCATGGACAAGATCGCCGCTCATGAGCACGCGATCACCGAGTACGCGGTCAAGCGCCTCCTCGAGGTCCCCGACCTCCGGATCATCGGCCCGGCATCGGCCGAGGACCGCGGCGCCGCGATCTCCTTCACGCTCGGCGACATCCACCCGCACGACGTGGGCCAGGTCCTGGACGAGGAAGGCATCGCGGTCCGCGTGGGTCACCACTGCGCCCGCCCCGTCTGCCTCCGCTACGGAATTCCTGCGACCACGCGAGCGTCGTTCTATCTGTACTCCACGCCCGGCGAGATCGACGCGCTGATCGACGGCCTGGAGCACGTACGGAACTTCTTCGGCTGAGGGGCCTGGGAACGTGAAGCTGGATTCGATGTACCAGGAAGTCATCCTGGACCACTACAAGCACCCGCACGGGCGCGGTCTGCGTGATGGTGACGCCGAGGTGCACCACGTCAACCCGACGTGCGGCGACGAGATCACGCTGCGCGTGAAGTACGACGGGTCGACGATCGCCGACGTGTCGTACGAGGGCCAGGGCTGCTCCATCAGCCAGGCCAGCGCGTCCGTCCTGAACGACCTCCTGGTCGGCAAGGAGCTCGCGGACGCGCAGAAGATCCAGGAAGTGTTCCTGGAGCTGATGCAGTCCAAGGGCAAGCTGGAGCCGGACGACGCGATGGAGGAGGTCCTTGAGGACGCCGTCGCGTTCGCCGGGGTCTCGAAGTACCCGGCGCGTGTGAAGTGTGCTCTCCTGAGCTGGATGGCGTGGAAGGACGCGACGGCCCAGGCGCTGGGTACCGAAGACGTCGCTGAGAGGAAGACCGCATGAGCGAGAACGAGACGCTGACCAAGCCGGCCTCGGAAGAAGAGGTCCGCGAGGCGCTGTACGACGTGGTCGACCCCGAGCTGGGCATCGACGTCGTCAACCTCGGCCTGATCTACGGCATTCACGTCGACGACGCGAACATCGCGACGATCGACATGACGCTCACGTCGGCGGCCTGCCCGCTGACGGACGTCATCGAGGACCAGGCGAAGTCCGCCACCGACGGCATCGTCAACGAGCTCCGGATCAACTGGGTCTGGATGCCGCCGTGGGGCCCGGACAAGATCACGGACGACGGCCGCGAGCAGCTTCGTGCGCTCGGGTTCAACGTCTGAGGTCGTGACAAGGCAGTTCTTACGGTTCGGCCCCCTGTGCTCGCGAGAGCGCAGGGGGCCGAACCGCGTTCTGGCCCGGGGCTGCTAGACGGACGCGTCCTGCTGAACGGACGCGTCCGTCGCTCGCGTCAGCGTGTCCGCGAGGCCTTCCTTGCGGATGCGCCGGTCGACGTAGAGCACGGCGGTCACCAGAGGCAGGAACACGCTGGCGGCCAGCTGCGTGAGGAACATGACGACGAGGGTGAACAGCGCGTACAGGCCGAGCTGCGAGCGCAGTTGATCGAGCAGGACGGCGGAGGCGGAGCTGTCCGGGTCCACCGGGGACAGGGCCGGCGTGGCGAACTGCAGAGGGATGCGCACCGCCAGGGACACGGCGGCCACGATGCCCGCGGCCAGCAGTGAGATGCCGAACGTGCGCCACCAGGCCCCGCGGACCAGCTGTGCGGAGCGGCGCATCGCCCGGAGCGGGCCCGCCGTTTCGAGGGTCGCCGCGGCGGGCGCGAGGGCGAACAGCACGTACAACCAGGCCGCAAGCGGGGTCACGACGATGATCAGCAGGAAGAGCACGAGGAACGGGACGATCCACCCGTTCAGGATCAGGACGAAGAGGCTGGCGAAGAGCAGCGCGCCCACGCCGAACGGCAGCATCAGGATGAGGGCGAGCAGCAGGGTCACGCCCACCACGGACGGCGTCCGCGACCACGCCCTGCGCCAGACCGCCGAGAACGTCGCCGGGCGGCCGAGGACCGCCTCGTGCAGCGTGGCCGCGCACGAGGCCTGGATGAACGAGTTGACCACCAGCGTGGCGAGCAGGCCCACCAGCCACACCGCGCCGAACGCGATCAGGAGCGGCCTGCCGTGGTCCCAGGTGAACGTCGCGTCGGAGTCGATCAGCGCCTGGAAGTGCTCACGTACGGATATGTAGGCGAGCACTGCCGCCGCCGTCATGACCACGGCGAGCAGGCCGTACACCGCGGCCGCGGTGCCGAAGAGCGGCTTCGCGTACCGCCCCATCGTGGCGAACGTGCCGCCGAGGATGCTGCCGATGTCCAGTGGGGCGAGGGGGATGACGCCGGGCTTGGGCGGCGGGGGCGGCGGGGGCGCCCAGCCGCCGTTCCAGCCCCAGCCGGGCGGACCGCCGTAGGGCCCCGGATATGGCGGCCCCTGCGGATACGTCCCCTGCGGCGCTTGAGGCCCAGGCCCCTGAGGCCCCTGCGGCCCCTGAGGTCCTTGTGGCCCCGGTGGCCCCCACCCCGACGTGTCTGACATCGCTCTTGCGCTCCGTGGTGTCGTGCCGTTCTCGGCGTGAGTTCCCTGTGGGCCCCCCACAGCGATCGCGTCACCTTAACCTTTCCGCCCACCGCCGTTGTGTACGCCCGTACGCAACGTTGTGTACACTCGTACGCATGGGATACGGACTGCTGGCCGCGGCCATCGTGGCGGAGGTGGCCGGGACGACGGCCATGAAGTACAGCGAGGGGTTCAGCAGGCTCTGGCCCTCGCTGATCACCGTCGCCGGGTATCTGATCGCCTTCACCCTGCTCGCGCAGACCCTGAAGACGCTGTCCGTCGGCACGGCGTACGCGATCTGGGCGGGGACAGGGACCGCCGCGGTCGCCGCCATCGGGATGCTCTTCATGGGCGAGTCCGCAGGGCTTGTCAAGATCTCCGGGATCGCTCTGGTGATCGCGGGCGTCGTCGTGCTCAACCTCGGCGGAGCGCATTGATGGCCCGGCGCTACGACCCCGAGCGGCGCCAACGGATCATCGACGCCGCGATCCGGGTGGCGGGAGAGAAGGGGATCGGCGGGCTCAGCCACCGGTCCGTCGCCGCCGAGGCCGATGTGCCGCTCGGCTCGACCACGTACCACTTCAAGACACTCGACGAGCTGTTGGTGGCCGCGCTGCGGCAGGCCAACGAGGGGTTCGCCAAGGCGGTGGTCACGAGCGGCGCGTTCGAGGACCCGCGGGCCGACCTGGCGGAAGAGCTCGCCGGGCTGCTCGGCGAGTGGCTCGCGGGGGAGCGCGCGGGGGTCGAGCTGGAGTACGAGCTCTACCTCGCCGCCCTGCGCAGGCCCGCGCTGCGGCCGGTGGCCGCCGAGTGGTGCCGGGGGATCGGCGACGCGCTCGCGGAACGCGTCGATCCGGTCACCGTGCGGGCGCTCGTCGCCCTGATGGACGGAATGTGCCTGCAAGTGCTCCTGATGGACACTCCGTACGACGAGGGCTTCGCGCGGGAGATGCTCGACCGGCTGCTGGCGCCGGGCGGCTGACCGGTGTCTTCCCCCGCGCACAGGCCCGCGGCAGGCTGCGGGGGACCATGCGTGAACCCGCGCGGGGACTTCGGGCAACAGGAGGTGTAAGGCCCAGCGCCACACCGACGACGGGGAGACCCTGTGACCGGACCGCCGACCCCGCCGACCCGCCGGCCGACAAGGATGACGACGCCGAACTCGTCACCCGGTCGCTGGAGCGGCCGGAGGTCTTCGCGCGCCTCTACGACCGGTACGCGCCGGACATCCACCGCTATGCGGCCCGCCGTCTCGGGGACGGCGCGGCCGACGACATCACGGCGGAGACCTTCCTCATCGCCTTTCGCGCGAGGGCCCGCTACGACCGCGAGCGCGCAGCCGCCCGGCCGTGGCTGTACGTCATCGCGGCCCGGTCCTTCCACGGGGCCGGGCTCCCGGCCCGGACCCTGAGACCGGTTCGCCCGCGCGGCGCGCCGCCGGTTAGGTTTTCCCCATGACCGACACGAACACTTCCCGCACCACCGGCGCCGTCGCCGCAGGCCTCGCCACCATCACCGCCGACGGCACCGTTCTCGACACCTGGTTCCCCGCGCCCGAACTCGTCGCCGAAGCGGGCCCCGCCGGCTCCGAGCGGCTCACCGCCGAGCGTGCCGTGGAGCTGCTCGGCGAGGGCGCAGCCAAGGCCATCGGCCCGGACGCCCGGCGGGGCGTGGAGATCGTCGCCGTACGTACGGTCATCGCGTCCCTCGACGAGAAGCCGCTCGACGCCCACGACGTGTACCTGCGTCTGCACCTGCTCAGCCACCGCCTGGTGAAGCCGCACGGCGTGAACCTGGAGGGCCAGTTCGGCTTCCTGCCCAACGTCGCCTGGACCTCGCTCGGCCCGGTCGCCGTGGACGACGTCGAGACGGTCCGCCTCAACGCCCGCGCCGAGGGCCTGCACCTCGCGGTGACGTCCATCGACAAGTTCCCGCGCATGACGGACTACGTCGCGCCGAAGGGCGTCCGCATCGCCGACGCCGACCGCGTGCGGCTCGGCGCGCACCTCGCCGAGGGCACGACCGTCATGCACGAGGGCTTCGTGAACTTCAACGCGGGCACGCTCGGCACCTCCATGGTCGAGGGCCGCATCTCCGCCGGTGTCGTCGTCGGCGACGGCTCGGACATCGGTGGCGGCGCCTCCACGATGGGCACCCTCTCCGGCGGCGGCAACGTCCGCATCGTCATCGGCGAGCGCTGCCTGATCGGCGCCGAGGCGGGCGTCGGCATCGCGCTCGGCGACGAGTGCGTCGTCGAGGCCGGTCTGTACGTCACCGCGGGCACCCGCGTCACGATGCCCGACGGACAGATCGTCAAGGCCCGCGAGCTCTCCGGCGCCTCGAACATCCTCTTCCGCCGCAACTCGGTCACTGGCGCCGTCGAGGCCCGCCCGAACAACGCGGTCTGGGGCGGCCTGAACGACGTCCTGCACAGCAACAACTGATCATCGCCGCCCCGCGGAGCGCCCTCCGGTCTTCCGGAGGGCGCTCTTGCGTATGCTGCCCTCCCAGCACGGACGCAGGCCGTGCGGGACGACAGGAGTCAGACATGCACCGAGCGGGGATCAGGGCCCTGGCCCTGGGGTCAGTGGCGGCACTCGGGCTCGTGGCCGGATGCGGTCAGAGCGATGGCCGGGCCGAGGACGCGGGCCGGGGTGCGCCGCAGCAGGTCAGCCCGGTGTCGACGGGCGATCACTCCTATCCGCTGGAGAAGAGCGACATCCACTGGACCGGCAGCCCGAGCCCCTTCAACGCGCAGGTCAAGCTCGCCGACGGGCGTCGCGTGGCGATGCACTACATGAAGGGCAAGGGGCTCCTCGTGCAGGACTACAGCCCCAAGGCCAAGGGCTGGTCCAAGTCGGCCGTCGTGTACGAGACGAAGACCGACGCCTGTCAGGGGATCACGCTCAAGGCCAAGGACGGCACCGTCGCGGCCTTCGGGGACTTCGGCGTGTACTGCGCCGACGGCGAGCCGCCGACCGAGTCGGTCGCCGCGGTCGCCACGGGCCCGCTGACGAAGTGGGCCACGCACCTCACGAAGGACTTCGACGGCTGGGAGAAGATCGCCGTCGCCACCGGGGGCAAGAAGGTCACGTTCAGCAGGGGCGGCGAAACGCTCCTGTGGACCAAGGCCGGCGGTTTCCCCGCCGCGGGCTGAATCACCGCCGCGGGCCGCGTCACGGCGCTTCGTACGCGGCGAGCAGCCTGTCGTATGCGGCGAGCAGCCCATCGGTCGCCTCGCGGCCTGCGGGCAGCAGCGGTGCGCGGACCGGGCCGCCGGGCAGGCCGCGCGCACCGAGCAGCGCCTTGGAGGTGACCGTTCCCGGGAGGCCCGCGCCCATCATCAACTCGATGAGTTCGATGGCCTGTTGCTGGAGGCGACGAGCCCCGGCCGTGTCGCCCGCGTCGAACGCGTCGATGACCGAGCGGAGTTGGCGCGGAACGACGTTCGCGACCGTGCTGACGTATCCCGCGGCGCCCACCGCATACAGCGCCAGGATGAACTCGTCGCAGCCGGTGTAAAACGCCAAGTCGGTGCGGGACATGACCTTCTGGGTGCCCATCAGGTCGTACGCGCAGTCCTTCACGGCGACGATCCGCGGGTGTTCCGCGAGCCTCAGCATCGTCTCCGGCTCGATGCGCGTCCCGGTGCGCCCCGGGATGTCGTAGAGCGTGAGCGGGAGCCCTGTCGCGTCGGCGACCTCCACGAAGTGGGCCTCGACGGCGTCCTGCGGCGGCTTGCTGTAGTAGGGCGTGACCACCAACAGGGCGTCCGCGCCCGCCTTTTCGGCCTGCAGAGCCATCTCGACCGTGTGCCGGGTGGCATAGCTGCCGACGCCCGCGACGATCGAGGCCCGGTCGCCGACCGCCTCGGCGACGGCGCGCACGAGCGCGGCCTTCTCGCTGTCGGACGTGGTGGGGGACTCGCCGGTGGTGCCGGACAGGACGAGACCGTCGCAGCCTTCGGTCACCAGGCGCTCGGCGAGCGACTGGGCGCCGTCGAGATCGAGCAGGCCGTCGTCCGTGAGGGGCGTGATCATCGCACAGAGGGCGCGGCCGAAGGGAGGGGCCGTCGATGAGGGTGAGGTCATAGAGGCAGTGTCGGTACGCCGACGCTGAAGCTCCACTTAATTCTGCTACGAGATGTGCGGCAGGAATGCTACGAGGTTGCCGCGAGCAGGACAGACCCTAGTGCCAACTCGCCCCCGTATGGGCCACCATGGGTCGGACGGCAGTCGACCACAGGAGGCGTCATGAGGCTGGGCAAAGCACTCGCCACCGGGATCGCCGAGGAAGACCCGCAGGAGCAGCCGCGGCAGGAAGCGCCCGAGCGTGCGGAGCCGGAGACCGGCCCGGCCATCGCCGCTGAGCAGCAGCCGGTGGCCGAGGTCCCCGCGGTCCGATGAGGCTGCGGCTCCCCGCGGAACGCCCGAAGGAGCCGCCGACCGGATACAAGATCGCCCGCCTCGCGCTGTCCCAGGACGGCGCGAGTGCGGGGTTCACCGGCATCTCCCTGGGCGCGGCCCTGCCCTACGGCGCGCTCGACGAGGCCCGCTGCGTCTACGGGCGGCGGCACGCGGCCCCGCACCGCCGCTGCGACTGCGGGTTCCACTGCGTCAACGAACGCGCGGCGGCGGAGGCGCTCCTGTGCACCGCCGAGCACCGCGGGGCTGCGCTGCTCGAAGTGACGGTGCTCGGCGCCTACATTCGCTTCGAGCGCGGCTTCCGTTACGCGCGCCAGCGGGTGCGCACGGTGACGGTGCGGCCGTGCGGCTGCGGCGCGCGGGCCTCGGTCCTCGCGGACGCCGGGTGGGGCAGGCCGGGGTGGCGGGTGGTCGAGGGGGCGTGCGGTGCCTGCGCCGGCAGGCGTACGTCGCTGCGGTTGGCGGAGTTCGCGCGCCTCGCCGGGGAGGGGCTCACGGTCACCGGGGCGCGCCCCGAGTCCGTACCGGGATCGCCGTCCGAGGCCATGGGGGTGCCCGAACTGGTCGCGGAGGCGGCGCTGCTCCAGGCCCGACTCGATCTGTTCCAGGGGGAGTTGGCGCGCCTCGCGGGGGACGAGAAGAGCCGGTGACGCACCGTCCGGCATGATCGACACCCTGTCGTTCGACGGGGTGGAGGGCGTCGAGTCCGCGATGGAGGAGACGGCCGCGAGGCTTCCGCTGCGCCGCGTGGGCAGGCCGCGGGACATCGCGGACGCGGTCCTCGACCTGGTGAACGCCTCGTACATCACCGGTGAAGTCCTCCTGGTGGACGGCGGCGGTCACCTCCTCTGGGCAGTGAGGTGCCCGGTGGTCGGGGTCGCGTTGACGTGCCATGGCTTCGGGTAGAGGCTCGGGCCATGACGACGCATGCGTACACCCGTTATGTCGCGATGGGCGACAGCCAGACGGAGGGGGTCGGCGACGGTGACGAGGTGCACGGATACCGCGGATGGGCCGACCGCCTCGCCGAGATCCTGGCCGAGGGGAAGCCGGAGTTCGGCTACGCGAACCTCGCCGTGCGGGGCAGGCTGACGGCCCGCATCAAGGCCGAGCAGCTGGCCCCGGCCCTCGCGCTGCGCCCGGATCTGGTCACGGTCATGGCGGGCATGAACGATCTGGTGCGCCCCGGCTTCGACGCGGCCCAAGTGGCCGGTGACATCGAGGACATGTTCACCGAGCTGACCGCGGCGGGCGCGCGCGTGGCCACCGTGACGTTCCCCGACCTCGGGCGGATCTCGCCGCTCGCGCGCAGGGCACTGCCCCGCGTCCTCGACCTGAACGCCCGCATCCGCGCGGCCGCGGACCGCCATGGAGTCGTCGTCCTCGACACGTTCCCGCACCGGGTCACCACGGACCCCCGCCTGTGGAGCACCGACCGCCTGCACGCGAGCCCGCTGGGGCACGCCCGGATCGCCGCCGGCATGGCGGACGCGCTGGGCGTCCCCGGCCACGAGGACTGGAAAGGTCCGTTGCTGCCCCCGCCGCCCCCGATCTCCGCGCTGCGGGCGGTGGCGGCGGAGGCGACGTGGTTCGCGGGGTTCATGGGGCCTTGGCTGTGGCGACGCGTCCGGGGGCGCTCGTCGGGCGATGGCCGTGCGGCGAAGCGGCCGGACCTGGCCCCGGTGGCCTCTTCCGAACGAGCTTGACCTCAAGCGAACTTGACCTCAAGCGAACTTGACCTCAAGCGAACTTGAGGTCGCAGAGTGTGGGCAGCGGGCCGCGCAGGGCCCGTCCACACGCTGAAGGAGCAGGCCATGAAGGCACACGTCGACGCCACCACCCTCCCCGACCCGGCCCGCGCGGACGGCGGACTCGTCTTCCTCAGCACCTGGAGCACGGGCACGCCGGAGCGGCAGCGGGCGACGGTCGACGCGATCGCCACGGCCTGGGGGAGCCGTCCGTGGCCGCACGAGGGCCTGCTCTCGTACACCGTGTACGCCGGCGCGGACGGCTCGACGGTGGCGCACCGCTCGCACTGGCGGGACGAGGGGGCGTACCGGGACTTCTTCGCCCACGGCAGGGACGAGCGGAACGCCGAGATCGACGAGGCCGTGCCGGGCATCGAACGGCTTGGGCTGCACAAGACGCGGCTGCGGGACGGGGTGGCGCGGGCGGCCGGAGACGTCAGGACGGCCGGGGCGGTCGTGATCGCCGAGGGGGAGGCCGGGGCGGAGGCGGCGCCAGGCCTGATCTCCGTCCACTTCCATGTGACGACGGACGGCGGGCGTGTGCTCCGCTACGAGGAGTGGGAGAGCGGGGAGGGGCTGCCCGAGGAGGGCAGGTACCGCTTGGTGTACGCGATCGAGCCCAACTGAACTCTCGCCGCGGTACGCAGGGAGCGTGGCGATTTTTCCTCACCCATCACGCACTCCCCGCCCTGCTGTCGCGCATCCCTTCCCCCGCACCACCGAGGCCCTGGACGGGAAGGGGCGGTGGTGGGATGTTGAAGCGATGTGGGACGTCAGGGAGTCGCCATGACCGCGGGCAAGGAGTTCGAGATCGAGCGGGAGTTCGAGGTCGATGCTTCTCCTGCCGAGGTCTGGGACGCGTTCACCACCGACACCGGCAGCTGGTTGTGGCCCATGGTGGAGTACGAACCCCGCGAGGGCGGCGTCGCCCCCTACGGCGGTGTCGTGACCCACTGGGAGCCACCGCACCGCCTCACCGACCGCGTCGACGACCCCGAAGGCCTCCCGCCAGGCCAGAGCGTCAACCAGCTCGACCGCACCATCGAGCCCCGCGACGGCGGCCGCCGCTCCTGGGTCCGCTACATCCACAGCGGTGTCTTCACCGAGGACTGGGACAACCAGTTCGAGGGGGCCCGCAAGCACACCGACTTCTACCTGCACACCCTGCGCCAGTACCTGACGTACTTCAAAGGCCTGGCCGTCACCTTCACCACCGTCGACGGCCCCGCCCCCTCCAGCGCCCCGGACGCCTTCGCCAGACTGGGCCGCCGCCTGGGCCTGCCCGACGACGCGTCCGAAGGCGCCCGCGTACGCGTGGACGCCCCCGGCGAACCCCTGGACGCGGTGGTCGATTTCCGCAGCCGGCACTTCATCGGCCTGCGCACCGACACCGCGCTCCACCGCTTCTTCGGCCGCAACCACTTCGGTGCCCCGGTGGGCGTCAGCATCCACGACTTCGCGCCGCAGGCGGACGCCAAGGGCACCGAAATGGCTTGGCGGGACTGGCTGCTCAGGCTCTACGCGTGACCCTTGGTCACGGCTTGAACCTCAGCACCTGCGGGTCATGGTCACTGTTCTGTTCGGCGAACTCCGCGTTGATGTGCACGCTGTCGTACGAGAAGCCCTTCGACCCGGCGCGTCCCACACCCGGGCTGGTCAGAATCTGGTCGAGGACCTGCGAGTTGCCCTGGTAGACGTACGAGTAACGCTCCGACCGGGGAAGGGACTTGACGGCGGACTTCAGTGCGCCTCCCGCCTCGAGCGCGGCAGTCGTCTCCGAGAACTCGAAGTCGTTCACGTCGCCGACGACCACCACGTCCGCGCTCTTCTGCACCTTCCGCACGTCCCGCACGAAGGCGTTCACCGCCTGCGCCTGCCGCAGCCGCTTCGCCTCCGACGACCGCACCGGCGGCTGGTGCCGCGACGTGAGGCCCTCGTCGCCGCCCTTCGACCCGAAGTGGTTGGCGACCACGATCACACTGCGCCCCCGGAAGGTGAACTCACCGGCCAGCGGCTTGCGGCTGTCCGCCCATGCCGTGTTCGCCGGGTCGATGCGCCCGGGGGAGAGGGTCAGCGCGGCGCGTCCGGAGGAACGTACGACATCCGTGCCCGTCGTCGCGTCCCCGGCGCCCCGGTCCTTGAAGGAGACCCGCTCGGGGTTGAAGAGGAACACCTGGCGGATGTTGCCGCCCGGCTCCCCGCCGTCCTTGTTGTTCTCCGGGTCGATGGACCGCCACTCGTAGCGCGGACCGCCCGCGGCGACGATCGCGTCCGCGAACTTCTTCAGGGTCGCCTCCGCCGAGACGGTCCCGTCGTTCTTCGCGCCGTTGTCGTCCTGGATCTCCTCCAGGGCGAGGATGTCGGGCGACGCGAGGTTCGAGACGACGGCCCGCGCCAGTGCGTCGAACTTCGTCTGCGGGTCGCCGGGGTCGAGGTTCTCGACGTTGTACGTCGCGACAGCGAGCTCACCCTTGGCCTGCCGCCGCGTCTTCTCCCGTTCGAGGCCCTTGTCCGTGACCTTGCCGAGCGTCCGGGCGACCAGCGTGTAACCACCGAACTGGTTGAAGTCCAGGGGGCCTTCGGCGCCACCGGAGAGCGTGTCGCCGACGTTCGCCTTCGGGAAGGGCTGCTCGGAGATCGGCGCCAGCTGCTGGATCTGCAGGCGTCCGGTGTTCTGGTCGTCGTAGGACTTGTACACCGTGCCGCCGCGCCGGTTCGGGTTCTCGTGCGGCTTCACGGTGATCCACAGCTCCGAGTACGGATCCGTGGCGCCGACCACGCGCGAGGTGCCGACGCGTACGTTCATGCCCTCCAGGGACTCGTACAGGTCGAGGGCGTGCGAGCGGGGCTTCAGGGGCAGTGCGTTGATACCGCCGCCGTCTCCGGGGTCGCCGTCGGGGGCGTACGCGGACGGCACTGACTCGGCGTTCACCGTGACGGGCGCGGGCAGCGCGTTGCCGGACGACTCGACCGCGACCGTCGGCTTGGTGAGCTGGGTCAGGGACTGATTGCCGGACGACTCGCCGCCGGGGACGTACTCGGTGACGGTCCCGGAGACGCGGACGGCGTCACCGGCCTTCACGGTCAGGGCGGCCGACCCGGTGTAGACGAAGACGCCCTCGCTGGTCGCGGGCTCGCCGTCGGCCTTCGGGTCCTGGATCCAGAAGCCCTTCGAGCCGTACGCGCGGACGCCGGTCACGATGCCCGTCACGTCCGTGACCTGCTGCCCGGCGAGGGGCGAGAGGCGGGTGGTGCCCTGGATGTCGTGCACGCGGACCTCGGCGGCGGACGCGGACGAGGAGTTCACGGCGAGCAGACCGGCCGCGAGGGCGGTCGCCACGACGGTGGCGACGGCGGCGGATCTCACGGCGGGCCGGGTGGCACGGGATATGTGCGGCATGGAGTGACTCCGGATGAGGGTGAGGGTGAGGGAGAAGGCCACCGGCGGTGCGGCGACCCAGCGCTCTACGCGCGTCAATCTCTTGTGTGGCCAGGGGAGTTGTCAAGGTTCGGCGGGTGTTCTCGCCGTGTATGTCTTCTGACAGGGACATGAACCGGGCGGCATGGGGCCAAATCCGTCTAGGCTTCGGTCCAGCCGACCTTTCCCCGGGCACTCGACCTCGCTCGAGCAGGGGACGCCCCATCCTTCGGAGGAGAACCAGCCGATGTCCGTAAGTCCCGCCACCCTGCCGCCGGTGCTGCTGCACTCCGAAGCGGAACTCGCGCGGGCCGCGCTCGCCACGCCGCTGCTCTCCCGCGCCGCGCGCCTCGCCCGCTGGGCCGGACCCGACACCCGGGTCGGGGCGGGCGGCGAGCTGGTCGAGGAGCAGCTGCCGGCCGCCGTAGCGGAGCTGGGCCTGGACGCGGACGACCCGGACGCCGCCGCGCACGCGAGCGAGGCCTGGCGCGTGGCCGTGGACACGGGCCTGGTGGACGTCACGGACGCGGACGAGTCGGAGGGTGAGGACGCGCCGGGCACGGTGACCGCGGGCGAGGACCTCGCCGCGCTCACGTCCGGCACCCCGCAGGACATCCTCGGTGTCTGGCTGGGCGCCCTGGACACCGTGTACGGGGACGCGACCGTGCCCGACATGGACAACCTCCTGGACGTCCTGGAGGAGAACGGCGAGATCGACTTCGAGGAGCTCGGCTGGGACCCGCAGGCGGAGGCGGACTTCCTGGACGGCGTGCTCGGCAACCTGTACCTGCTCACCGCCGGGGACGCCGGTGCGGGCGAGGGGCCGGTGCCGCTGCCCGCGCTCGCCGCGTCGATGATCGTGCCCGACGACATGGGCGAGCCGACGGACGACGTCCTGGAGCAGGTGTCGGACGCGATGATGAAGCTCGACGACCAGTTCCGGCTCTTCGAGCCGCTGGGACTCATCGAGTACCAGCCGGTCGACGAGGCCCTCATGGTCGACATCGACGAGGCCGAGGCGCCCCTGCCGGACGACGACGAGGACGTCACGCGGTACGGCATGGTCCGGCTGACCCCGCTCGGTGTGTACGGCATCCGGGCGCGGATGCTGGAGGCGGGCGTGGACGCCCCCGCGGTCGGCGACCTCGCCGACAAGGGCGCCGACGCGCTGCTCGAAGGGACCGCCGGATTCCCGCAGGCCGCGGCGCAGGCCGAGATCGAGCTGTGGCTCGCCCGGCACGAACCGCTGGACGCGGCAAGGGAGTTGCTGGCCGCGGCACGCGGCGGGGACGAGGGGGCGCCGCTGCGGCGGCTCCGGTGCCAGCAGGCGCTCTCGCTGGTGGGCCGCGAGGCGGAGCCCGCCCTCCGGGAGGTGCTCGACGACGCCGAGCTCGGTGGGCTCGCCCGGGTGTGGCTGGCCGAGCACGGGGCCGCGGACGTGCCCCCGCCCTCCGAGTCGATGGTCTTCTGGCTGACCATCGACACGATCGCCGCGCAGCTCGCCGCCGAGGGCAACTCGGACGAGCTGCAGGGGCTCGTGGAGGGCCTCTCGCAGCAGCACAGCGGCTTCTTCGCCGCGGCCTGGCGGGTCGAGCACCCGGCCACCGCGGATGTCCTCGAGGCGATGGGGCGGTTGCACCCCGACAAGAAGGTGGCCAAGGAAGCCCGCAAGGCGGCGTTCAAGGCGCGTTCGCAGCAAGGGATGTGACGCCGACAGCGGCCGGGCTGGAATTGTCCTGCCCGGCCGCTGCTGGTTCAGCTCAGCTCAGCACTGCCTCAGCTCAGCGCCGCTACAGCTCAGCACTGATACAGCGTCGTGTGCTTGAACGAGGACGTCGCGCCGTTGAAGCCGTACGTCCCCCGGTACGCCGGCGGGTTCTGGTACTCGCCGACGATCGTGATCGTGTCGGCGCAGGAGCCCTGGCCCGTGCGCTTGGCGTCCAGGCGCATGGTGTCGCCCATCAGGCCGCCCGTGATCTCCCAGGGGGCGCCGCAGATGCCGGCGGTGATCTGGCCGCCGGTCACCACGTGCGGGTAGGTGTTCGGGTTGAACTTCACCTCCATGGCGAAGGTGATCGCGCCGTTGTGCAGCTCCAGCTTGCAGGTGGTGGTGACCGCCTCCGCGGACACCTCCTGGGTCGCGGCGAACGCCTCGTCGCGCGTCTTGACCTCGGCGCCCTGCGGATTGTGGAAGTGGTGCTCCCCGCGGGCCCGGCCCTTCTGCTTGCGTGCCTGAGTGGTCATGAAAGCCCTCCTCTCGTGGTGCGACCGGTCAGGCCAGTAGTTCCGAGACCTCGACCCGCAGCAGCGCGCGGACGTTCTCGAAGTGGTTGAGCACGGTGACGGTCGAGGAACCGGCGAACAGCAGGCCCATCGCGACGTTGTCGAGCGAGGTCACCAGGGACCCCGAGTCGCCGCCCGCCGAGATGTTCGTCGTCAGGATCTGGTCCTTGAAGCGGGCCGTGCCCGCCGTGCCGTAGTTGACGTCGATGGTCGCATCGACGGCGATGATCCGACCGAAGGAGATGTTCGTCGTACGGCCGGTCTTCTTCACCAGGTCGCCGACCGCGACATTGGCCTTGCGGCGCCAGGCGCGCGGTGCGCCGCTGAAGTACGTCTCGCGGGTCGCGTCCTGGAAGTCGACGGTGCCGAGCGCGGCGTCGACGACGTTGTTGTGCCGTTCCAGTGGAATCTGCGGGGCGAACTGGATCGTGATGAAGCGCTCCAGGGTCGCGATGCGGTCGGCCGGGTCCTGGCCGCCGTCGAAGACACCCGGCTGCACGATCGCGCTGCCCAGCTGGGCGCGGTTGGAGTCGGCGAGCACGTGGTTGTTGGACAGGATGTAGAACTTCGCCGGCACGCCGAGGCCGGAGCCCGGCGGGTCGACGGAGGCGCCGGGCAGGAAGTCGTAGACCACGCTGCCGAGCGTGCCGGCCGTCACGCGTACGTTGCCGACCGATGCGCCCGCGGGGCACGGGCGCATCCGGCGCTTGAGGAGCTGCGGCTCGAAGGCGCCGAGCCCGCCGAGTTCCTCAAGACTGGGCTGCGAGAGGCCCGCGAGCTGTTCGCTCACGCCGCCGTCGGGGCCGTACGTCGCCGAGCGGTCCTCGGCACGGCCCGACTTGCGCTGCTGCCGCTGCGCGGCGACGTGGCCGACGGCGATGACGTCGGTGGGGGTGCCGTCGTCCATCTGGGACGGGATGACGTCCCGCTCCGGGAGCATGGACTCCGGAACCTTCTGGGTCACGAACACGAGAACCGCGGGTTCACCCGTGGGCTCGCCCTCGGTCCACTTCACGCCGTGGCCGAAGCCGACGACGTTGGCCAGCGATGTCTGAGGGCCCAGGAAGTCCCCCTTCGCCTGCTGGCGCGAGCTGTCGCTGAGCTGACCGCCGGTGGGTCCTCGCATCAATTCGGGCTGGCTCACCACGCCAGACCACCTCTTCCCCTTGGTTGAAGGGTGGAGCTCCGGTCCGCTTCCGCGGGCGTCCTACTGCGCCGCGGGCTCGCCGATGGCGAGCACGCGCACGGGGACGCCTTCGAGCACTTCCGGAACCACGTCTTCGTCCCGGAGCCGGTCACGAGGCACTTTGCGGGTGACGAACACGACGATCACGTCCGTCCCCGAGCCGTCGTCCTTGCCGATGCCGACACCGGTGACATTGGCCAGCTTCATCAGCCGGTCCTCATGGAGGCTGCGTGCCTGCGACGCGTCCACGCGGCTCGCCTCCCCCAACGGGTGATGCAGGTAGGGGATGTCTATTGCTGTGTGGATGGCGGGTCAAGGCATTCCACACGAAATCTTGGCTTTAGGGGTGATCCGCGCTCGATGACCTTCTTTACGAAGATTCTTCCAACCTCTCGGTCAGGTGCGCAGATGCGAGGCTCCGTTGAGATCGAGCACCGTGCCCGACGCCCATTCCGCGACCGGTGAGGCCAGCCACAGCACGGCCGCGGCGATCTCGTCCGCCGTGCCCGCACGCCCGAAGGGGCTCTGCGCGCGGATCGCGGCGCCCTCGTCCCCGCTGAGCCGGTGCGCCACCCGTTCCGTCTCGAAGAAGCCGGGGGCCACCGACGCCACCGCGATCCCGTACGGCGCGAGCGACACCGCGAGGGACTGGCCGAGCGCGTGGACGGCCGCCTTGGTCGCCCCGTACGCCGGGTGGTCGGGCTCCCCGCGGAACGCGCCGCGCGAGCCGATGTTCACGATGCGGCCACCCGTGCCCTGGTCGATCATCCGGCGGGCGGCCAGGTGGCTGAGATTCGCCGTGGCCAGGAGGTTCACGGACACGTGCTGCTGCCACAGCGCCGCCCAGTCCTCGTACGACGTGTCGGCGAGGGGATGCGGCAGGTTCACGGCGGCGTTGTTGACCAGGACGTCCAGGCCGCCGAGCGCGGTGGCCGCGCGCCCCGCGACGTCCGCCGCGCCCGCCGGGTCCGAAAGATCCCCGCCCACCAACACGTGTCCGTCGCCCTTGAGCGAGGCGAGCGTCGCGCGCGCCTCCTCCTCGCGCGAGCCGTAGTGCACGGCGACGCGGTCGCCGCTGGTGGCGAAGGCCTGCGCGAGGGCTCTGCCCAGACCTCGGGAGGCTCCGCTGATCAGGACACGGCGGCCGGTGGCAGGCAGGTTCATGGAAGGAGGCCCCTCGACGTCGGACGGCGTTCAACCGCTGTTTATACGTGAGCGGGAACGTGACGCCGACAGCAGCCCGGCCGAGACTGGAAGTACGAGGCCGAGAGTCGCAGCACGTGCACCGTCAGCCCGTAGCCCGCCCGTACGCGCCTCAGGAGACATCATGTCGCTCACCCGCAGGGACTTCGCCAGACGCTCCGCGATCACCGGAGCGGGGGTCGCGCTGGTCGGCAGCGTCGGCGCGCTCGCCACCGCACCCGGCGCGCTCGCCGCCGACGAGACGACGGAGGGCGCCGCCGACGACCTCCTCGGCGGCGCCCCCGGCTACGGCCCTCTCGTCCCCGATCCCAAGGGCCTGCTCGCGCTGCCCGCCGGATTCTCGTACCGCGTCCTCACGCACAGCGGCAAGACGAAGCTGGAGACCGGCGAATTCACGCCGTCCAACCACGACGGAACGGCCACCTTCGAGGGCCCGCGCGGCGTGACGCTGCTCGTCAACAACCATGAGCTGAGCGGCCCCCGCTCCAAGTGGCCGCACCCGGTCCCGCTGACCGAGGGTCTCGTCTACGACCCCGCCGCGTCCGGGGGCTGCACCGTCGTCGAGGTCCGCCGCGACGGACACGTCGCCGAGTGGGTCGGCATCGCGGGCACCGCCACCAACTGCGCGGGCGGCAGCACTCCCTGGGGTACCTGGCTCACCTGCGAGGAGACCGAGGACAAGGCCGGCCAGAACGGCATGACCAAGGACCACGGCTACGTCTTCGAGGTCGACCCCTACGACCGGCGCGCCAACCGCGCCCCCAAGCCGATCAAGGCCCTCGGCCGCTACGCCCACGAAGCGGTCGTCGTCGACCCCAAGCGCGGCCACCTCTACCTCACCGAGGACGCCGACGAGCCCAACGGCCTGCTCTACCGCTGGACCCCGCCGCACGGCTTCAAGCACGGCCGCGGCAGGCTGCGCACCCTCTCCGACGACGCGGGCGTACTGAAGGCGCCCAAGTGCTACGACTCCGGCGGCCGTTTCGTGGACGACCTGTCCCGCGCCACCAAGATCGGCACGGTGTACGGCGTGGACTGGGTGGAGGTCCCCGACCGCGACGCCCGCACGGTCCCGGTGCGCGAGCAGTTCGACGACGGCGACATCACGCGTGCCCGCAAGCTCGAAGGCATGTGGTGGGGTGACGGCGGCGTCTACATCGTCGCGTCGTTCGCCCGCGACGAGAGCCCCGTCCAGCACGACGGACAGGTGTGGTTCTACCACCCCGGGCGCCGCACCCTCACCCTGAAGGTCCTCCTCGGCGTCAACGCGGACCCCGCCAAGGACGGCGCCTTCGACGGTCCCGACAACATCACCGTCTCCCCGTACGGCGGCCTCGTCATCGCCGAGGACGGCAGCGGCGTTCAGCACCTCTTCGGGGCGACCGAGCGCGGCCGTACGTACCCGATCGCGCGCAACGAACTCAATGCGGGCACGCCCGAGAAGCCCTCCTACAGCGAATTCGCAGGCGTCACGTTCTCGCCCGACGGCAAGACGCTCTACGCCAGCATCCAGTCCCCCGGCATCCTGCTGGCGATCACCGGCCCGTGGCGGCGCCAGCGCCACTGAGGTCAGCCCATGGCGTTGACGGCGCGCACGGAGCCGTCGTCGACCCGGGCGTACCACCCGGCGGAGTCGGCGGCGAGGTCGGTGACCTCGCCGTCCACCGGCCACTCCTCGATCACCTTGCCGCCGCGCAGGGTCAGTGCCCGGCAGACGCCGCCCGCGGTGGCGTAGACGGTGTCGTCCGCGACGGCCGGGGGGAGCTGCGCGGTCGCGCCGAACGTATTCAGCCACAGGCTCCTGCCGCTGGTGAGGTCGACGGCTTGCAGGGTCTTGTCGTTGGTCCAGTGGAGCAGGACGCCGTCGGCGGTGACGGGGCCGTGCCCGCCGCCGGGCAGCCGCCGCCAGCAGGCATCGAGCCCGGCCGTGGGTGCGGTCCAGCGGGTCACTCCGTCCACCGGGTCGAAGCCGATGAGCCGCCCCGCTCCGCCGGCGAGCAGCAGGCCCGTGCCGGGGCGCCCGCCGTCGCCGGGGACGTGGCCGAGGGCCGTGCTTCCGCGCCCCGCGGAGACCCTCATGCCGGCGCTGTGCAGCCGGCGACCGTCGCGTACGCCGATGACGTGCAGTTCGCTCTCCTCGGTGAGGAGGGCGAACCGGTCGGCGGCCAGGGTGACGGGGGCGGCGAGGACCTGGTCGTCGCCCGTGAGTCCTTCGTACGTCCAGAGGGTGCGTCTGGTGGCGGCGTCCAGGCAGAGCGGCTTGCCGCCGATGGGCGAGGGCGTGGGCGCGAGGAACAGCGCGGATCCGGAGACCGCGGGCTTGTGCCAGTCCACGACGGCGTCGTCGCGTGCCCAGGGTGAGCCGCCCGCGGGCAGCGCGCGGGAGCGCAGGGTCTGCCCCGTCGAGCTCTCCTTCCTGCTGCCGAGTGCGACCAGGCGCCGATCGGCGACGGTGAACCATCGAGTCTCCGGCGACCAGGCCCCTTCCGGTTTCCAGGGGGCGCCGCTCGTCAAGTCCCGTACTTGGTCCATGAGTTCGGGCGCGATCAGCAGGCCTTCGAGAACGCCCCACATCTCCGGTGCCTCGGCAGCGGTGTCGAACGACTGCCAGCGCCGTTCACCGGTGCGGGCGTCGGCGGCGTGGACCAGGCCCTCCGAGTCGGCGTAGGGCTTGGCCCCGTGTACGAGCAGCGTCGACCCGCTGAGCAGGGCGGCATCGATGCGGCCGCCGTCCGTGAGCAGCGTCCACCGGATCTTGCCGGGGCGCCGTGAGCCCTTCTCGACGCGCAGCCCGGCGTCCTCGTCGTCCGAGCCCTGGTCCGGCGAGGAGTGCGAGATCCCGTAGCCGAGGAGCCCGGCGAAGCCCGCGCCGGTGAGGGCGAGAACGGAGCGGCGGGCAAGGGTCCGGCGGCGTTCGGAACGGACGGCGGCGGCGACGGCGTCGGCGCGGTCGACGGGTTCGGGCCTGGTGGGAGCGGGTGTCGGCGCGGGCCGGGTGGGCTTCGTTTCCGGCGCGGGGGAGGGCCGCCCGGCGGATTCGGTGCGCGGGCGGCCGGGGGAGATCAGGGACCGCAGCGGCTCGTCGCGCCACCACAGCGGGGCTGCCGGATCCGAGGCCCGCGCCAGGACGTCGGGCACGGACGGCCGCAGCGCCGGGTCCTTGCGCAGACACTCCGCGACGAGATCGCGCAGCCCGCCCTTCTCCGGTACGCCGGTGAGGTCGGGCTCTTCGTGCGTGGCGCGGTAGAGCAGCACCGCCACGGGCCCGGAGCCGAAGGGATGCTCTTTGGAGGCGGCGAAGGTCAGCACCGCGCCGAGCGCGAACACATCGGCGGGTGGCCCCGCCGGGGACCCGTCGATCTGTTCCGGTGCCATGAACCCCGGAGTGCCGATCATCGCCCCCGCCTCTGTGAGCACCCGGTCGCCCGCGGCACGCGCGATGCCGAAGTCGATGACGCGCGGTCCGTCGGCGGTGAGCAGGACGTTCGACGGCTTGAGGTCACGGTGCACGATGCCCGCCGCGTGAACGCTCGCCAGGGCCTCGGCCAGGTGGGCGCCGAGCGACCGGGCGGCTCCCGCACCGAACGGCGCACCGGCGGCGACGGCCTGACGCAACGTCACTCCCGGCAGGAACGCGGTGGCGAGCCACGGCACGGCGGAGTCCGGGTCGGCGTCGAGCACGGCGGCGGTGTGCGCCCCGGTCACGGAACGCGCGGCAATGGCCTCACGACGGAACCGTTCCCTGAAGTGCGGGTCGGCGGCCAGGTGTTCATGCACGGTCTTCACGGCGACGAGCCGCCCGCCGGGACTCCGTCCCAGATAGACCTGCCCCATCCCGCCGGATCCGAGCCGCCGCACGATGCGATGCCCACCGAGACGCACCGGGTCACCGGGCAGGAGAGGGGTCCCGGGCAGCGCGGAGGCTGTCCCGCCGGGAGGCGCTGCGGCTGTCATGGTCGCTCCGGGGTGCCGGGCAGGGGCGGGCGGCGGTCGTGGCGGTCAGTGGTCATGGCCGCTCCGGGCCGCTGATCGCGTACAGCGTGCCGTCCGCGCACAGGTGGACGAGGCCCGTGCCCGCAGTGACCAGGTCGACGGAGGTGACGGCGTCCAGGGGGAGGCCCCACTTCGGGGTGCCCGTGGCCGCGTCCAGGGCGTACAGACCCCAGACCGGCTCGCCGGAACCGCCGGGTTCCGGCCCGGCGACGTACACCAGGCCGTCCGAGACGAGCGGCGTCTCGTCCAGTACGCGGAAGCCCGTGCGGGTCCAGCGGACAGCGCCCGACGCCGCGTCGTACGCGCGGACGCCGTCCGTCAAAGGGGCGTGCACCAGGCCGTTCGCGGCGGTCGGGGTGACCCCCGACGCGGTGTCCGCGGGACGGGTCCAGCGGGCACGGCCGGTGGAGAGGTCGATGGCCCGGATCTTCTCCCGCTGCGTGTCGTAGCGCGTCCCCTCGGCGCCGGGGTGGACCCAAGGGCGCCGCGCGCCGCCCTTGATCTCCTTCTCCACCGTGCCGCGCGCGGCACGCAGGACGACCAGCGGATCGCCGTCCGCGTACTCGTCCGTGCCGGGCATGCCCGGGTTCGCGGAGACGGCCAGGGCGATGCGTCCGCCCGCCTGATCGGCGCCGATCACCTCGCCCGCGCTGCCGCCGTGGAACCAGAGCGGCTCTCCCGTGCGGGAATCGAAGCCGTACGCACGCCACTTCCGGTCCGAGGCGGTGCGCCGCGCCTGTGCGGTGCCGTACGCGGCGTAGGTGAGCAGACAGACCACGTCGCCTGCCACGATGAACTGCCCCTCGTTCCCCTCCAGGTCACTGGGCCCGGCGCTGAACGTGGGCCGGGGGCGGTGCGGATGGCGGGACAGCAGGCCCGAGTCCCAGGCCTTGCGGCCCGTGGCCTCGCGCAGGGCGATGAGTTCCGGTTCGAAGAGCGGGTCGCGCAGTACGTAGACCAGATCGCCATGGGTGTCCACGCCCCGCAGGTCCTCCGCCGGATACTCCCAGCGGACGGTGCTGGCCGCCGCGTCAAGGCGCGTGACGGCAGCGTCGTCGACGACGTAGAGATCGTCTCCCTTGCGCAACAGCGAGCCCCCGTAGGCGACTTCACCGACACCGATCCTCCACCGCACCCGCCCCTTCGGCAGCCGCGCACGCGGGGCGCCCGGCTTCTCGGCCGAGTCGCCTCCGCCGCCCTGGCTGAGCGCGATGGCCGTGGCGGTGGTGACGCCGGTGGTGGCGAGGGCGGCGCCGGTCCAGGCGAAGAGGCGTCGGCGGGAGGGGGGTCCGGGGTGCCGGGTGCCGGAGGGCGGCGAGGGCGGAGTATCGGAGGGCCGCGTGTCGGAGGGGGCGTGGTCCTGCGGGCGGGCCCTGCCCCCGGTCGGGGTCGGGGTTTCCACGGCCTGTTCCTCCAGGCCCGCGACCAGCTCCGCGATCTCGTCCTCATGGCGTCGCACGAGCCCCGACACCGGCTCCCGCTCCCACCACGGCGTGTCGCCGGCCCGTGCCCCGCACCAGGCAAGCGCTTCGCCGACCGTCGGTCTGTCCGCCGGGTCTCGGGCCAGGCAGCGGCCGAGGAACGTGTGCCAGGGGGCGCCCGGGACGCCCTCCAGGTCCGGTTCGTCGTGCAGCGTGCGGTACAGGACCGCGGGGGCGCCGCCCGTACCGAAAGGGGCACGGCCCGTGGCGGCGAGCGTGAGTACCGCGCCGAGGGCGAACACATCGGCCGCGTGGCCGGGGCGGCCGTCACGGGCCAGCTGCTCGGGGGCGATGAAGCCGGGCGAGCCGATCGCTTCGTCGACGGCGGTCAGGCTCTCGTCGGCCGCGCTCTTCGCGATGCCGAAATCGAGGACCTTCGGGCCGTCGCGGCCGATGACGATGTTCGACGGTTTCAGGTCGCGGTGCGTGAGCCCCGCCGCGTGCACCCCGGAAAGCGCCTCCGCGAGGGCCGCGCCGAGTACGGCGAGTTCGGCGGAGCCGAGGGGCCCGTGCGCGGCGACGGCCGCCGTCAGGTCGGGGCCCGCGCAGAACTCCGTGGCGAGCCACGGCTGTGCCGCGTCCGGGTCGGCGTCGAGGACAGCCGCGGTGAAGGGCCCGGCGACGGCGCGCGCGGCCACGGTCTCCCTGCGGAAGCGCTCCCTGAACTCCGGTTCCGCGGCGAGGTGTTCGTGCACCGTCTTGACGGCAGCCAGCCGCCCCGACGCCGAACGCGCCAGGCGCACCCGCCCCATACCGCCCTCGCCGAGCGGCGCGACGATCCGATATCCGCCGACCTCGGCCGGCTCGCGCCGCGCCGCCGCCTGTGCCATGCCCCGGCTCCCCCTCCGCCACGACCGCCCCTACGGACGATCTGTGCGACGCCTGTGGGCCATCGTACGGTTGCACGGAAAAGCATTGGTGCCCCGCCAGTTCGCTCTCCTAAAGTGAAGCTCGTCCAGGTGCGAAGGCAGGACTTACTTCCACTCATAATGGGGAGCGGGCGGGTTCGAGTCCCGTCTCCGGCACCAACAGGCCGGAGTAGCTCAGGGGTTAGAGCACCATCGTCAGTTCAGCCGGACTGGAACTCTGGACACCCAAGACTTCACGTATTTCACGCACCTCCCGGTGCGCGGGCAGCGGCTACTTCCTTCCAAGAGAACACGCCGCAGCCACTTTGATCTCGGGAGGCTCAGCGGCAGGTCACGCTCGGTTCCGTCATCGGTGTGCCCTTCTCTGCCGTGCCGCCTCCCCAGTAATTCCGAATTCGGGGGAATTCACCAATGGCACGCTTCAACACCAAGTCCGCGAAGGCGCTCGTCACTTCCGTCGTGAAGTCGACCGGACGCACCGCGCCGACCCACGAGGGCGGCCGAGGAGCTGTCCGGGACCCGCGCTCCGAGCTCTTTCTGCTCGCGGTGGCGAATTTCGTTTCCCAGCGGACCTTTTACGAGAGCGGCGGCGACCGCGACGACCGCTTCTCCGCGCTCGTACGCCGCCTCGCCGTCGAGGACCCGCAGTGGACCGCGGGCCTGCTCGGCTGGCTGCGTGGTGACGGCAACATGCGTACGGCCTCGATCGTCGGCGCCGCCGAGTACGTCAAGGCGCGCCTCGACGCCGGTGCCACCGACGGTCCCGCCAACCGCTGGGTCGTCGCCTCCGTGCTGCGCCGCCCGGACGAGCCCGGCGAGCTGCTCGGCTACTGGACGGCGACGTATGGCCGGAACGTCCCCAAGCCCGTCAAGCGCGGTATCGCCGACGCCGTACGCCGGCTGTACGGCGAGAAGGCGCTGCTCAAGTACGACACGGCGTCCAAGGGTTACCGCTTCGGCGACATCCTCAACCTCGTGCACGCCGCGCCCGACCCGGACAAGCCGTGGCAGGGCGACCTCTTCCAGTACGCGCTCGACCGCCGCCACAACCCCGACTCCGCCGTACCGCCCGCGTCCACCCGCATCCTGTCCGCTCACCGCGCGCTGATGGCGGTGCCGGTCGACGAGCGGCGCGCGGTGGTCACCGGCGCCGGCGGCGCCGAGCGGCTCGCCGCCGCGGGCCTGACCTGGGAGGCTCTGGCGGGCTGGCTGCAGGGGCCGATGGACAAGGCTGCATGGGAAGCGGTCATTCCGTCCATGGGCGCCATGGCGCTCGTCCGCAACCTGCGGAACTTCGACGAAGCGGGGGTCTCGGACGAGGTGGCGGCCGTCGTCGCGGCGAAGCTCTCGGACCCGGCGGAGGTCGCGAGGTCGCGACAGTTCCCCTTCCGCTACCTCGCCGCGTACCAGCACGCGCCGTCGCTGCGCTGGGCGTATCCGCTGGAGCGGGCCCTCGGTCACTCGCTGGCCAACGTGCCCGCGCTGCCCGGCCGTTCGCTGATCCTGGTCGACCGGTCGGGATCGATGTGGTCGCCGCTCTCGGACCGCTCGCAGCTCAACCGCGCGGACGCGGCCGCGGTCTTCGGCACGGCGCTCGCGCTGCGGGCGGCGGACGCGGACCTGGTCGAGTTCGGCACGAGCAGCGCCCAGGTGAAGTACCGCGAGGGTGAGTCCGTGCTGAAGGTGCTTGAGCGCTTCGGCAGCCTCGGCGGCACGAACACCACGGAGGCGGTACGCCGTTTCTACAAGAAGCACGACCGCGTCCTGATCGTCACCGACGAGCAGGCGGCGTACAACCACCACGGCGACCCGACCGAGCAGGTTCCGGCGCACATTCCGGTCTACACCTGGAACCTGGCGGGTCACCGGGTGGGTCACGGCGAGTCCGGCACGGGCAACCGCCATGTGTTCGGGGGGCTTTCGGACGCGGCCTTCCGGATGGTGCAGCTGCTCGAAGCGGGCTCTTCGAGCGAGTGGCCGTGGCTGCGGTAGTCAGGTCAAGGCCCTTGTCCGCGGCGGGGATTGGTATCTAACATTTCAGTTCATGGGAGCCATGCAACCGGTGCGCCGCACCCTTCTCAGGGACCAGGCGTACGCATCGATCCGTGACGCGATCGTCGGCGGGGACATCCCGCCCGGCAGCGTCGTGCGGGACGCCGACCTCGCCGCGTCGCTCGGCCTGTCCCGCGCGCCCGTCCGCGAGGCGTTCTCACGCCTCGTGGACGAGGGCCTCCTGGAGACCAAACCCCAGAGCCACACCCGCGTGACGCCCCTGGACGCGGCCGACGTCAGGGACGCGGCGGCCGTCGTCCGCGCCATGCACGAACTCGCCGCCCGCAGCGCGGTGCCCCACCTGGAGCCCTCGCACCTCTACGCGATGCGGGCGGCCAACCGCCGGTTCGCGGCGGCCGTGCGGTCCGGCGACGTGGAGGGCGCGCTGCGGGCCGACGACGACCTGCACGGCGTCCTCGTCACGGCCTGTGGCAACCGCGCGGCGGCGGCCACCATCACCCGGTACACCCCCCTCATCCGCCGCCTGGAGAGGCAGCGCTTCGGTGAGGGCGTGGCCTGCGGCTCCGCCGAACTGCATGAACGGCTGATCGACGCGTGCGCGGACGGCGACGCGGACGCGGCGGTGGCCGTCACCACGGAGATCTGGCGCGTCCTGGAAGAGCTCGCCCACCCCTGAACCCCCGGAGGCCGCCCGTGCCCGCACCGCTCGACTCCTACGCCCGCTACCCCCTCCTCTTCGGCCCCTCGCCCGTCCACCCGCTGGACCGCCTCACCCACCACCTCGGCGGCGCCGCGCTCTGGGCCAAGCGGGAGGACTGCAACTCCGGCATCGCGTACGGCGGCAACAAGACCCGCAAACTGGAGTATCTGGTCGCCGACGCGCTGGCCCAGGGCTGCGACACCCTTGTGTCGATCGGCGGCGTCCAGTCCAACCACACCCGTCAGGTCGCGGCCGTCGCCGCCCGCGCGGGGCTCAAGTGCGTGCTGATCCAGGAGAGTTGGGTCGACTGGCCCGACGCCGTCTACGACAAGGTCGGCAATATCCTCATCAGCAGGCTCGCGGGCGCCGACGTACGCCTCGTACGCGCCGGATTCGGCATCGGCATCAAGGAGAGCTGGGAGCGGGCGGTGCGCGAGGTCGAGGAAGCGGGCGGCAGGCCGTACGCGATCCCGGCGGGCTGCTCCGAGCACCGGCTCGGCGGCCTCGGCTTCGCGCGCTGGGCGTATGAAGTAGCCGAGCAGGAGGAGGAGTTGGGTGTCTTCTTCGACACCGTCGTGGTCTGCTCGGTGACCGGGTCCACGCAGGCCGGCATGGTCGCGGGGTTCGCCGCGCTCGCCGAGGAAGGCGGCCGTCCCCGCCGTGTCCTCGGCATCGACGCCTCCGCCGACCCCGACCGCACCCGCGAGCAGATCGGCAGGATCACGCGCGGGACGGCCGAACTCATCGGCGTACAGGCGGAGGCGAAGGACTTGGACATCGAGCTGGACGCGCGCTACCACGCGGGCACCTACGGCCTCCCCGACGAGGCGACCCTCGACGCCATGCGGCTCGCGGCCCGCACGGAGGGGATGGTGACCGATCCGGTCTACGAGGGAAAGTCGATGGCGGGGATGATCGACCTGGTGGACCGGGGAGAGATCGCACGCGACGCGACCGTCCTGTACGCGCACCTCGGCGGTCAGCCGGCCCTGAACGCCTACAGCGCCTTGTTCTGATCGGGGCATGGTCTGATCGGGGCGCCTGGGGCACACATGTGCGCGCGGTGCCACGGAGTAACTACGTAACGCTACGGGGAACGGGAAATTGTGTGTCGGTTTGATGCCGATGTGAGGACCGTGTGAGGTCGGAGCATGGTGCGCCGGGGTCCGGAGGGCGCATACTCAGAACATGACGAGGCCCCCCGGTACCCGACGCCACCTGCCGAACAGCCCCTTTAACGTTCCGCCGCCGCCCGCACCGCCCATCGAGCAGTTCGCCGTGGGCGACCGGGTCTCGCACGACCAGTACGGACTCGGACGGATCGTCGGAGTCGAAGGCGAGGAAGCGGTGGTCATCGACTTCGCAGGCCGCCAGGGACGGTTCCTGAGCCCGTATCCCAAGCTGGCCAAGCTCTGATCCCCTGATCTGCGCACGGCAAAGGGGCGGTCGCCAGGACGAATACTCCCGGTGACCGCCCCTGCACATGTCTCGCCGCGGCTACAGCGCCTGCGCCGCGGGCTTCACCATTCCGCGCACGGTCCGTGACTTCACGAAGTCACCCATCGCGGTCATTTCCCACTCTCCGGTGAACTGCTTGATCAGCTTGGCCATCATCACGCCCGTCTGCGCCTCGGCGTTCGTGAGGTCGAAGCGGACCAGCTCCTCGCCCGTCCCCGCGTCCAGGAGGCGGCAGTACGCCTTGGCGACCTGCGTGAACTTCTGGCCCGAGAACGAGTTCACCGTGAAGACCAGGCCCGTCACGTCCTGCGGCAGGCGGCCCAGGTCCACGACGATCACCTCGTCGTCACCGCCGCCCTCGCCCGTGAGGTTGTCGCCGGAGTGCTTGATCGCGCCGTTCACGATCGACAGCTTGCCGAAGTAGCAGCTGTCCACGTGGTTGCGCTGCGGGCCGTACGCGATGACGGAGGCGTCCAGGTCGATGTCCTTGCCGCCGTACGCGGGCTCCCAGCCGAGGCCCATCTTGACCTGCGAGAGCAGCGGCTTGCCGCCCTTGACCAAGGACACGGTCTGGTTCTTCTGGAGGTTGACCCGGCCCTTGTCCAGGTTGATCTTCCCGGCACCGGGCGCGGGGGCTGCGGGCGCCGGGGGAGCGGCGGGCGCGGCCGGGGCGGCCAGACGCGGGTCGGCGACCGGCGGGGGCGGGCCCTGGACCGGGGCGCCGGACGGGGGCGCCATCGGAGCGGCGGGTGCGGCGGCGGCCGGAGCGGCCGGGGTCGCGGGCTCCTCGACCGAGACGCCGAAGTCCGTCGCGATGCCCGCGAGGCCGTTCGAGTACCCCTGACCGACGGCGCGCGCCTTCCACGCGCCGTTGCGCAGATAGACCTCGACGATCACCAGGGCGGTCTCGCCGCCGAGCTGCGGGGGCGTGAACGTGGCGAGGACGGAACCGTCGTCCGCGTTGCGGATGGTGGCGGTGGGCTCGACGCCCTGGAAGGTCTGGCCCGCCGCGTCCGGGCTGGCGGTGACGACGATCTTCTCGATGCCGGCGGGCACGGCGGTGGTGTCCACCGTGATCTTGTCGGGGGTCGTGCCGCCACCCGACGTGTAGGTCACGCCGGGTCCTGCGGGCTGGTTGAAGAAGATGAAGTCGTCGTCCGAGCGCACCTTGCCGTCGGCGGTGAGCAGCAGGCCCGATACGTCGAGCCGCACCGGTGCGGCGACGTCCACCGCCACGCGGGTGGCGGCGAGGGGGATGTTCGAGCCGGGTGTCATAGCGGTCATGTCCGGGGTAACGAACGTCCCGGCTTTGCCGTTCCCTTACCCGCGCAAGATTCTTTCCCGGGCTACCTGAATGCCGGAGGGGCCGGTTCGCAGCCCCTCCGGCACAGCCCGCGTGGCGCCTTCCTACGGCACCACCACGATCTTCCGGCCGAGGCCGGAGGCGAACCGATCCAGCGCGTCGGGGTACGCGTCCAGCGGCATCCGGTCGCTGATGAACACATCCGGGTCAAGCACGCCCGCGGCGAACAGCTCCGCCGCCCGCTCATAGCTGTGCAGCACCGCCATCGACCCGGTGATGGTGATCTCCTGGTTGTAGATGCGGTACGGATCGATGCTGACCCGCGTCGCGTAGTCGGCGACGCCGAACTGCAGGAACGTCCCGGCCTTGGCGACTCGCCCGAGTCCGTCCTGGATCGCGTTCGCGTTCCCGGTGGCGTCGACCACGATGTCCCAGCCCTGCGGCCGCTCAAGATCGTCGGCGCCCGCGGCGGACCCCGATACGCCCAACTGCCGGGCCGTGGCGAGGCGGTCCGGGTTGAGGTCCACGACGTCCACGCTCGCCGCCCCGGTGCGCTTGGCGAGCTCCAGCATCATCAGGCCCATCGTCCCGGAGCCGTAGATCAGGACGTGGGCACCGAGCCGGGCACGCAGCACGTCGTAGCCGCGCACCGCGCAGGACAGCGGCTCGATGAGGGCCGCGTCCTGGGTGCGTACGTTCTCGGGGAGCCGCACACAGTTCGCGACGGGCGCGACCGCGTACTGCGCCGCGCCGCCCGCCGTGGTGACGCCGATCGCCGCCCAGCGCTCGCAGAGGTTGTTGTGACCGGTGCGGCAGTAGCGGCACTCGTAGCAGTAGAGCGAGGGATCGACCGCGACCCGGTCGCCGACCGCGAGCTCCGTGACCTCGCGGCCGAGGCCCACCACCTCCCCGGCGAACTCGTGCCCCGGCACCACCGGCAGCGTGGGCGCGAACTCGCCCTGCAGGATGTGCAGATCGGTCCCGCACAGACCGCACGCGGCGACCTCGACGACGACCTCGCGCGGCCCCGGAGTGGGGTCGGGCACCTCGCCGACGACAGCCTTGCCGACGGACTCGATGATGGCGGCCTTCACTTGACGGCTCCCAACGACAGGCCCTGGACCAGCTTGTCCTGGGCGGCGAACCCCGCGGCGAGCACCGGCAGGGAGATCACGAGCGACGCGGCGCACACCTTCGCCAGGAACAGGCCCTGGCTGGTGATGAAGCCGGTCAGGAACACGGGTGCGGTCTGGGCGACGACGCCCGTGAGCACCCGTGCGAAGAGAAGTTCGTTCCAGCTGAAGATGAAGCAGATCAGGGACGTCGCCGCGATCCCCGGCAGCGCGATGGGGGCCACCACACGCGTGAGGATGGTGGGCAGGCGCGCCCCGTCGATCTGCGCGGCCTCGATGATCGCGACCGGCACCTCGGCGAGGAAGGACTGCATCATCCACACCGCGATCGGCAGGTTCATCGACGTGTAGAGGATGACGAGCAGCCAGATGTTGTCGAGCATCTCGGCGTTCTTGGCGAAGAGATAGATCGGAAGCAGGCCCGCCACGACCGGCAGCATCTTCGTCGACAGGAAGAAGAACAGGACGTCCGTCCACTTCTTCACCGGCCTGATGGAGAGCGCGTACGCGGCGGGCAGCGCCAGGACGAGCACGAGCAGCGTCGAGGCGACCGACGCCACGGTCGAGTTGATGAGCGAGGGCCAGGGGCTCGCGCCGCCGCCGCTGCCGAAGAAGTCGCGGTAGCCGTCCAGGGTGAGCGAGGCGGCGAGCGACGGTGGATTGGTGGCGGCGTCCTCCTCCGAGTGGAAGGAGGTCAGCGTCATCCAGGCGATCGGCAGGAAGAACAGGATCCCGGCCAGCCAGGCGGCGAGGCCGAGGCCGGCCGACCCCCGGATACGGAAGCGGCCTGCGGGCTGGTTACGTACACGCGTCACGGCGGTGCTCATGCGCGGGACGCCTCCTCACGGAACAGGGACGAGACGACCCGCAGCGCGAAGGTCGCGATGATGATGGATCCGATGACGACGAGGACACCGGCGGCGGACGCCAGACCGTTCTCGTGGGCCTGGTAGAAGCTCTGGTAGACGGTGTAGGGCAGGTTGGCCGTGCCCAGGCCGCCCGACGTGATCGTGAAGACCGCGTCGAAGTTCTGCACGATGTAGATCGAGCCGAGCAGCGCCCCCAGCTCCAGATAGCGGCGCAGATGAGGCAGCGTCAGGTAGCGGAACACCTGCCAGTTGCCCGCGCCGTCCATGCGGGCCGCCTCGATGAGCTCGCTGTCGCGGCTCTGCAGCCCGGCGAGCAGGATCAGCATCATGAAGGGCGTCCACTGCCAGATCAGGGAGGCCTCGATGGCGATCAGCGGGGTGTTGGACACCCAGTCGGGCTGGGCCGCGCCGTCTCCGCCCACCCAGTTCAGGAGGCCGTTGAACAGGCCGTACTCGGGGTTGTAGAGCACGTGCTTCCACAGCAGCGCGGCGGCCACCGGCACCAGCAGGAACGGCGCGATGAGCAACGTACGCACCATTCCACGGCCCCGGAACTTCCGGTCCAGGAGCAGCGCGAGCCCGAGGCCGATGACGAGGCTGGCGATCACGACGGTGGCCGTGAGCACGATGGTCGTCAGGACGGACTTGCGCAGGTCCGGGTCGGTGAGGACCTCGGAGTAGTTGTCGAACCCGGCGAAGCTGCGGGCGTCGGGGTAGAGGGCGTTCCAGTCGAAGAAGGAGATCACCAGCGTGGCCACGAACGGCAGCTGGGTCACGACGACCATGAAGATCAGGGCGGGCAGCAGCGGGGCCCTGGTGGCCCAGGCGCGCAGCCTTCCCGGTGCCTTGGGTCCGGGGGCGCGCGCTGTGGTGGGCGCGACGGAGGTGGTACTCGCGGTGGCGGTCATCGTCCCTCGTACTCCTCGGCGATCTTCTCGGCGAGCTTCTGTGACTTCTTGAGGGCCGATCCGACGGACTGGCGCCCGGCGATGGCCGCGCTGATCTCCTGGGAGACCTTCGTGCCGAGGTCGGTGAACTCGGGGATGCCGACGAACTGGATGCCGGGCGCGGGCCGGGGCTGCACGCCCGGGTCGCGCGGCCGTGCGCCCTCGATGGCGGCGCGGGTGACGTCCTGGAAGGCGGCGGCTTCCTTGCGGTACTCGGGGTTCTCGTACGTCGAGGCGCGCTTGCCCGCGGGCACGTTGGACCAGCCGATCTTCTCGCCGACCAGCTCCTCGTACTCCTTGCTGGACGCCCAGGAGACGAACTTCCAGGCCTTGTCCGGGTTGCGCGATGCCTTCTGCAGACCCCACGCCCAGGTGTAGAGCCACCCGGAGCTCTTGGTCTTCTCCACGGGGGCGGGTACGTAGCCGATCTTGCCCTTGACCGGGGACTTGGCGGACTCCAGCGAACCGGCGGCGGCCGTGGCGTCGTACCACATGGCGGTCTTGCCCTGGGTGAGGTTGTTCAGGCACTCGGCATAGCCGGACTGTGCGGCCCCGGACTCCCCGTGCTCGCGGACGAGGTCCACGTAGAACTGCGTCGCCTTCTTGAACTCGGGGGAGTCGAGCCGGGCCTTCCAGTCCTTGTCGAACCACGTGCCTCCGAAGGTGTTCACCACGCTCGTCAGGGGCGCGATCAGCTCGCCCCAGCCCGGAAGGCCGCGCAGACAGATGCCCTTCATCCCGGACTCGGCACCATCCACGTCGGCCGCGAGCTTTGCCACCTGCTGCCAGGTGGGGTGCTTGGGCATGGTGAGCCCGGCCTTCTTGAACACGTCCTTCCGGTACATCAGGAAGGACGACTCTCCGTAGAAGGGCTGCCCGTAGAGCTTGCCGTCGTCGCCGGTGAGGGACTGGCGCATCGGCGGCAGTACGTCCTTCTCGTCGTACGCCTGGTCCTTGCGGGTGTACGAGCCGAGCTCGTGCAGCCAGTCGTTCTTGGCGTAGATCGGGATCTCGTAGTTGCTGAGCGTGGCGACGTCGTACTGGCCCGCCTGGTTGGCGAAGTCCTGGCTGATCTTGTCGCGGACGTCGTTCTCGGGCAGGACCGTGAAGTTCACCTTGATGCCCGTTTCCTTGGTGAAGTGGGCGGCGGTGAGCTTCTGCAGTTCGACCATCTGCGGGTTGTTCACCATCAGTACGTTGATGGAGTCGCCGCCTGAACCGGTCCCGCCGGCTCCGGCCCAGCAGCCGGAGAGCAGCGGGGCAAGCAGCGTCCCTGCGGCTGCCGCGGCGAGTGCGCGCGACCTCCGTCGGCTCTGGGTTCGCATGGATGCTCCTGGACGTATGGGGACGTATGGGGTGGGTGCGGGGTGAATTCGGGCGTGCGGGATCACGAAAGGTGCGAGGGACAGGGGAAACGGGAGGGGGGAAGGGGGCAAATGGGAAAGGGGGTCCGGTTCAGACGCGGACGACCTGCGGGCCCTGGAGCGAGTAGCGGTGCGCCTCGGACGCGGGCAGCTGCGTGCTGGTGACGATGGCCTCCAGTTCACCGACATGCGCGAACCTGCAGAAGCTCGCCGCCCCGAACTTGGTGTGCACGCCCGCGAACACGGTGCGCCGTGACGCGCGGATGGCCTGCGTCTTCACCTCGCTGACGGCGGGGTCGGGGGTGGTCAGGCCGTGCTCGCGGGAGATGCCGTTGGCCCCGATGTAGGCGAGGTCGATCACGAAGCCGGACAGCATGCGCGTCGTCCAGTGGTCGACGGTCGCGAGGGTGCCGGGGCGGACGCGTCCGCCGAGCAGGAGGACGGACATGTTGTCCGCCTCGGCGAGGGCGCCGGCGGTGGCCAGGGACGCGGTGACGATGGTCAGGGGGCGGCCCTTGGCGGCTTCGGGCAGAGCCTCGGCGATGAGCTGCGGGGTGAAGCCCTCGTCGACGAAGACCGTTTCGGCGTCGCCGAGGAGGTCGGCGGCGGCCGTGGCGATCCTTCGCTTCTCCGGGACGTGCATGGTGGTACGGAACGCGAGGGTCGTCTCGAAGCCCGCGCTCTCCACGGGGTAGGCGCCGCCGTGGGTGCGGCGGACCAGGCCGTGGTCCTCCAGGGCGCGGAGGTCACGGCGGACGGTTTCCTTGGCGACACCGAGTCTGGTGGCGAGAGCCGTGACGTCGACGGAGCCGGAGGTCCGTGCCGCCCGGACGATTTCCCGCTGTCGCTCTTCCGCGGTCATGGGTGCCGCCTCCTTCCCTCGCTGTGCCCGTTCGGGCCCTGTGGGGAAGTTCTACAGCGGGGCGGGGTGTGTGAACAGGCTCGGAGCGGGGGCGATGGTGCCCGGCTGTGCCCGTTTGGCGGGGCCATGGCCTCTGCTTCGGGCTCGGGCGGTGCCCGTTCGGGGGGTGGAGGGTGCCCGTTCGCTGCCCGCTTGGGGGTTCAGGGCTTTCTTTTCCCCAACCCCGCCCCTTCCCAAAAACCCGCTCTGGCGCGGGGGCCTTGCGTGCCCTCATCACCGGCTCCGCCGAGTTCGTCCTCAAACGCCGGACGGGCTGAGATTTCCCCCGCCGGTCCGGTTTTCGGGAAGGGGCGGGGTTGGGGAAAGAATCCCCTCAGTACGGCCACACCGGAGGGTTCGTGCAGAAGTGGCCCCCCAGGTTCGCGTGGTCCGGGTTCCCGGGATCCAGTTCCCCCTGCTCAGCGACCAGCTTCTCCGCGTACTGCTCAGAGTCATCCTGCGGCTCGTACCCCAGCGCCCGCGCCGACGAGAGATCCCACCAGAGCCGCGTATTCGCAGACGATCCGTACACCACCGCATGCCCCACAGCGGGAGCGGTCAGCGCCGCGTGGAAGAGGCGGGCCCCGTCGCCGGGGCTCATCCAGACCGACAGCATCCGCACACTCGACGGCTCCAGGAAGCACGACCCGATCCGCACCGACACCGTCTCGATCCCGTGCTTGTCCCAGTAGAGCTGGGCGAGATCCTCGCCGAAGGACTTCGACAGGCCGTAGAAGGTGTCGGGACGGCGCGGCGTGTCCACCGCGATCAGCGGATCCTCGCCGACGGGCCGCGGCGTGTACCCCACCGCGTGGTTCGACGACGCGAAGACGACACGGCGGACGCCCTCCTCGCGCGCCGCCTCGTAGAGGTTGTACGTCCCCTCGATGTTCGCCCGCAGGATCTTGTCGAAGGAGGACTCCAGGGAGATGCCCGCGAGATGGATGACCGCGTCGACACCCCGCACGGCCTCCCGCAGCACCTTCTTGTCGCCGAGGTCCGCCGTGATCGCGTCCGGCTCGGCCTCGATGGGCCGCACGTCGAGCAGCCGGAGTTCGTAGCCGTAGGCCGGAAGGAGCCCGCGCATCAAGGTGCCGAGGCCGCCTGCGGCGCCGGTGAGCAGGATGGTGCGGGGAGCGGGCATGCGGGGGTCTCCTCGGATCAGCGGCCGCGTTCGACGGCGTAGGGCTGTGCGTGTGGGTTCGCCTGCGCGTGAGTTCGTGTGCGCGTACAGCATTCACATCCGTGGACAAACTAAAGAGCTGCACCTCTCCTCGTCAAGTGTCGTACGGAGGCGGTGAATCCGCTCTCGAATCGCGGTTCCCGTGTGGACCTTGGCGCTTGACCGGGGGTCAAGGGGCGGCTTAGCGTGGATGCGTTCAGAAATATGGACGTGGATCAGAAACGTGCACAGGAATGTGCGCGGCAACGTGCACGCTTAGGGAGAGCCCGTGACGTCAGCACCCCTCGCCGCTCGACTCGACATCCCCAGCGGGCCGCTGTTCTTCCCGGTCACCGCCTATGGACCGGACGGCTCCATCGACCTCGACCTCTTCCGCGCGCACGTGCGCGCGGGGATCGAAGCGGGCGCCGCGGCCGTGTTCGCCTGCTGCGGCACCGGCGAGTTCCACGCCCTGACGCCCGAGGAGTTCCAGGCGTGCGTCGCAGCCGCCGCCGAGGAGTCGGCCGGGCGGGTGCCGGTGGTCGCGGGCGCCGGTTACGGCACCGCGCTAGCCGTGCGGTACGCGAAGCTCGCCGAGGAGGCGGGTGCCGACGGGCTGCTCGCCATGCCGCCCTACCTCGTCGTGGCCGGGCAGGAGGGGCTGCTGCGGCACTACGCCGAGCTGGCCGCCGCGACCTCCCTCGACGTCATCGTCTACCAGCGCGACAACGCCGTGTTCACCCCGGAGACAGTGGTCGAGTTCGCCCGTACCGAGGGGATCATCGGCTTCAAGGACGGCCTCGGCGACATGGACCTGATGCAGCGCATCGTCAGCGCCGTGCGTGCCGAAGTCCCGGAGGAATTCCTCTACTTCAACGGTCTGCCCACCGCCGAGCTGACCGGGCTCGCCTACCGGGGCATCGGCGTGACGCTCTACTCGTCGGCGGTCTTCTGCTTCGCGCCCGACATCGCGCTCGCCTTCCACCGGGCCTTCAACGCCGGCACCGCCGAGGGCGACGCCCTCGTGAACCGGCTCGTCGACGGCTTCTACCGGCCCTTCGTCGAGCTGCGCAGCGAAGGCCGGGGATACGCGGTCTCCCTCGTCAAGGCGGGCGTACGCCTGTCCGGCCTCGACGTCGGCGGGGTGCGGCCGCCGCTGCACGAACCCGCCGACGAGCACATCAAGCGCCTCGCCGAACTGACCGAGCGCGGGCGCGCCATCCTGCGGGAGGAGAGCGCGTGAGGACCTCCGCCTTCCTGTACCCCTGGGACGTCGTCGGTGACCCCGGAGCGCCCGCCCGCATCGCGGACCTCGGCGTCCAGCAGGTCACCCTCGCCTCCGCCTACCACTCCACGCGCGCGCTGACGCCCCGCCACCCCCGCCATCGCATCGTCACCGCCGAGCACGCGGCGGTCCTGTACGAGCCCGGCGACCGGTGGGAAGGACGAGAGCTGCGCCCGTACGCGGCCGGGAGCTGGGCCCCGGGTGATGCCTACGGAGCAGCCGCCGACGCGCTCGCGGGCGTGGGGCTCGACGTGCACACCTGGGTGGTCCTTGCCCACAACTCCCGTATGGGCGCCGACCATCCGGACACCTCGGTGGTCAACGCCTACGGAGACCGCTACCCCTGGGCGCCCTGCATCGCACGGCCCGCCACGCGCGCGTACCTCGTCGACCTCGCGGCGGAGGCCGCCGTGCGCCCCGGCGCGCGCGGCACCGAACTGGAGTCCCTCGGCTGGTACGGCCTCGCGCATCTGCACGCCCACGACAAGATCGCGGGAGTGCCGCTCGGCGAGGCCGGGCAGTACCTGATGTCGCTGTGCTTCTGCGCGGACTGCCGTGCGGGGTACGCACAGCAGGGGCTCTCCCCCGACGAGTCGGCTGCCGCGGTCCGCCGCGCCCTGGAGTCCGTGTGGCGGGGCGACGAGACCCCGGGCGGCTGGGCGGCGGTGGAGGAGCTCCTCGGCGCCGAGACGGCGGCGGGCGCGCGCGCGTGGCGTGAGGAAACCGCCCGCACGCTCCAGGAGGCGGCGATCGCGGCCGTGCGCTCCGCTGCCCCGGACGGCTTCCAAGTGCTGCTGCACGCCGACCCGGTGGCGTACCACTGCGGCGCCAACGCCGGAGTCGACCCGCGGCACATCCTCTCCGTGGCCGACGGCGTGGTCGTGCCCTGCACGGGCGGCGCCCAGGCGCTTGAGCCCTTCGACGAACACCGATCCGACCGCACCATCCTCGCCGCGAACCTCACCGTCGTCTCCGGCATGGGCGGCAGCCCCGCCACTCTCGCCGCCGACGCCGAGCAGGCGGTCACGCTGGGAGCGGACGAACTGCGCCTCTACCACGCGGGCCTCGCGTCCGACGCGGATCTCGCGCACGTGACCAAGGCTCTGGAGCACCTCAAGTAGCCCTCGGCGCACCGCAAATGGCCCCTGTCGCACTCCAAGTGGAACCGGTTACCATCCGCGCACCACAACACCGTCGCTCCGGCCACGAGCGGACGAGCGGCGACCACAGGACGAGGAGTCAAGGTGCGCATCAAGGGGATATCCGCGCTGGTCTGTGCCGGATTGATGGCAGGCGCGGCCGTACTCGGCGGGGCGGTGCCCGCGGCCGCGCAGGACGGCGAGAGACCCACCGCGGCGGACGGCAAGACCGACATCCGGGAGCAGTTGGAGAAGATCCCCGGCATGAAGGTCGTCTCCGTGGCCGACAAGGAGGGCCACCCCTTCTACACGCTCACGTACGCCCAGCCCGTCGACCACGGTGACCCCGGCGCCGGCACGTTCACCCAGCGCGCCACGCTCTGGCACAAGTCCACGGACAAGCCGACCGTCCTCTACACCGGCGGCTACACCCTGGCGTCCAACACCACTGCCCTCACCAAGCTGATCGACGCAAACCAAGTCAGCGTCGAGCACCGCTACTTCGAGCAGTCCCGGCCCTCGGGCGCGACCGGTTCCGACTGGTCCAAGCTCACCGTCCAGCAGGAGGCCGCCGACGAGCACCGCCTCACCCAGGCCCTGCGCGGCATCGAGAAGGGCAAGTGGCTCGGCACGGGCGCCAGCAAGGGCGGTATGACGGCGACGTACCACGAGCGCTTCTACCCCGACGACCTGGACGCGGTCGTCGCGTTCGTGGCGCCGAACGACGCCAACAACACGGACGACAGCGGCTACGAGCGGTTCTTCAGGACGGTCGGCACGGCCGAGTGCCGGGCCGCGCTCAACGCGGTGCAGCGCGAGATGCTCGTACGCCGTGAGGCACTGCTCCCCAAGTTCGAGGCGGACGCGAAGGCCAACGGCGACACCTTCGAGGAGACGCTCGGCACCACCGACCGCGCCTACGAGTTCGCGGTGCTCGACCAGGTGTGGAACTTCTGGCAGAGCGGCACCGCCGACGACTGCCCGACCGTGCCCGATGCCAAGAAGGCAGGCGACGACGAGCTCTACGACTGGTCGAAGAAGCACGGCTTCAGCGTCTACCAGGACGAGAGCCTCGGCACGAACGGCACGGGCCCCTACTACCGTCAGGCTGCCACCCAACTCGGCTGGGCCGACCTGAAGTTCAAGCACCTCAAGGACGTCCGCCACTACCCGGACATCTACCAGCCCAACTCGGTGCTTCCCGAGGCGATGCGCGGCTCGTACCACAACAGGACCATCGCCGACGTCGACCGCTGGGTGAAGACCCGCGGCCAGCGGATGATGTTCATCTACGGCGAGAACGACCCGTGGAGCGCGGAGAAGTTCACGCCGAGCCACCGCGACTCGTACCGCTACGAGGCCCCCGGCTCCAACCACGGCGCCTCCATCGCCAAGCTGCCGGCCGCCGATCAGGCCGAGGCCACGGCGACCATCAAGCGCTGGGCGGACGTGAAGTAGTTCGCCCGCCCGGGTGTCCGTGCGGGCCCGGCGATGAGTTCCGGGCGTCGGGCCGGTCTACACGGCAGGAGCGGTCCGCGGTACAGGGCTGCCGGAAATCGGGAGGATCCATGACGGACATGATCGACTTCGCACCGCAGGCCCGGCTTGTGGCGGGCGTCGCGGAAGGCATCACCGACGAGCAGCTGGCGGGGCCCACGCCCTGTCCGGAGTACCGGGTGCGCCATCTCCTTGGGCATCTGGTCGGTCTGACCGGTGCGTTCCGTGATGCCGCGCGCAAGGATCTCGGGCCGCACCTCGACCAGGTTCCCGGGGACGTCGTGCCGGACGTCGGCCCCGAGTGGCGTGCCGCCCTGCCGAAGCTCCTTGACGAGCTGGTGGAGGCGTGGCGCGACCCGGCCGCGTGGGAGGGCATGACCCGGGCGGGCGGCATCGATCTGCCGGGTGCCGTCGCGGGCGCCGTCGCCATGGACGAACTCGTCGTACACGGCTGGGACCTGGCACGGGCCACGGGCCAGACGTACGCCCCCGACGAGGCGAGTCTCTCGGTGGCCGAGGCGCTGCTCACGCCCGAGGAGGGCGGCTCGTCCGGGGACAGCCTGTTCGGGGCCGTGGTCCCGGTGCCGGACGACGCGCCGCTCCTCGATCGTGTGATCGGCCTCAGCGGCCGCGACCCGGGCTGGAGGCCCGGCGCGTAGGGGTCGGGCCCGCGGCACCAGGGGTTTCTCCGGATCAGGTATTGATCGGGTAAAGGGTCTCGCGAGGTTGCGTGTGATGCGCGTAGACAGTGCGCGTAGACAGGCGTTGACCTGCTCGAACTCGGTGGGTCTACACCGACTCTGCCCCTGACCCCGAGACCCTGATCCGGAGAAATCGACCTATGCGGAAGTCCCTACGGGTGGCGGGCATCGCCACCGCATGCGCCGTCGCAGGCGCCACGCTGTACGGCACCGGTGCAGCCACCGCCGACAACGCCTCGGCGCGGCACACCGCCGAACCCCAGAACATCGGCGTGCTCGTCGGTGAGATCGACGACTACTACGGCGCGTACCAGGACGCCGACGGTGTCTGGCGTTCCTCGCCCGACAGCCCGTACGCCAAGGACCTCGCGCGCATCCAGGCGAAGGCGAAGAAGGGCATCAGGAAGGCCGCCGCGCACGGCGCCGAGGGGCGCGGCGGGAAGAGCGGCGGCCACGGCAAGAAGCCCGCGATAGTCCTCGACGTGGACGACACCGCACTGCTCAGCTTCGACTACGAGAAGACCACCAACTACACCTACGACAACGCCACGTGGGACGCGTACGTGAAGGCGGCCAAGCGTCCCGCCGTCTTCGGCATGCCCGAGCTCGTCAAGTACGCCAAGGGCAAGGGCGTCGAGGTCTTCTTCCTGACCGGCCTGAGCGAGTCGCAGCGCGCGGGCGCGGTCACCAACCTCGCCAAGGCCGGTTACGACACGCAGCTCGACACCACGCACGTCTTCACCAAGAACAAGACCGCCCCGCCCGCCTACCTGAGCCACTGCGCGACGCCCGCCAAGTGGGAGTGCACCACGGTGCAGTTCAAGGAAGGCACCCGCAAGCACATCGAGTCGACCGGCTACGACATCGTCGGCAGCTTCGGCGACCAGGTCTCCGACCTCGCGGGCGGGTACGCGGACAAGACGTACAAGCTGCCGAACCCGACGTACTTCGTGGAGTAGGCCCCGTTGCCCGATGCCGAGGTGGAGTCGGCATCGCGAGATAGGTTGCATTCCTGACTAGGTCGCTTTACGGTCTAGGTAGCTCACATGCTCATGGGGTCGCGCGGCACGTCCGTCGCGGCCCCTTTCGGGAAGGGGGATCCCACCATGACCGTTTCGCCTGACTTCTCGGCCGCGTCCACGGCCCTCACGGCCGTGCTCGGCGCCTATCTGCTGTTCGGTGAGCCCTGGTTCGGCCGCCGCCTCTACGCCTCGCTGGCCCGCCGCCGCGACACCGAACCCCGCGCTCTCGTCGGCTACTTCACCTTCGTGCTCGCCTTCTGGTGTGTCTTCGCGGCGCTCGCCGTGGCGGCCCTGTTGCTCTCGCCGGGTATGGACGCGTCCGACCTCGGCATCGCGGCGCCCGAATCGCCGGTGTCCACCGCCGTCGTCATCGTCGTGATCGCAGCGATCTCGGTGGTGTCCGGGCGGAAGATGCGCGCCCTCGCCGAAGGCGGCAGGAACGTGCCGGGGCTCGCATCCATCCAGGCGATGCTGCCGCGCACGGCACAGGAGCGCCGCCTGGCGATCGCCGTCGCCGTGACCGACGGCGTCTGCGCCGAACTCGTCTACCGCGGGCTCCTGATCGCCTTCGGCGTCGGCGTGCTCGACCTCAACATCTATGTGGCCGCGGCCCTATCGGCCCTCGTGTACGCCGCCGCCGGTTTCTACCAGGGCCGCAGCGGTGTCATCGCCTTCGGCTGCGTCGGGGCGGTGTTCGCCGGGCTCTATGTGACGACCGGGAGCCTGGTGCTGCCGATCGTCATCCATATCGCCCTCTCGGTAAGGGACTTGACGCTCCCCGTGCCGGAGCCGATCGGCTCCGTGCCCACGCACGTGCCGACCCCGAAGGGCAACTGACCATGGCCGCACCCATGTCCGGAGGCGCGAAGACCGATCGCAGAGCCAGCTGGTTCAAGGGCGTACTCGATCTGCTCGTACTCGCAAGCCTCACCGACGGCGAGAGCTACGGCTACGAGATCGCCAAGCTGCTCGGCGCCGCCGGCTTCGGTCAGATCAAGGGCGGCACGCTCTATCCCGTGCTCAACCGCCTGGAGGAGGCGGGCCTGGTCGCTGCCGAGTTCCGGGCCACCGAGAAGGGGCCCGGCCGGCGCTACTACTCCCTGACGGACGCCGGGCGCGCCACCCTCGGCGAGCAGGGCGGGCTGTGGCTCGCCTTCGACGGATCCGTACGTGAGGTGCTCGCGAAGGCAGGTGTGCGATGAGCTACTTCGTCGAACTCGCCGCGCTGTTGCGGGAGCAGGGGGCACCCGCCGATCACGTCGAGGCGACCGTCGCCGATCTGCGGGCGCATCTGGAGGAGTCGGGCGGCGCGGACCCGGAGGCCGAGTTCGGGCCCGCGGAGGAGTTCGCCCGCGAGCTGGTGCCTGCCGGGGGACAGGAACCCGAGGCCCCCGGCGCGCACGTCGAGACGTGGCGGTGGGCCGCCGACACGTACGTCGACGAGGAGTTGCTGAACCGCTTCGGCGACGAGGGGTGGGAGGTCGAACGGGTCGACGCGCTCGGGCGCTTCGTCAGCCACCGGGACCTGGAGCGGCCGCAGCGCTGGGAGTACCGGCGTGAGCTGGTCACGCGGGGGCGGGAGGGACTGGACGAGCGGTTGGCTCCCGACGGCTGGGAGGCCTGTGGGAACTGGATCGTCTATGCGTGGTTCAAGCGGCCGCTGGCTGCGAGCCTTGGGCCTGACGCGGAGATTCCGGCGCCGCCCGGGGCGCCGGGCCGGGGGCGGTTCTACAGCCGGCGGTTCTATGTGCTGGTGGCTGTCGTGGCGGTGGCCGGTGTGTTGGCGGGGGTTGCCGTTGCCGTCGATGACGGTGACGCGGGCAGCGGGCTCGGCTTCGTCGGAGGGCTGCTGGCGGGGGCCTTGGTTCCGTTCGCGGCGCTGTGGGGCCGGCAGGTCTGGCGTTCGCGCCGTTGACCTCCGCGGGGTGCCGTCACTCTTGATCGGCACCCCGCGGGGCAGGCGGGGCTACGACTTCAGCGCCGCCGACATCATCGCCTTCGCGATCGGTGCCGCCAGGCCGTTGCCGCTCACCTCTGACCTCGCCGCGTCCGAGGACTCGACGATGACCGCCACCGCGACCTCCTTGCCGTCGCTGCCCTTGGCGTACGAGGTGAACCACGCGTACGGCGTCTTGCTGTTGTTCTCGCCGTGCTGGGCCGTGCCCGTCTTGCCGCCCACCTCCGCGCCGCTGATCTGCGCGTTCGAGCCCGTGCCCTTGTCGACGACCGTCTGCATCGCCGACTGCAGCTCACGCGCCGTGCTCTCGCTCATCACGCGTTCCGAGTCAGGGTCGTCGTACGAATCGAGGACGTCGCCGTCCGAGTCGGTGGTCTGGGACACCATGTGCGGCGAGACCAGCTCACCGCCGTTGGCGATCGCCGCCGAGACCATCGACATCTGCAGCGGCGTCGCCGTGACGTCGAACTGGCCGATGCCGGTCAGCGCGGTCTGGGCCTTGTCCATGTCCGACGGATAGACGCTCTCGGACGCGCGCACCGGCACGTCCAGCTTGTCGGTGTTGAAGCCCATCTTCTCGGCCATCGCCTTGACCTTGTCCTGGCCCAGGTCGACCGCCAGCTTCGCGAAGACGTTGTTGCACGAGTACTGGAGGGCCGTACGGATGTCGGCGTCCTCGCACGGTGCGCTCGCGTTCTCGTTCGTCAGGACGGTGGACGTACCGGGCAGCGTGTACGGGTTCGGGCTGTCGGTCCTGGTGTCCGCCGAGCCGTAGAGCCCGTCCTCGAGCGCCGCCGCCGCGACCACCAGCTTGAACGTCGAGCCCGGCGGCAGCGCCTGCCGCAGCGCGCCGTTGACCAGCGGCTTGTCCTCGTCGCCCGTCAGTGACTTCCACGCCTTGGAGTCCGTGGAACCGCTGATGTCCGAGGGGTCGTACGAGGGGGTCGACACCACGCCGAGGATCTTGCCCGTTTTCGGGTCGATCGCGACGGCCGCGCCCTTCTTGTCGCCGAGCGACTTGTACGCGGCCTTCTGCACCGCCGGGTCGATCGTCGTGACCACGTCACCCGGATCGGCGCGCTTGTTCGTGACCGCGTCCAGCGGGTTCTTCAGCCGTATGTCGGTGCCGTCGAGGATGTCCTTGTAGATGCCCTCGAGCTGCGTCGCTCCGTACACCTGCGAGCTGTAGCCCGTGACGGCCGAGTACAGATCGCCGTCCTTGTAGGTGCGCTTGTACGCGAGGTCGCCGCCCTTCGTCCGCTCGGAGCCGGTGATGGCCTCACCGCCCACGATGATGTCGCCCAGCGGGTTCGCGTACTGCTCGATCACGTTCCGCCGGTTCAGCTTGTCGTCCGCGAGCGCCTTCGAGTCGTGGAACTGCACCCACGTCGCCCGCACCAGGAGGGCGACCACGAGCAGCAGCGTGAAGACCGAGGCGTGCCTGATCGTCTTGTTCATCCCGTGAAAGGACGAGCGACACGGACGCATTCGTTCCGGTCTGCCGGGTTTCTTAGAGATTCCTCATACTGCGGGACACCGGACCGGAGGGTCAGCCGGCGTCCATGAAGCCCGCCTCGTACGCCGCGATCACCGCCTGCGTACGGTCCCGCGCCCCCGTCTTGGCGAGCACCGCCGCCACGTGCGTCTTCACCGTCGCGGGACCCACGCCCATCCGCCCCGCGATCTCCGCGTTCGTCAGGCCCGCCGCCATCAGCCGCAGGACCTCGCTCTCGCGCCCCGTCAGCCTGGCCACCCAGGCCGGCGGAGCGGGCTTCGCGCGCGCGTGCTCGGCGGCCAGGGCGCGCACCGCCGCGGGAAAGAGCAGCGAGTCGCTGCGTGCGACGAGCCGCACCGCCTGCACGAGCGAGTCCGCGTCGGCCCGCTTCAGGAGGAACCCGGAGGCCCCGGCGCGCAGCGCCTCGTACACGTAGGAGTCGTTCTCGAAGGTCGTCACGACCACGATGCGCGGCGGGTCGGCATGCGTCTGCAGGATCTGCTCGGTGGCCCGGATGCCGTCGATCTCCGGCATGCGTACGTCCATGAGCACCACGTCGGGCTTCAGCTCGCGCACGACGGACACCGCCTCCGCGCCGCTCGCGGCCTCGCCGACGACCTCCAGGTCGGGCTCGGCGGAGAGGATCACGCGCAGGGCGGTGCGCACCATGCGCTCGTCGTCGGCGAGCACGATGCGGATGGGGGCTGCGGCCGTCTCGGTCATGTTCGTACGGGTCCCTTCGGGTCGGTCGTCATGCGGATGCCTTCAGGGGGAGTCGTACGTGCACACGCCACACCCCGTCGGCGGGGCCCGATCGGACCGTGCCGCCGAGGAGCCTGGCCCGGTCGGCCATGCCGCGCAGGCCGTGGCCGCCGCCGGGGCGGGGCGCGGGGGTGCCGTGGGGCAGCGGGTTCTCCGCGACGATCTCCAGGTCGGGGCCGTCCAGGGCGATCCGCAGGGTGACCGGGGCGTCGGGGCCCGCGTGCCGCAGTGCGTTGCTCAGGCTCTCCTGGACGATGCGGTAGGCCTCGCGGGACACCATCGGGGGCAGGGCGTCCGCGCCCGTGGGGCCCAGCTCGACCGTCGCCTTCACCCGCAGGCCGCCCGCGCGGATGCGCTTGAGGAGGCCGTCGAGATCGGCGTCGAGCGTGGGCGCGGGAGCGGTCGGGCTCGCCTGATCGCCGCCACCCTCCCGCAACACCCCCAGGACGGCGTCGAGTTCACCCACCGTGCGCCGGGTCGTCTCCTCGATCGCGGCCAGCGCCTCGCGGACGAACTCCGGATCGCGGTCGAGGACCCTGCGGGCGGCGCTCGCCTGCAGCGTGACGGCGCTCAGGGCGTGCCCCACCGAGTCGTGCAGCTCCCGTGCGAGCCGGTTGCGCACGGCGAGGTCGGCCGCGCGCTGCTCGGCCGCCGCGAGCCGGTCGGCGGGCGATGGCCCGAGGAGTCCGGGCGCCCAGCGCGCGAGCAGGCCCCCGGCCGCCGCCGCGCACCCCGCGAGGGCGAGGAGGGAGAGGATCCCGGCGACCGGGGAGAGGGCAAGCACCCAGCCCTTGCCGAAGAGTTCGGGCATCCCGACCTTGCTGTCCCGCAACGCCGCCGTGAACGGCAGTGCGATGAGCACCGCTCCGAACGGCGCGAGCGCGAGGGACATTCCGCTGATGATCCCGCCGAACCCGAGGTGCAGCGTGAACCACGCGACGGTGCGCCCGCGCTCCTGCCGGGACCGTGCGGGTCCGTCGGCGAGCGCGTCGCCGGGCACCTCGCACAGCGCGCGCACGGCGGCCACCGACATGGGCCGGGTGAGCGGGAAGAGCGCGGTGATCGCGGCGAGCGGCAACCCCACGGCGAACATGGAGAGTTGGGCGGTGAGCGAGCCGAAGACGTTGTCCTCGCCGAGCAGCGGACCGACGATGAACGAACCCACGAAGACGTACGGCATGGCGAGCGCGCCGCCGAGGATGAGGTGGATCCAACGGCGCCGTGCCCGCCGTCCGAACAGGGGCGTCAGGGCCCGCCGGAGGGCCTGTCGGAGAGTTGCGAGGGCCTTCACGCCGGATGCCGCGCTTCGGGGGCGGCCGTGTTCGCCTCCGGGGCAGCGGCGTTCGCCTCCAGGGCGGCCGTGTTCGCCCGCTCCGTGAAGAAACGCACCCCGAGAGTGACCACAAGCGCCCCGATGATCATCTGCACAGCGTAGGTCAGGATCATCGGCGTCGTCGGCTGCTCGGCGATGTCGTCGACGCCGCCGAGCGAGGCGAACAGCAGCCAGCCGCCCCAGCAGCCGACCGCGCCCGAGCCGAGCCAGGCGAGCGCGAGCGGCACCTTGACGGGCAGCGCGGGAGCCCGCCGGAAGACGATGAGCAGCCCGCCGGCCACGGCTGCGGCGAGGTAGAGCAGATCCAGCGCCTCAAGGACGTAGAAGTCGGTCGTACGCTCCTCGATCCGGGCCTCGTTGAGGCCGACGGTGGAGCCGGTGGCCCACAGGAGGTGCAGGGCTGCGGGGGCGAGGGCCAGGAGGAGCGCGACTAGGGCGGTGGTCCGGGCGCCCTTGGACGCCCCGCGGGGCAGGTCCCGGACGTGGCCCCGCCACATGTGTCCCCAGCGGTCCCGTGCGTAGCGGACGAACAGGGTGCCGAGGGCGAGACCTTGGAGGATGAAGCCGCCGTAGACGACGCCGAAGACCCACTCGTGGAGAAAGGCGCCGTCGCTGCCGCCGTCCTCCGAGGGCTCGTTGACCGTGCCGCCGAGGGCCTTGACCAGGAGCTGGAGCGGGAAGCCGGCCATGATCGGCGTCAGCAGCCCGGTGGCGGCCCACATGGGGAACGCGAGCAGCCATGCGGGAGTCCGCAGGCCCCAGGGGCGGGTCAGGAGCAGGGCGAGGACGATGACGCTCGCGTCCATGAGCAGCGTGAGGCCGTTGGCGAAGATCATGGTGGTGCGGTGCTCGAGGAGCCTGCTGCCCTCGGGGATGCCGATGTGACTGCCCGCGATCCAGGCGAGCTTGAGGGTGAGGTACGGGAGGGCGGCGAGGATGGCGGCGGTGCGCAGGGCCTGTCTCATGCGCCCTACGCTTCCGGCGCGGGGCGCCGGGCACGTCCTGCGTGCCGACGATCCGGGTCCGCCGTGCGGGGGAGGGCCCTTCCTTTTCACCGGGTTCGTCCTCAAATGCCGGACGGGCCATTTCTAGCCCCTCCGGCGTTTGAGGAGCGAGGTCTGGGGCGGAGCCCCTGATAGGTACAGCCGGGAAGGGGTGGGATGGGGGAAAGCCCCGCAGGGCCCTCTACCCCAGCACCAACACCGCCTCGTCGATCTCCTCGCCCCGCGCATGCGCGAAGCCCCGTGCGGCGGCTGTCACCCGGAAGCCGCACTTCTCGAGCACCCGCAGGGAACCCGCGTTGTCCGCCGCCGCCCGCGCGTACAGCGGGCGCTCGGGCACCTCCGTGAGGAGAGCCCGCAACGCGGCCGTCGCCAGGCCGCGGCCCCAGTACGCGCGGTCGATCCAGTACGTGACCTCGCGCTCGCCCGGCTCCCCGTACACCGCCGCGCTGCCCACCACATCGCCGTCCGCGAGGACCGTGCGGGCGACCACGGCACCCGACTCCCGGAGCCCCTTCCAGTGGGCTTCAAAATGCGTCCAGTCCGCTGACTTCGGCGAGGTGAAGGCCGCGACGCGGTTGGCCTCCGGATCGTTCATCTGCCGGTAGAAGACCGGGAGATCGCTGTCGTGCACCGGGCGCAGACTGACATCCATGCTCATTGTGCTCACCATGCTCAAAGTCTACGAGTGGCCAGCGTCAGCCGGTCCCGCGCGTCGAACAACGCGTCCTTCACCATCTGTTCGTGCGCCGGCGTCAGCCGAGCCACCGGCACGGAGCAGCTGATCGCGTCCCGCGCGGGCGTGCGGTACGGGATCGCGACGCCGAAGCAGCGCAGCCCCAGCGTGTTCTCCTCGCGGTCCACCGCGAAGCCCTGCTCGCGCACCGTCCGCAGTTCCTCGATCAGCTTCTCGCGGTCGGTGATCGTGTGCTCGGTCAGCGCGGGCAGCGTCTCCGGCAGCATCTTGCGGACCTGCTCGTCGGTGTGGGTGGCGAGCAGCGCCTTGCCCAGCGACGTCGAGTGCGCGGGGAGGCGGCGGCCCACCCGCGTGAAGGGGCGCAGGTAGTGCTGCGACTGGCGCGTGGCGAGGTACACGACGTTCGTGCCGTCCAGGCGCGCCAGGTGGATCGTCTCCGTGGTGTCGTCCGAGAGGCGGTCGAGCGTCGGACGCGCCGCCGCCACGACCTCGTCACCGTCGATGTACGAGGTACCGACCAGCAGGGCGCGCACCCCGATGCCGTACCGCGTGCCCGTCGCGTCCGTCTCCACCCAGCCCAGCTCGACCAGCGTACGAAGGAGCATGTAGAGGCTGGACTTGGGGTACCCGACGGCTTCCTGGACGGCGGCCAAGGAGTGCATTCCGGGGCGGCCCGCGAAGTATTCGAGCAACTCCACCGTCCGCACCGCGGACTTGACCTGCGCCCCGCCAGTCTCGCCAGCCGACATCGCCCTTGACCCCTTAGTTCGACGAGAAATAGTCTCCGAAGTCTCCGCTATTCATCATCGGAGACAGCGTTCAGCATATCGAACAGCCCAGGTGGGTGGCAGCACATCTGTAAGCACATCTGTGGCATCACCTCTGGAGGAGCCCGCGGTGGCAGCAGCACCAGTCTGGAGTGTCGACCCCCGAACCGGGAAGCAGCGCGAACAGGTTGCGGTCGAAGCCACAGCCCAAGAGGTGGATCAGGCGGTGCGCGGCGCACTGGCCGCCCAGGACGCCCTCGCCGACCGCACCGTACGCGCGGCCTTCCTGCGCTCAGCGGCCGAACTGCTCGATGGCGCCAAGGATCACCTGGTGGAGGCCGCGGACGCGGAGACCGCGCTCGGTCCCGTCCGGCTGACCGGTGAACTCGCACGCACCTGCTATCAGTTGCGGGCCTTCGCGGACGTGGTCGACGAGGGCGGCTTCCTCGGCGTCGTCATCGACCACCCCGACAGCAGCGCGACCCCGCCCATCCCGGACCTGCGGCGCTACAAGATCCCGCTGGGCGTCGTGGCCGTCTACTCCGCGTCCAACTTCCCCTTCGCCTTCTCCGTGCCCGGCGGCGACACCGCGAGCGCGCTCGCCGCGGGGTGCCCCGTGGTCGTCAAGGCGCACCCGGACCACCCGGCCACCTCCGAGCTGGTGGCGGCGACGCTGCGGCGGGCCGCGGCCCTGCACGACATCCCCGAGGGTGTCCTCGGGCTCGTGCACGGCTTCGAGGCCGGTGTCGAGCTGGTCAGGCACCCGCTCGTGTCCGGCGCGGGCTTCACGGGCTCGATCCGCGGCGGCCGAGCCCTCTTCGACGCGGCGGCGGCCCGTCCCGTGCCGATCCCCTTCCACGGCGAGCTGGGCTCCCTCAACCCGGTCGTCGTGACCGAGTCGGCGGCTGTCGAGCGCGCGGAGGAGATCGGGGCGCGCCTCGCGGGTTCGATGACGCTCGGCGTCGGCCAGTTCTGCGTCAAACCGGGCCTGGTCTTCGCGCCGGCGGGCGCGGGCGGCGACCGTTTCCTCAAGTCCCTGACGGAGGCGGTCAGCGACACCGAGGCCGGGGTGCTCCTCGACCACCGGATGCGGGACAACTTCGTGGCGGGCGTGAAGGAGCGGGGCGAGCTGCCGGGCGTGGACGCGCCGGTGACGCCGGGCGCGGGCGGCGAGCACACGGTGAGCGCGGGCTTCCTGACGGTCCCGGCGGCGAAGCTCGCCGAGTCCGGGGAGCACGACCTGCTCCTGGAGGAGTGCTTCGGCCCGGTGACGGTAGTCGCCCGATACGAGAACGAGGCGGAGATCACCTCGGTGCTGACCCGCCTCCCCGGCAACCTCACGGCCACCGTGCAGCTGTCGGCCGAAGAGGCCGCGGGCGAGGGCGGCGGCGCCGCGCTGCTCGCGGAACTGACGCCGCTGGCCGGACGCGTGCTGGTCAACGGGTGGCCGACCGGGGTCGCGGTGGCGCCCGCGCAGCACCACGGCGGGCCGTACCCGGCGACGACGTCCACCTCCACCTCCGTGGGCGGTACGGCGATCGAGCGCTGGCTGCGCCCTGTCGCGTACCAGAACACGCCTGCCGCGCTGCTCCCGCCGGAGCTGCGGGACGACAATCCGCTGGGGCTGCCGCGTCGCTACGACGGGCGCCTGGAACACTGACGCCCATGGACGTCAACATCCCCGAACTGCCCTTCTCCCTGCGCTCGTACGGCCCCGACGGAAACTGGTCGTACGAGGACGGGGTGCTGACCGGGTGGGCGGGCTCCCGGCAGGACCGCTTCGTGCCGCCGACGGGCGAGGCCCTGGACCCCGCATCGGACGCGCCACGTCTCCTCGGTGCGCCCGAGGGGGACTTCCAGCTGATCGCGCGGGTGACGGTCGGTTTCGCGGCGGCGTTCGACGCGGGCGTGCTCTATCTGCACGTGGGCGACCGGGAGTGGGCGAAGCTCTGCCTGGAGCGGTCGCCGGACGAGGCGACGGTCTGCACGGTCGTCACCCGCGGCCGCTCCGACGACGCGAACGCGTTCGTGGTGGACGGCAGCACGGTCTGGCTCCGCATCAGCCGCACGGGAGGAGCGTTCGCGTTCCACGCGTCGCTGGACGGCGAACGGTGGACGTTCGTCCGGATCTTCTCCCTGGGCGAGGAGAAGACGGCGGGTGCGGCCCTGGTCGGTTTCATGGCGCAGTCGCCGGTGGGGGAGGGGTGCGTGGTGACGTACGACGGGATCGAGTTCCGCCCGAACTGGCCCCGGGGCCTGAGGGACGGTTCTTGAGCACCCCGGGGGCCGCGGATTTCAGCCTGCCCGGAAGGAACGGGCCGCGCTGTTTCGCTCCGGAGTGAACGCGTCCGTCGCTCCCGCACCCTCACTGCCCGGACCGGAGTTCCACCGGTGGATCGTGCGGGACACGCCCTTCGGCTTCGGATGGCCGGGCGTCGTCGCGATCTCGAAGTGGGACTCCTTGGGCGTCTTGAAGTCACCGCCCCAGGCCACCACGCCGTCCAGCTCGGCGAGGACGTCCCTCGAGATACCCGGAAGAGGTCAACGCCCCTTTCGCAGCCCCAGCGTTGCCACCGCCGAAGCCGCCAGAAACCCCGCGGCGATCAACAGGCTGATGCGCATCCCGGCGACGAAGTCCCCCGCCACCAGGCCCCCGAAGGCCGCGATCCCCAGGCCCCCGGCCACCTGCCGGGCCGAGTTGAGGACCCCCGCGGCGAGCCCTGCACGCTCCGCGGGCACTGCCTCCATCATCGCCGCGGTGAGCGGCGGAATCGTCAGTGCGCATCCCAGCGCCAGCGGCACCATCAGGAAGGCCAGGACCAGCGCGGGTGTCCCCGCGTCGGCGAAGAGCAGTGCCAGCAGGCCGAGTACGGCCAGCGACTGGCCCGCCAGCATCGGGAGCCGCGGGCCCACCCTCGCCGCCAGCTTCCCCGCCACGACGTTCGTGACCGCGATGAGCCCCGTCATCGGCAGGAACATCAGCCCGGCCCACAGTGCCGAACGCCCCTGCACCTCCTGGAAGAAGAGGCTGAAGACGAAGACGAGACCGTAGAAGGCGACGCTGCACGCGGCCCCTGCGGCGACCGTGATCGCGACCGTCCGGTCGCGGAAGAGCGTCAGTGGCACCACCGGGTGCGGCTGTCGCGCCTCCGTCCGCAGGAACACAAGTGCCGCCGCCACCGCGATCACCAGGGCGATCAGGCCTGTCGTGCCGCCCTCGATGACCGCGAAGGTCACGGCCGTCAGGGTCAGGACCGCGAGCAGTTGCCCCGGCACGTCCAGCGGCGTGGGCCGACGCTCCGAGCGCGGCGCCCGCAGCAGGAGTACGAGCGCCACCGCGCCCAGGGGGACGTTGATGAAGAAGATGCCGCTCCAGTCCCACGCCGTGGTCAGCGCGCCGCCGGCCACCGGGCCAAGCGCCACCGCAACCGAACCGCCCGCCGCCCACATCGCCACCGCACGCGCCCGCCGCGCCGCGTCCTCGTAGGCCTGGCGCACGAGGGAGAGCGAGGCGGGCAGGACCACCGCGGCCGCCACCCCCTGCACCACCCGCGCGCCGATCAGCGCGGGCAGGGACGGCGCGAGGCCGCAGGCCACCGAGGCGGCCGTGAACACCGTGATGCCGATCGCGTACGCACGGGTCGCGCCGATCCGGTCGGAGAGCGCGCCGGTGGAGAGCATCAGGGCGGCGAAGGCGAGGGTGTAGGCGTCGACGACCCACTGGAGCCCGGACATGCCGCCGCCCAGGGAGTCGCCGATCGCGGGCAGCGCCACGTTCACCACGGAGGCGTCCAGCGTGATCAGGGCGAAGCCGAGCATGGCGGCGGTGAGGGTGAGGCCGGGGGAGGTGCGGCCCTTGCGGGGTGCCCCAGCGGGGGCTGGTTCCGTCAAGTGCCCCGCCGCGCGGGAGCCTTGAGAGAGGTGGAGATCGAGGTCGTTCGTTGCCATGTCCATGAGTCTGCTGACGGCGGCACGGATACAGTAGTGGCCTGAATGCCATACCTCCGGAGGTTCTGGCCATGCCCCGCCCGAAGTCCGCCCACGGGTCACGCCGGCCCCACCGCGTCGCCGTCATCGCGCCCTCACCTGTGTCGATGTTCAATCTCGCGATTCCCGAGATGCTCTTCGAGAAGGTCGAGGTCGCGGGCGGGCCCGGATACGAGGTGGTCGTCTGCACCCCGGAGCCCGGCACCATCGCCACCACCGGCGGGCTCAGCCTCCAGGTGGAGCACGGGCTCGACGCCGTACGCGATGCCGACACGCTCCTCGTCGCGGGCACCGGACACCGCTACGAACCGGACCCGCGGACCGTCGCCGCCGTCCGCGAGGCCGCCGACGCGGGGCGGCGCATCGCCTCCATCTGCAGCGGTGCCTTCGTGCTCGCCGAGGCGGGGCTGCTCGACGGGCGCAGTGCCACCACGTACTGGCAGCTCGCCGAGGAGCTGCGCAGTCGCTATCCGGCGCTCGACCTCAAGGGCGACGTCCTGTACGTGGAGGACGGGCAGGTCATGACGTCCTCCGGGTATGCCGCCGGGATCGACCTGTGCCTGCACATCATCCGCACCGACTACGGTGCGGCCGTCGCCAACCAGGTCGCCAGGGCCGCACTCGTCGCCCCCGTGCGCCCCGGCGGCCAGACCCAGTTCACGCAGACCCCGCTGCCGCCCGAGCGCGGCGACGCCTGCGCCGACACCCGCGGCTGGGCCATGCGCCACCTCGACGAGCCGCTCACGCTCACCGACCTCGCCCGGCGGGCGGGCGTGAGCGTGCGCACCCTCACCCGGCGCTTCCACGCGGAGAGCGGCGTGAGCCCGCTGCAGTGGCTGCTTCACCAGCGCATCGAGCGGGCGAAGGAGCTCCTGGAGACGACGTCGCTCGCCATGGACCAGGTGGCGCAGGCCTGCGGGCTCGGCACCGCCGACTCGCTCCGCGGCCACCTGGTGCGCCGCACCGGGCTCACGCCGAGCGCCTACCGCGCCCAGTTCAGCCGCCTCGGAACTCAAGAGTCCCGGAACACGTCTATCGCAGCGTGATCCCATCAGCACCCCCCACGACGACGCGGACCGTGATGCCGACCGTCATACGCACCGCCCTCCCCGCCGACGCCCCGGCCCTCGCGGCCCTGCACGCCCGCGCCCGCGCCACGTACTACCCCGAGGGGACGCCGGACGAAGGCGTCGACGGGGCAGCGATGTGGCGAGGAGCCGTCGAGCGCCGTGACGGGCATGTGCTGTGCGCGGTCCGTGCGGGCCGGATCGTGGGCGTCGCGTCCTTCCGCACGCCCGAGGGCGCGGCGGCGGACACCGTCGTGCTCTTCCAGTTCCACGTCGACCCCGACCGCTGGCGCGCGGGCGTGGGCACGGACCTGCACGCCGCGTGCGTGGAGGAGTGGCGTGCCGACGGCGTCCGGACGGCCACCCTGGACGTCCACCGGGAGAACCGGCGCGCCCAGGCCTTCTACGTCCGCCACGGCTGGCAGGCGGCGGATGAGGGCGAGGGTGCGGACACGCACCTGCGGATGCGGCTGTCCCTGCCGGCGGTCGGGGAATGAGCGGGCGGAGTCGTACGTTCTTCAACTGACCGGAGGGATCCTCCGCACTACCGTTCGACCTGAAGAGAGCTAGTCACATGCGCGTCGAGATCTGGTCCGATATCGCCTGTCCCTGGTGCTATGTCGGCAAGGCCCGCTTCGAGAAGGCACTCGCCGCCTTCCCGCACCGCGACGACGTCGAGGTGGTGCACCGCTCCTTCGAGCTCGACCCCTCGCGCGCCAAGGGCGACAGCGGGCCCGTGATCCCGATGCTCGCCAAGAAGTACGGCATGAGAGAGGAGCAGGCCAAGGAGGCCGAGCGGAACCTCGGCGTGAACGCCTCCTCCGAAGGCCTCGACTACCTCACCGAGGGCCGCGACCACGGCAGCACCTTCGACATGCACCGCCTCCTCCACCTCGCCAAGGAGCGGGGCAGGCAGGACGCGCTGATCGGGCTCCTCTACCGGGCCAACTTCGCCGAGGAGCGCTCCGTCTTCGACGACGACGAGCGGCTCGTGGAGCTGGCGGTCGCGGCAGGTCTCGACGCGGACGAGGCCCGCGCGGTGCTCGCCGACCCGTCCCGCTACGCCGACGACGTACGCACCGACGAGCGCGAGGCCGCCGAACTCGGCGCGAACGGCGTGCCGTTCTTCGTCCTCGACCGCAAGTACGGCGTCTCCGGCGCCCAGCCCGCCGACGTCTTCGCGCAGGCACTCGAGCAGGCGTGGGGCAACCGCTCGCCGCTCACCACCCTCGCGGACGGTGACGCCTGCGGACCCGACGGCTGCGAGGTCCCGCAGACCGGAGGCAGGGACGCGTAAGCACTGCTAAGAGGACGACTCCACGCATCGGCGATGGACGTGGGCGCGGTCGGGCGCGAGAGTTGGCCCCATGGGGATCAACAACGGCGCCGAGTTCGCGCCCACGTCGACGTATCTGAACACCGCGAGCTGCGGCCTGCTGCCCGCACGCGCCGTCGCGGCCATCCAGGACCTCGCGGCCGAGAACGGCGCGGGCAGACGCGGCGGCTCGGGCGACTTCGGAATCGTGCAGGCCGCCCGTGAGTCCTTCGCGCGGCTCGTCGGCGTGGAGCACGCGCGCGTGGCGGGCGGCGGCTCGGTCGCCGTCCACTCCGGGCTGATCGCGGCGGCGCAGCGGCCCGGCTCCGAAGTCCTCTTCCCCGAGGGGGACTTCAGCTCGATCATCAACCCCTTCGTGGTGCGTGGCGACCTCAAGATCCGGTACGCACCCCTCGAAGAGCTCGCCGAGGCGGTCCGCCCCACCACCGCCCTGGTCGTGTACTCCGCCGTGCAGTCGGCCGACGGCCGCATCGCCGACGACGCGGCGGTACGCGCGGCGGCCGCCGCCCACGGTGCCCGCATCCTCAACGACGCGACACAGGCGGCGGGCTGGCTGCCCTTCGACGCGAGCCTGTACGACTACACCGTCACCGGCGCCTTCAAGTGGCTGCTCTGTCCGCGTGGTACGTCGTTCCTGACGGTGAGCGAGGAGGCGCAGGAGTCCCTCGTCCCGCTGCACGGTGGCTGGCTCGCGTCGGCGGACACCTGGAACTCCACGTACGGCCCGCTGTCGGAACTGGCCCCCGACGCCCGCCGTTTCGACGAGCCCCCCGCGTTCCTCGCGTACCACGGGGCGGCTCAGGCACTGGCGTACCTGGAGGAGACCGGCATCGAAGCGGTGCACGCGCACGACATGGCGCTCGCGGACCGCTACCGCGCGGGTCTCGCGGCCCTGGACCACACTCCGGTGCCGGGCACCTCACCCATCGTCTCCGTCCCCGGACTCGCTGACAGGGAGCCCGAGTTGAGCCGGGCCGGGATCATCACGTCCGCGCGGGCGGGGCACCTGCGAGCCTCGTTCCATCTGTACAACACGGAGGCGGACGTGGACCGAATCCTCGACGTGCTCTCCGGCTGAACCCTGGCGCGCCGGGCGCCGGGGCGCCAGGAAGGCAGGACGGGGGCCCGCCCTTCGCCCCGAAGAGGCCCGTACAACGCGCCTGACACAACGACGTCCTACGGCGGCACGGAGAAGGGCTACACGGACTACCCCGCCCTGTAAGCGGACTACCCCGCCGTGTAAGCAGAGACAAGTTCGACCCGGCACCCCCAGGTGCCGGGCCAACTCTCCTACGAGACTGCTTACTTCACCGGAGTGAAGTCCCGAGCCCCAATGTAATCCGGCCGCCGGACCGGCGCCGCGAACGGCTCCACCGCGGTGTTCTCCACGCTGTTGAACACGATGAAGACGTTGCTTCGCGGGAACGGCGTGATGTTGTCCCCCGAACCGTGCATGGCATTGCAGTCGAACCAGGTCGCGGAACCCGCCTCACCGGTGAAGAGCCGGATGCCGTAGTCCGAGGCGAGGCTGGTCAGCGTCTCGTTCGAGGGAATGCCCGCGTCCTGCATCTGCAGGGACCGCTTGTAGTTGTCCTTCGGCGTCGCGCCTTCACAGCCGAGGAACGTCTTGTGCGACCCCGGCATGATCATGAGGCCGCCGTTGGTGTCGTGATTCTTGGTGAGCGCGATCGATACCGAGACGGTCCGCATGTTCGCGAGGCCGTCCTCGGCGTGCCAGGTCTCGAAGTCCGAGTGCCAGTAGAACCCCGTGGCGCCGAACCCGGGCTTGACGTTGATCCGGGACTGGTGGATGTAGACGTCGGACCCCAGGATCTGCCGGGCCCGACCCACCACTCGCGGGTCGGCTGCGAGCTTCGCGAACAGCTCGCTGATTTTGTGCACCTCAAAGATGGTGCGGATCTCCTGGGAGCGCGGCTCCACGATGGAGCGGTCGTCCGCCCGCATCGTGGGGTCGTCGATCAACCGCTCGAGCTCGGCGTGGTAGATGCTCACCTCGTCGGGCGTGATGAGCTGGTCGATCGCCAGGAATCCGTCCCGTTCGAACCCCGCCAGTTCATCGGCCACGATGGGCCCCGGCGTACCCGGCTCGGACCACACGACGGGGTCCTTGCGCTCGATGAGGACCTCTTCGGTGCCTCGCGTCGGGTACAGGTCGGCGGTGCGTTCGGGTGCGGTGGTCATGGTGTTGCCTGCCTCTCCTCTCGTACGGCCCTTTCCGGGATGTACACCCCCGCCGCCCAGAGGAAGAGGGCGGCGGGGGAGATTCGGGGGGTGCCTGCAGCCCTCAGGCTGCCGACTCCGGCTCCGGCTCCGTGAGCAGCGGGTACACGCCGTTCTCGTCGTGGTCCTCACGACCCGTGACGGGCGGGTTGAAGACACAGATGCAGTGGAAGTCCTCCTTGATCCGCATCGTGTGCTTCTCGTGCCCGTCCAACAGGTACATGGTTCCCGGCGTGATCGTGTACTTCTTGCCGGTCGTGTCGTCGGTCAGCTCGGCCTCGCCCTTGGTGCACACGACGGCCTCGATGTGGTTCGCGTACCACATGGACGTCTCCGTACCCGCGTACAGGATGGTCTCGTGGACCGAGAAGCCCACCCGCTCCTTGGCGAGGACGATGCGCTTGCTCTCCCAGGTGCCCGACGCGGACTTGACGTGCCGGTCGGTGCCTTCAATGTCCTTGAACGAACGGACGATCACGGTGAGTTGGTTCCTTTTCTCTTACGACGGTGAAGACTCGGCCCGAGAGCCGCCGGGCGGGTGCGGTGCACCCGCCCGGCGGTGTCCCGCACCGATCAGGCGGTCTCGCGAACCGCACGCGCGAGCGTGCGCAGTCCTTCGTCCAGCTCGTCGGCGCTGATCGTCAGCGCCGGAAGGAGCTTGACGACCTCGCTCTCGGGGCCGGAGGTCTCGATGAGCAGGCCCAGCTCGAAGGCCCGCTTGGCGATGGCTCCGGCGCGCGACTTGTCCAGGAACTCCATGCCCCAGACCAGGCCGCGGCCGCGGTACTCCTTGATGGCGCCGGGGTTCTCGTCGACGATCGCCTTGAACGCCTCCTCGACCTGCTCGCCGCGGGCGCGCGTCTGCTTCTCCATGGCCGGGCCGTCGGACCAGTAGGTCTCCAGGGCGGCGGCGGCCGTGACGAACGCCGGGTTGTTCCCGCGGAAGGTGCCGTTGTGCTCGCCCGGCTCCCAGACGTCGAGCTCGGGCTTGAACAGCGTCAGCGCCATCGGCATCCCGTAGCCGCTGATGGACTTGGACACCGTCACGATGTCCGGCGTGATGCCCGCCTCCTCGAACGAGAAGAACGCGCCGGTACGGCCGCAGCCCATCTGGATGTCGTCGACGATCAGGAGCATGTCCCAGCGCTCGCACACGTCGGCGAGCTTGCGGAGCCACTCGGCGCGGGCGACGTTGATGCCGCCCTCGCCCTGGACCGTCTCGACGATCACGGCGGCGGGCTGGTTGAGGCCGGAGCCCTGGTCCTCCAGGAGGCGCTCGAACCAGACGAAGTCGGGGGTCTTGCCCTCGAGGTAGCGGTCGAAGGGCATCGGCGTGCCGTGCACCAGCGGGATGCCCGCGCCGGCGCGCTTGAAGGCGTTGCCGGTCACCGCGAGGGAGCCGAGCGACATGCCGTGGAAGGCGTTCGTGAACGACACGATCGACTCGCGGCCCTTGACCTTGCGGGCCAGCTTCAGCGCGGACTCGACGGCGTTGGTGCCCGTCGGGCCCGGGAACATGACCTTGTACGGCAGGTCACGCGGGCGCAGGATGATGTTCTGGAAGGACTCCAGGAACGCGCGCTTGGCGGTCGTCGACATGTCGAGACCGTGGACGACGCTGTCGCGCTCCAGGTAGTCGATCAGGGCGCGTTTGAGGACCGGGTTGTTGTGGCCGTAGTTGAGCGATCCGGCCCCGGCGAAGAAGTCGAGGTACGAGTGGCCGTCCTCGTCGAACATGCGGCTGCCCTGCGCACGGTCGAAGACAGTGGGCCAACCGCGGCAGTAGCTGCGCACCTCCGACTCCAGGGTCTCGAAGACGCTCAGGTCGGGCTGGGTGATGGTCACAGCAGATCTCCTGGGAGATGGAAAGTCTTGGGAGTGGGGGGTGACGGGTGGTGCGTGGGGGGAAGAGCGGAACTCAGCCGACTGGTTCGATCAGGAACAGGACCTCGGGCTCGTGCCCCTCCTCGGGGAAGAGCCCCGCATCGAAGAGCACGGTGCGCTCGACGGACGCTCCGTGGCGCTGTGCGTAGGAGGTGAAGAGCCGCTCGGAGGGCTTGTTGTCCGGCGTGATGGTCGTCTCGACCGAGACCAGCTCACGGTCGGCGGCGACCTTGGAGGTCAGCCCGTCGAGCAGCGCACCGGCAAGGCCGCGGCCTCGGTGCGCCTGGTCGACGGCCACCTGCCAGACCACCAGGGTGCGCGGCCGCTCGGGCCGGATGTAGCCGGTGATGAACCCCGCGGGCTCACCGTTCGCGTCCCGGGCCACCACGGAGGTCGCCGCGAAGTCGCGGCACCACAGCAGGTAGCTGTACGAGGAGTTGAGGTCCAACACCTTCGAGTCGCGGGCGATCCGCCAGATCGCGGCGCCGTCGGCGACGTCGGGGGTGTCGATGCGCAACCCCTCGGGCATTTCCAGGTAATTCGCTTGCAGGTCGGTCGGTAGATCGGCTTGTGCAGCGGTCATGCGGATTGAATTTACCGAGCAATTTCTTTAATTGCATCGCCGGGAGGGGTTACTTCGGAGCGCCTGATGTGTTATCACGCGGGGGTGCGCGCCCGCAGGAATCCCCGGCGCTATGGCCTATTTTGAGCGGGTCATAGGGGGCATACCGCTCGCGATGTGGAGTACGTCACAGAACCGTAACTCCCTCGAAGCATGTCCGTATTGTGAGACTTCGCCCTGTCGAAATCTTAGTGTTTAGCTCTCTGGAAAGCGGGCAGAAGAATACGGGAAGCTGTGCTCATAAAGTGGATAAAGAAGCGGTGAGAATGCGTCCGTGAATTTACGTAGAGTATTTACGGCCCGGTCGCTCCGTCGATTCCCTCCCTGAGGAGATCGGCGTGACCGTTGTGTCGCGCGTACTCCTCGATGAGGTGGACCAGGATTCCCGCCGGCCGCTTCGGACGGCCGCTGTTCGCTGTCGCCATGGGGCACCCCGTGCTGCCCCGTGGCGGGCGGGCGCCTACCGCCAGGCGGCCGTCACCGCGCGCCGTGCCGCTTCGAGGTCCACTGCGAGACCGGCCTCGCCCATCGCGGCGCCCAGAGCGGCGAGCGAGGCGTGCACGACGCCACGGGTCGCGTCCGGACCGTAGTGGTTCACCCGGATCATCTCCGTGGCAAGGGCGCCGCCACCGGCGACCAGCGGAAGCACCGGGTCCGCCGCGAGCGCCTTGGCGACGAGCTCCGAGGCGTCGACACCGGCCGGGGCCCGCAGCGTGGTGGCGACCGGGGCGGCGTCCTGCGCCTCGTGGACGTACGGCTCGAGGCCGCCGCCCAGTGCGATCGCGCCCGCGCGGGTCGCCGCGGCTGCGGTGGCGTGCCGCGCCATCAGCGCGTCGAGCCCCTCCGCCTCGATGCGCTCCACACACGCTTCGAGGGCCAGCATCTCCAACTGGGCCGGGGCGTGCAGCAGTGCCTTGCGCCCGCCGTCGATCCACCGCTCCTTCCAGTCCAGGAGGGAGAGGTAGGAGCGGCGCGGCGCCTGCGGATTGGCGGCGAGGCGCGTCCAGGCCCGCTCGCTCACCGAGACGGCCGACACACCCGCGGGGCCGCCCATCGCCTTCTGCGCACCGATCACGCACAGGTCCACGCCCCACGCGTCCGGAAGCAGCGGCTCGGCGGCCACCGAGGCGACGGCGTCGAGCATGAAGAGGGCGCCGTGCTCGGCGACGACCTCACCGATCTCGGCGACGGGATTGGTGTTGCCGGTGGCGGCCTCGGCATGGACGAGCGAGACGAAGTCGATCTCGGGGTGCTCGGCGAGCGCGTCGCGGACCTGCTCCGCCGTCACGGCGGTGTGGAAGGGAACGGCGAGATCGACGACGGTCGCGCCGCAGTCCCGCAGCCAGTTCCCGAACGTCTGTCCGTAGGGCCCGGTGATGACGTTCAGCGCGGTCGTGCCGGGCCGCGCCGCCCCCCGGATACAGCCCTCCAAGGGGAGCAGCGCCTCACCCTGCATGATCACGACGTCCTGCGAGGTGGAGAGCAGCCCGGCGACGCGCTCCTCGATGGAGGCGAAGTGCTGGGCACTGAGAGGTGCCAGGTCAAGGAAGGGGTGCGTCGTCACGGTGCTGCTCACTTCACTGCTCACTTCGCTCACGAGTTCGTTCGGGTTGCCGGAACGAGCGTACCGACAGGCTCCTAAGCTGCTGTACATGAGCGATCACACGGTGCTGCACGTGAAGGGGCGGGTGCTCGTCGGACCGGACGACGTCCGGGACGAATTGTGGGTGGTCGGGGGCAGGGTGACGTACGACCGTCCGGTCGGGGCGACGGACGTCACGACGATCCAGGGCTGGACCCTCCCCGGGCTCGTCGACGCGCACTGCCACGTGGGCCTCGACGCGCACGGCCCGGTGGACGCGGCGACGGCCGAGAAGCAGGCGCTGACCGACCGCGAGATCGGAGCCCTCCTCATCCGCGACGCGGGCTCACCGTCGGACACCCGCTGGATCGACGACCGCGAGGACCTCCCGAAGATCATCCGGGCGGGCCGCCACATCGCGCGCACGCGCCGCTACATCCGCAACTACGCCCATGAGATCGAGCCCCCCGACCTCGTCGCGTACGTCGCCCGGGAGGCGCGACGCGGCGACGGCTGGGTCAAGCTGGTCGGCGACTGGATCGATCGCGATGCGGGAGACCTGACGGCGTGCTGGCCCCGGCCCGAGGTGGAGGCGGCGATCACCGAGGCGCACCGCCTGGGCGCGCGGGTGACGGCGCACTGCTTCGCCGAGGACTCCCTGCGCGACCTGGTGGAGGCGGGCATCGACTGCATCGAGCACGCCACGGGCCTGACCGAGGAGACGATCCCGCTCTTCGCCGAGCGGGGCGTCGCGATCGTCCCGACGCTGGTGAACATCGCGACGTTCCCGGCGCTGGCCGACGGTGGCGAGTCGAAGTTCCCCAAGTGGTCGCGCCACATGCGGCAGTTGTACGAGCGGCGCTACGACACGGTGCGGGCCGCCTACGACGCGGGCGTGCCCGTGTACGCGGGTACGGACGCCGGGGGTTCGCTGGCCCACGGTCTCGTCGCCGCCGAGGTGGCCGAGCTCAGGCGCGCCGGGATCCCGGTGGTGGACGCGCTGTCGGCGACGACGTGGGGGGCGAGGTCCTGGCTGGGGAGGCCCGGGTTGGAGGAGGGGGCGCCGGCGGACCTGGTGGTGTACGCGGCCGATCCGCGGGAGGACGTGGGGGTGTTGGGGAATCCGCGGAGGGTCGTGCTGAACGGGAGGGTGGTGGGGTAGGCCGGGCAGGCTTATTCAGCCCGAGCTTATTCAGCCCGTCCGGTGTTCGGGGCCGTGAACGCCCCGTCCACCAGCACCGGCACCCGCTCCGAAGCCCCCAGTTCCACGGCCACGGCCACATCCTCCGCGAAGCCGTAGCCCCGCAGCTCCCGCCCCGACGCGCAGTCGGCGACCGTGGAGGCGACATCCGCACAGGACGCGTACGACGCAGCCGCCGCGGAGGCTTCCGGGGAGACCCCGGCTCCGCTCACCGGCGGGACATGCGAGGAGACAACCGCGGAGGCGACCGCGGAGACGATGGCCCCCGCCCCCAGCAGATCCTCCAGGGCGGGCCGCAACCCCCCGTCGCCCCACCGCTCACCCGCGGCGACCACCGCGACCGGACGCTCGGGCACCCCGTACCCCTGCCCCGCGAGCCAACTCCCCACGGCCGCCGCGTTCCTGAGGCACCCGGCAGCGACGACCGCACCGGAGGTGCCCACCGCCGCGGCGATCGCGGACCCGTTGGGCGAGGGCAGCACGAGGCGGGGCGTGAAGGGCGCCCGGCGCAGTGCGGCGGGGGAGAGGGACCACGGTGACCCGGCGGTCATCGCCCGCCGCCCCACGGCCAGTTCGGCGCCCCGCTCGGCGGCGAAGGCGACGGAGCTCTCGTCCCGCCACGCGTAGGGGAAGACCTCCGTCCCCGTGTCCACCGCGACGGACACGGCAGTCGTGAACGAGAGCACGTCGACCACGACCAGACACGCCACGTCCCCGCCCGCCACGAGCCGCCGGGCGCCTTCGGGCCCCCACTCGAACCGCACCGCGTACTCACTCTGCGCGGACCACGCCTCGTCGCTCGTGTGCTCCATGCGCTCCGTGTTCCTCATGTGTCCCATCTGCCTCATATTGACGGAGCGTTACGCGCACGGCACGCGGCTCGTTACACATCATTCCGCCATGGCCCCGGCGTCAACCGATGTGTTCGAGCCAGGGAGTTGCTCGGGTGACTGTGGGGAACGCACGTGCCGAAAGATTCGAAAGCAGGGGCGGAAACCTCCCTTTGGAGTGAACTCACGCTCGGTCGCTGGCTATTCACTCTCAGTGCGTAAAGATTCCCTCTGTCGATGTTGCCGGGGTCGCGCTCAAGCGATGTCCCCATCCAGCGAAGCGCGACGCTCCCGGCGGCTCCGTAACTCTTGTGGGGGTTCCACCACCTTGAACAGCAACACCTTCCGCCTGCCCGCACGCCGCCTCGGCGTGATCGCCACCGCCACGGCTCTCGTGGCCGGGCCCATGGTGCTCGCCGCCGCGGGTCCCGCCTCGGCGACGGGCGGCGACAAGGGCCGCGCGAACGCCGTCGTGCTGCGCACCGGGCTCGACGTGTCCTTGCTCAACAAGACCGTGAACGTCCCGCTCAGGGTCTCGCTCAACGAAGTGCAGGCGCCGGCCAGTGCCGAGAAGACCGCGCTCACCGCCAAGCTCGACGGGGTCAACGGCGGGCAGGCGTTCAGCGTGCTGCGGGCGGACGTCGCCACCGCGAAGGCGACCGCCGAGAAGGGGAAGGCGGAGGGGTACAGCAACATCGCGCGGGCCAGGATGCACGTACCGGGTCTGCCCCTGCTCTCCCTGATCGAGGTCGAGCAGGTGACGTCCAAGGCGGTCTGCGCGGCGGGCAAGCGGCCGGTCGCCGAGGCGAACCTGCTGGGCGGGGTGACGGTGCTCGGCAAGAAGGTCACGCTGTCGGCGGGCGGCACGACCCAGGTGAAGGTGCCGGGGGTCGGAGAGGTGCGGCTCGACCTGTCGAAGACGCACACGACGTCGCGTACGGCGGCGGCGTCCGCGCTGGAGCTGAAGGTGTCCGTGAACCCCCTGAAGCTGAATGTCGCGGAGGTGGAGGGGACGGTGACGCTGGCGGGCGCGTCGTGCGAGGCGCCCGCGGCGGCCGTGGCGGAGCCGAAGCCCTCGGCTCCGGTGGAGCCGCAGGGGGGTGCGGGGAAGAAGCCGGTTGCCGCGAAGCCGGAGAAGCCGGCTGAGGCGAACCTCGCCGAGACCGGGGGGAATTCGGCCACTCCGTATCTGCTGGGTGGCGGGGCGGCGCTGCTCGCGGCAGGGGGCGGGGCGGTTGTGATGGCTCGGCGGGTGCGTAAGGGCTGAGGCGGGGCCCCGCGGGGGCCTCGGACGCCGGACGGGCCATATCCAGCCCGTCCGGCGTTCGAGGACGAACTCGGCGAAGCCGGTGATGACGGCAGCCGAAGCACCCGGGGCGTCAGCCCTCCAACGCCACCCCCACCGCCCCCAAAAGCCGATCGGTCGTCCCCCGATCCCGCACCGCGACCCGCAGCCACTCGACCCCGAGCCCCGGAAACGTATCGCCCCGCCGCAAGGCAAACCCCTGCTCCCGCAACCGAGCGCGGAGGACGGGGGCCTCAGGCGCCCGGAGCAGGACGAAGGGTCCGTCGGCGTCCTCCACGGCCCGCACCCCGTAGGGAGCGAACTGCCGCAGCCCGCCCAGGAGATAGGCCCGATCGGCGGCGATCCGCTCCGCCGCCGCAGTCGCCTCCGCGAGCGCCGCAGGCGCCACGCACGCCTCCGCCGCTGCGAGCGCGGGCGACGAAACCGGCCACAAGGGCTGCGCCGCCGCCAGCGTCGCGATCGTCTCCGGGTCGGACAGGACGTAGCCGATCCGCAGCCCCGCAAGGCCCCACGTCTTGGTGAGGCTCCGCAGCACCACGAGCCCCGGCACGTCCGTACGGCCCGCCAGCGCCTCCCGCTCACCGGGCACCGCGTCCATGAACGCCTCGTCCACCACCAACATCCGCCCAGGGCGGGCGAGTTCGGCGATCGAGGCCGCCGGATGGAGGACGGACGTCGGGTTCGTCGGATTGCCGATCACCACGAGATCGGCGCCCTGTGGCACCTGCGCCCCCGCGAGGCGGAACCCCTCCTCCTCGCGGAGCAGTACCCGCCCCACCACGTGCCCCGCATCCCGCAGCGCCGCCTCGGGCTCGGTGAACTGCGGGTGGACCACCACGGGCTGACGTACCTTCAGGGCGCGTGCGATGAGTACGAACGCCTCCGCCGCGCCCGAGGTGAGCAGCACCCGGTCCGGGGTCACGCCGTGCCGCGCCGCAACCGCCGCCCGCGCCGCACGGCCGTCCGGATAGGCGGCCAGGCCGTCGAGCGAGGCGGCGAGGTGTTGCTTCAGCCAGGCGGGCGGGGTGTTCGCGCGGACGTTCACCGCGAGGTCGGTGAGGTCCGCGGCGCCCCGGACCTCGGCATCCCCGTGATGCCGGAGATCGGGCCCGTCCTCGTGTTCAGTGGGTTCCATGTGCTCAGTGGGAGTACGCATGAGTCCTCGTCGCCGCGCCGTGGCACCCGCATGAGCCGCAGGTCATCCGCTGCTCCTCCTCGGCCGCCTCCCTGTAGCGCTCCATCACGAGGTCGAGCAGCTCCTCCTCGGGGCCGATCACGTCCGCCGAGCGCACATCGATGTCGGGGTGCGCCGCCGCCCAGCCCTCCGTCTGCTGGACGAGCCGCTCCGGCAGGGCGCCCGCGAGAAGGAAATAGGGCAGGACCACGATGCGCCGCGCGCCGAGGAGCACGCAGCGGTCGAGGCCCGACGGCACGTCCGGCGCCGCGAGCGACACGAACGCCGTCTCCACGCCTGCGTAACCGCGCCCCTCCCACAGCAGCCGCGCCGCCCTGTGGACCTCGGCGTTGGCGGCCGGGTCGGTCGCACCCTGACCGACGAGCAATACCGTGACGTTCGCGCGGTCCTGGGGTGTGCGGGCCGAGCCGCCGAGCGCCTCATCGAGACGGCGGCCGAGGACCTTCAGGAGCGAGGGGTGCGGGCCGATGGGGCGGCCGTAGGTGCAGGAGACGCCAGGGTGCTGCTCCTGCTCGGGGGTGAGCGCCGCCCGCACGGCACCTTCGGCGTGCTCGGCCGGCACCAGCGTCAGCGGGACGGCCGCGACACGTTTCGAGCCCCGTTCCACGAGGTCGGCGACCGCCTCGCCCAGCCGCGGCGGTGGCGACGACGGTTCGACGAGGCCACCGGCGACGCTGAGTTCGGAGTTGCGGCGGGCCAGTTCCTCCACGAAGTCCCGGAAGGCGGCCGCCCCGGCCTCGTCCCGGGTGCCGTGGCCGGCGATGAGCAGTGCGGGCGGGGTGGTCACTCGGTGGACTCCTTGATTGCTTTGCCTGTTTCGTTGGGGCGAGATGCGCACGCGTGGGGCACGCGCAGGCCCGCGGATCCGGGTCGGCGCACCACCGCGCAGGTCGCCATGGACGCCCGGCCTTCGGGCGCCGACTTCCGCTTGGGTACGAGGAGTTCACCGCCGCCGCTCAGCGCGGCGGCCTCCGCCACGGAGGGCGTACCCGTGGCGGCGAGCGGCGCGTCGGACGGGTTCGGCACGTCGACGCGGGCCAACTCGTCGGCCGTGTACGTCACGACCGGCACGCCGAGCCGCGCGGCCGCTTCGACGATGCCGGGCTCCCCGGCCTTCGCGTCCACCGTGGCCAACGCGGCGACGGAGGCGGGGGAGAGCCCCGCGTCCCGGAGCGCGTCCTCGATGAGTCCGCGTACTTCTTCGGCGGGCACGCCCTTCCCGGCGCCGATGCCCACCACGAGAGACGAGCCCGCTGCGGCGGTGGACGGGCCGGTCACCGAACCGCACCTTGCGGAAGGGGAGTTGAAGGGCGTGTGCCCCACAGCAGGAAGACCGGGTCGGCCGCTGCCAGCCGCGAGACCTCGCCGGGCAGCCGCGCGAGCCGCGAAGACTGCAGCAGTACGCCGTCACAGTCGTACCCGGCACCGCTCAGCGCCGCCCGCACCGCCGGTATGCGGTCGATCGCCGCCGTGGCGACGACGACGGCCCGCCGTGACCGCCGTGCGCACGCGGTCACTATGGCAGGCAGCTCACGACCGCCGCCGCCGATGAACACGGCGTCCGGATCCGAGAGATCGGACAGGACGGTGGGCGCGGCCCCGTGTACGGCCCGCACGTCCACGCCGTGCGCGGCGGCGTTGGCGCGCACGCGCTCGACGCCGTCGAGGGTCTTCTCCACGGCCACCACGGCCGCGCCGAACCGCGCGCACTCCACGGCGACCGAACCGGACCCCGCGCCGATGTCCCACACCAGGTCACCCAGGCGCGGCCCGAGCCGGGCCAGGGCCAGCGCCCGCACCTCGAACGTGGTGATCACCGACGTGCTGTGGGTGAACTCGCCCTCGTCCAGGGCCCATTGGGCCGGAGAGAGGCGGGAACCGGCATGGGCGCGCACGGGCGCGACGGCCCGTTCCTCGTCCAGGCAGAGCACGACGTCTGCCCCGGTGCCCCAGTCGCGTCCCGCGGCCTCGGCGGGCGTGACCCGCTCGACCCGCTCCCGCTCCGGGTCGCCCAGGGCGGAGGCGACGACGAGGGTGCGCGAGTCGGTGCGGCGCATCAGCTCGGCGCCGAGCTCGGCGGGGCCGCTGCCGGGGCCGGTCAGGACGGCCACCTTGGGGTGCGCGCGGCAGGTGTTCACGGCGGTGCGCAGATCACGCGCGTGCCCGCTGTCCTCCTGCCCGCTGACCCCGTGCGCGCTGACCACGACCGCGTCGTCCCACGGCAGCCCGATCCGCGCGAAGGCGGTGGCGACGGACGAGACGCCGGGCCGGATGTCGAGTTCCGCGGACCCGAACCGTTCGGCGAGCGCCCGCGCGATCCCGAAGAACCCGGGGTCCCCGGAGGCGAGCACGACGACACCGCCGCCCTCCGTCGCCCCGTCCGCCTTCGCCAGGTGCTCCTCGACGGCGTCGAGCGCGGGAGCGAGCGGCCCCATCACCACCCGGGCCGTCCCCGGCGGCAGCCCGGCGGCGTCGATGTGCCGCCGGGCCCCCACGACGAGCCCCGCCGTCCGCACCGCGTCGAGGGCCGCCGCGTCGAGCGGCGCCCCCGTCCCCGTACCGATGACAGTGATCACGATGTGGCCTTCCCGGCACGCGACGCGGCGGCCCGCTCGTGGACGGTGTCGGCCATGGGTGGGGATTCCTCTCGTACGAGTGAAGAACGGGTGGTGTCCGAGTCACAAGTGGATGTGGATGTGCGAGGCAGGGGGTCGATCGGCTAGCAAGGGCGCATGGCCGTGTTCGTGGCGCTCGGCGCCTTTGTGATGACTCTGGTGGGCGGTTGGACGGCCCAGCGGGTCACTGACCGGCGCCACCTCGTCCTGGGACTCGCGGGCGGTCTGATGCTCGGCGTGGTCGGACTCGACCTGCTCCCGGAGGCGTTGGAGGCCGCGGGCGAGCCGGTCTTCGGCGTACCGGCGGCGCTGCTCCTGTTCGTCGCGGGCTTCCTCCTCGCGCACCTGGTGGAACGCCTCCTCGCGGGCCGCCAGGCGGCCCACGGGGCGGACGAGCACGCGAACGGCCGGGTCCCGCAGGTGGGCCTGACGGCGGCCGGGGCGATGGTCGGACACAGCGTCATGGACGGTGTCGCGATCGGCGCCGCGTTCCAGGTGGGCGGCGGCATGGGGGTGGCGGTGGCGCTCGCGGTCATCGCCCATGACTTCGCGGACGGCTTCAACACGTACACGCTCACCAGTCTGTACGGGAACGCCCGCCGCAAGGCCATCGCGATGCTCTTCGCGGACGCGGTTGCCCCGGTGGCGGGCGCCGCGTCGACGCTCCTGTTCACCATTCCGGAGCAATTGCTCGGCGTGTATCTCGGCTTCTTCGGCGGCGCGCTGCTCTACCTGGCCGCCGCGGAGATCCTGCCGGAGGCGCACCACGAGCATCCGGCGCGCTCGACGCTGCTGTGCACGGTGGCCGGGGCGGCGTTCATCTGGCTGGTGGTGGGCATCGCGGAGTGAGGCCATGACACGGACCGGGGTCACCATGCCCCGTCCCGCCGCCCGGCCCCCGCCGGCGTGCCCGTCATCCCGCGCACCTCTCCACGAACCGACGGGCGACGCCCGGGTCGGCGGCCCAGTGCGTGTGCAGATAACTCGCGTGCACACCCTGCTGTACGAAGCCCTCGACGCGCCGTTGAGGGGAGTGCATGCCCCAGGCGGGAGCCGCACCCGCGCCCGGTTCGACGACGGTGCGGTGGAACTCGTGCCCGCGCATCCGGGTCCCGACGGCCGCGAGCGGGCTGTCGGACACGGCGACGGCCTCGCGGTAGCCGAGGGTGAGCCGCTCGGACATCCGGGAGTGCGCGTCGAGCACGCCGCACATCGGCTTTCCGTCCAACTCCCGGGTCAGGTAGAGCAGTCCGGCGCATTCGGCGGCGACGGGCGCCCCGCTCAGCGCGAGCTCGGCGACGGCTTTCCGCAGCGGCTCGTTGGCGGAGAGCTCGGGCGCGTACACCTCGGGGAACCCGCCCCCGATGATCAGTCCGGCGGTGTCGGCCGGCAACTCCTCGTCGTTCAGCGGATCGAAGGTGACGACCTCGGCGCCCGCGGCGGTGAGCAGCTCGGCATGCTCGGCGTACGAGAAGGAGAACGCGGCGCCACCGGCGACGGCGACGACCGGACGACGGGCAGCGGCCCGCGGCCCGTCCTGCGCCGTGGGAGCGGCGGCGGCCGGATCCCACGTCCCACCGGTCATCGCGGGCGCACTGCGCGCCAGCGCGAGGATCGCCTCCAGGTCGCAGCCCTCGCGTACCCGTGAGGCCAGGGCGGCCACCGACTCGACGGCTTCGAGCTGCCGCTCGGCCACCGGGACGAGCCCCAGATGCCGTGCGGGCGCCCGGACCTGCTGCACCCGCCCCAGCGCGCCCAGGACGGGCACCCCGGACTCGTCGAGCGCGTCCCGCAGCAGCTCCTCGTGGCGCGCGGACCCCACCTTGTTCAGGATCACGCCCCCGATCCGCACCTCGGGATCCCAGGACGCGAAGCCGTGCACCAGCGCGGCGACGGAGCGGGACTGCGAGGACGCGTCGACGACGAGGACCACAGGGGCCCGGAGCAGCTTCGACACATGCGCGGTGGAAGCGAGTTCACCCTGCCCGGAAGCCCCGTCGTACAGCCCCATGACGCCCTCGACCACGGCGAGATCGCTGCCGCGGGCCCCGTGGTTGAACAAGGGTGCCACCATCGCGGGCCCGCACAGATAGGCGTCGAGATTCCGCCCGGGGCGCCCGGTGGCGAGCGCGTGATACCCGGGATCGATGTAGTCGGGACCCACCTTGTGCGGGGACACGGCGAGCCCGGCTTCCGAGAACGCGGCCATCAGACCCGTGGCCACGGTCGTCTTGCCGCACCCGGAGGACGGCGCGGCGACGACGAGGCGAGCTACCACTCGATGCCCCTCTGACCCTTCTGACCGGCGTCCATCGGATGCTTGACCTTGGACATGTCGGTGACGAGATCGGCGAACTCGATCAGGGCGTCCGACGCGTTGCGCCCGGTGATCACGACATGCTGATGGCCGGGACGGTTCCGGAGGACCTCGATCACCTCGTCCGTGTCGATCCAGCCCCAGTGCATGGGGTAGGCGAACTCGTCGAGGACGTACATCTGGTACGTCTCCGCCGCGAGGTCACGCTTGACCTGCTCCCAGCCCTCGCGGGCCTTCTCCTCGTTGCTCAACTCGCCATCGGCGGGCGCGCGCTGGATCCACGACCAGCCCTCGCCCATCTTGTGCCAGTCCACGGAGCCGCCCTCACCGCTCGCGCCGAGCACCTTCAGGGCGTTCTCCTCGCCGACCTTCCACTTCGCCGACTTCACGAACTGGAAGACCCCGATGGACCACCCTTGATTCCACGCGCGCAACGCCATCCCGAAAGCGGCGGTGGACTTCCCCTTGCCGATCCCGGTGTGCACCATCACCAGCGGTCGATTGCGCCGCTGGCGCGTGGTGAGCCCGTCGTCCGGCACCACGTTCGGCTGTCCCTGAGGCATCAGGCCACGCTCCTCGTATGAGTTCCCTGTACGTCCTTGACGAGCCCGGCGATGGACTCCGCCCGCAGTTCGTCGAGCGTCACGGCCGTCCCGCCGAGCTCGCCCGCCAGCTGTCCCGCGAGCCCGAGCCGTACGTGCCCCGACTCGCAGTCGACGACCACGGATGCGATCCCGGCCGCCCCGAACAGCCGCGCGGCACGCCCCGCCCTGGCCACCGGCTCCACGCCTCCCGTGGCCCGGCCGTCCGTGACGACCACGACCAGCGGACGGCGCGCCGGGTCCCGCAGCCGCTCCACCCGCAGCACGTCGTGCGCCTTGAGCAGCCCGGCCGCGATGGGCGTACGCCCGCCCGTGGGCAGCGTCTCCAGCCGGGCGGCGGCGGCGTCGACGGACGAGGTGGGCGGCAGCGCCACCTCGGCGTCATTCCCGCGGAAGGTGACGAGCCCGACCTTGTCCCGCCGCTGGTAGGCGTCGAGCAGCAGCGAGAGGACCGCGCCCTTCACGGCGCTCATCCGCTGCCGCGCGGCCATGGACCCGGAGGCGTCGACGACGAAGAGCACGAGGTTCCCCTCACGCCCCTCCCGCGTCGCCTGCCGCAGATCGTCCCGTCGTACGACGAGCCCACGACCCGAGCGCCCACGCGCGCGCTGATGCGGGGCCGCCGCCTGCACGGTGGCCGCCAAGTGCAGCTTGGTGAGCGCCCCTTGGGGCCGCCGGGCCCCGGTGGTCCGCCCGTGCTCGGTCCGCGCCCGCGAGCGGCGCCCCGCGGCACCCTCACCGAGGCCGGGGACGCTCAGCATCTTCGTACGGAAGGGCTCGGAGGCCCGCACGGCCTGCTGCTCCCCGGCACCGCCACCGGCGGCGGGGGCCTGCGCGGGTTCCTGCTCCTGTGGGCCGTCCTGTGGGCCGCTCTCGCCGTCGTCGGCCGGAGAGTCATGCGGAGCACGCTGGTCGGGCACGTCAGGCGTGTCGGGGCCGCCCTGGGGCGGCTGCCCGCCACCGCCGGGACCGTCGCCGTCGGGCTCGGGATCGTCGTCCCCGTCGTTCCCGGCGTTCTCCTCGTGCCGGCCGTCGTCCGCCTGCTCCAGCGTGTCGTCGAGCTTGTCCTCGTCGAGCCCCGGAGCGTCGAAGGGGTTGCGCCGGCGCCGGTGCGGAAGCGCGAGGAGAGCGGCCTGGCGCACATCCTCGGCGAGTACGTCACCGCGCCCCGCCCAGGCGGCCAGCGCCGTCGCGGTACGCGCCATCACGATGTCGGCCCGCATCCCGTCGACCTCGAAGGCCGCACAGGTGGCCGCGATCTGCCGCAACGCCCCGTCGCCGAGCCGCACTTGGGGCAGCAGCGCCCGCGCCGCGACGATCCGCTCCCGCAGCGCGGACTCGTCGTCGTGCCACCGCGCGGCGAAGCCCTCCGCGTCGTCGTCGTACGCGAGCCGCCGCCGTACGACCTCGACCCGCTGATCGGTCTCGCGCGACGCGGCGACCTCGACGGTGAGCCCGAACCGGTCGAGCAACTGCGGGCGCAGTTCGCCCTCTTCGGGGTTCATGGTGCCCACGAGGAGGAACCGCGCCGCGTGCCGCACGGACACGCCCTCGCGCTCGACGTACGAGGCGCCCATGGCGGCGGCGTCGAGGAGCAGGTCCACCAAGTGGTCGTGCAGCAGGTTGACTTCGTCGACGTAGAGGATGCCGCGATGGGCGTCGGCGAGCAGGCCGGGCTCGAAGGCCTTCACACCCTCGGAGAGCGCCCGCTCGATGTCGAGCGCCCCGACCAGACGGTCCTCGGAGGCACCGACGGGAAGTTCGACCATCCGCGCGTCCCGCACCGAGGCACCGCCGACGTCGTGCGGGCCATCGGGGCAGGCGGGATCGGGGGCGGCCGGGTCGCAGGAGAAGCGGCATCCGGCGACGACGGGCACCTGCGGGAGCAGGGCCGAAAGGGCGCGCACGGCAGTGGACTTGGCGGTGCCCTTCTCCCCGCGGACGAGGACACCGCCGACGGCGGGCGACACCGCGTTGAGCAGCAGGGCGAGCCGCAGGTCGTCCTGCCCGACGAGAGCGGTGAACGGATAGGGGGTGCTCACAAGGCCTCCATTGCGTGGTTCGGGGCGGGGCAGGGGACGGCGGATCGCGCGCGTCCCCCTCCGCGGGTCATGAGGGTGCCCCCGGTGCGATGAAGGGGAGGCCGGACGGGGGGCCGTTCTCGATCAGGCCGAGCAGCGCGTCCGTGTCCGCGTGCTCCTCGATCAGATCGCCGAGCAGGTCGAGCTGTTCCTCGCGCAGCGCGCCGAAGCTGGTGTCGGGCGCCGGCACGAAGCGGCGCCCTGCGGCGCGGGCGACCTCGGTCAGGAAGCGGCGCCGGAACGCGTCGCTCTCCAGGGAGCCGTGCCAGTGCGTGCCCCACACCTCGCCGACCCGGCAGCCGTCCAAGCCGTGTCCATCGCCATCAGAGATGAACGCCTCTCCGCCCAGGACTTGAGCGACGCCGTGATGGATCTCGTACCCCTCGACGCGCTCGCCGAGTGCCTCGCCGACCGGCCGTTCGAGGGTCTTCTCGCGCGCGAACCGCACGCGCACGGGCAGCAGGCCGAGCCCGTCCACGGCCCCCGCCCGCGACTCGACGTCGTCCTCGATGTGCTCGCCGAGCACCTGGTAGCCACCGCAGATCCCGAGCACGGGCCGCCCCTCGGCGGCGCGCCGCGCGATGGCGTCCGCGAGGCCGCGCTCGCGCAGCCACTCCAGGGCGCGCACGGTGCCGCGCGTGCCCGGCACGATCACGAGATCGGCGTCCACGAGTTCTTCGGCCCGGTCCACGAACCGCACGACGACGCCCGGTTCGGCGGCCAGGGCGTCCACGTCCGTGAAGTTGGACATCAGGGGTACGGCGCAGACGGCGACCCGCAGCACGTCCTCACCGACCGGGGGAGCGACGACGGACTCCCTGACGGCACCCCGCAGGGACACCCGAAGGCCGTCCTCCTCGTCGATGCCGAGGCCGTGCTGGAACGGCAGCACACCGAACGTACGCCGCCCGGTGAGCCCGAGCAGCATGTCGAGCCCGGGTTCGAGCAGCGAGACGTCGCCCCGGAACTTGTTCACGAGATACCCGGCGATCAGTTCCTGGTCCTCGGCGGCGAGCAGCGCCGTCGTCCCGAAGAACGAGGCGAAGACGCCACCGCGGTCGATGTCGCCGACGACCACGACGGGGAAGCGGGCGGCCCGCGCGATCCCCATGTTCACGATGTCGGTACGCCGCAGATTGATCTCGGCGGGGCTGCCCGCGCCTTCGCAGATCACGGCGTCATAGCTGCCCCGAAGCTCTTCGAGGCATCCCATGACGGTGGAGAGCAGCGCTTCCTGCCGCCCGCCGTGGTAGCCGCGCGCGGTCATCTCGCCCACGGGCTTGCCCATGAGGACGACCTGACTGCTGCGGTCGCTGCCCGGCTTGAGCAGCACGGGGTTCATCAGCGCGCTCGGCTCGACCCGGGCCGCCTGCGCCTGCATGGCCTGGGCCCGCCCGATCTCGGCGCCTTCGCGCGTGACAAAGGAGTTGAGGGACATGTTCTGCGCCTTGAAGGGCGCGACGGAGACCCCCTTGCGGGCCAGCCACCGGCAGATCCCGGCGGTGACGACGCTCTTCCCCGCGTCGGACGTGGTCCCGGCAACGAGCAGCCCACCACTCATCAGGCCCTGCCTTTCCGCATAGTGCTCACCACTGCCGCGACCCCAAGGGCCAGCAGCCCGACCTGCCGCGACAACCGCACGGCCCGCTCGATGTCCGCCACCTCGACGGCCCGCCCGTCCGTGTTCAGGACGGGCCGGTGCTCCACCCGGCCTCCGTACGAGAGGGTCCCCCCGAGCCGTACGCCCAACGCCCCGGCGAAGGCGGCCTCGACGGGCCCCGCGTTCGGGCTCGGATGCTTCGAGGCGTCCGCGCGCCAGGCCCGCAGCGCTCCCCTCGGAGCGTCCCCGGCGGCAGCGGCGAGCACTGCGGTGAGCCGGGCGCCCGGCCACCCCAGGACGTCGTCCATGCGGGCCGAAGCCCACCCATATCGCCGGTACTTCACGGACTTGTGCCCGACCATCGCGTCGAGCGTGTTGACGGCCCGGAAGGCGACGAGCCCCGGCACCCCGCCGAGAGCGCCCCACACGAGCGCCCCGACCACGGCGTCGGACGTGTTCTCGGCGACGGACTCGACCACGGCCCGCGCGATGCCGTCGGCGTCGAGCGCCTGCGGATCCCGCCCGCACAGATGCGGCAGCCGCTCCCGCGCCACCTCGATGTCCCCGGCGGCGAGCGCTCCGCCGACGGCCCGCGCCTCACGTCCGAGCGAGGTCCCGCCGACCACGGCCCAAGTCGTGGCGGCGGTCAGCGCGACGGACGCGGCACGTGAGTCACGTACAAGAGAAGAGACCAGGACGGCGGCACCGGCCGCACCCCCGGCACACACCACGGCGTGCAGCGCGCCCCACCCCCGGTGGTCACGCCACAGCACACGCTCGACGGCGCCCGCCGCCCGCCCGAACGCGGCGACCGGATGCCCGCGGCGAGGATCGCCGAGGAGCAGATCACCGAGGAGGCCGGCGGCGGCGCCGTACGCGAAGTCGCGATCGGCACGCATGCGTTCAGCCGGCCGGGACGTGGAGAGGAGCGAGGGGCCCGGCCTGGACGGGCAGGGGCACAGAGACCGGCAACGGGCGGCCGCGCATGGCGATATGTCCTCACTCAGGGTGTCCGCGCCCTGGTTCGACGTGACCGACGGGCGAGAGTTCCTGGCTTCCGAGGAGGCAGCTCCCCGATGACAGTGGCGGGACCGCGCCGGATTCGCACCGGCTTCCTCTCCTGCCGCCGTAATGGCTCCGGCAGTCCACCACGCCCGCGAACGCCCGTCAACTTGCCGTTGACCTGGGACGGGAGAGTGTGCCGAGGCCCACATGGGGCCGATTTCTCCCTAGGCCTGGAAATTGAACTTTCCTAGACTGGAACACGACAACGGGAGAGCGGTCCACGAGTGATTTGGTCCGGGTCGTTACGTGGTGCGGTGGTTCTCGGCAGAGCTGTCGGCCTGCGGAGATCACGGCGCTATCGTGCGGGATACCGACTCTCCGGTAGGGGGAGGTCGGCGTGTCCCATGAGAAGTCGTCCGGACGGTTGTGGCGCAGGAGCAGCTTCAGCGGGGACGAAGGAGACTGCGTCGAAGTCGCCCTCGCGCGGGAAGCGGTGATCGTCCGTGATTCGCAGAACCCGTCGGGGCCACGCGTCGTCTTCTCCATCGAGCGCTGGCAAGCGTTCCTGAACGCTCTCGGCGGCGCGGGGGAGAGGGAGGGGGGACAGGATGACTGAGCATCATCTCGCTGAAGTACGGCACCTGGTGAGCGGTGTGCACGGGGGGAAGGGGAAGGCGTCCGGTGTTGTCGCGGTCGCGGCGGGGTGTGCGCTGCTCGGTGCGGCCGTCACCCTGGTCGGCGTGGCGGCTTCCCTGCTGGTCGAGGGGACGGCGGCGCGGCTGGCCATCTGGGTCCTCGTGGCCGCGGTGGCCTCGGTGTCCGTGGGCCTGTGGTGGGGCTTCGCCGAGTTCAGGCAGGATCGTCTGCCTTGGGCTCGGGCCGCTGAGCGGGAATCACAGCGCGGCGGTCGTCGCTGAGCGTGGGGATTTCCCCGGCCTGTGAGATCAGCTTCGCGAGCTGGCGACTCAGCGCGATCACCGGGGCCGAGAAGACGGCGATCACCGAGCCGACCGTCCAGAAGCCCGTCATGCCGACGGCGCCCAGGACGACGAGCACTCCGGTGAGTGTCACCAGCAGAACGAGTATGCAGCCGGTGCAGTAGACGATCCTGGTCGTGAACAGCCGGACGTTGTCGTCCGTGCGATGGCGGTCCAGCGTGTCCATCCGGTCCGTACGGCCCTGGTCGGTCATTGCTTCGCGGACGAGTTGGTTGTACGAGGGGCCGTCGGCCGGTGTCTGTCCGAGAGCGGCGCCGCCGGTGGCATCGGCGGTCGGGCCCGCGGGGCTGCCGGTGGAGGCCCCACCGCCACCTTGCGCACCACCCGAACCACCGCTTCCCCACAGTGGCCGCCTGATGGCCGCGAGGACCTCACACCACCACTCTCGCAACGCGGCTGGCATCTTGAGGCCTCCTCGCTCCTCCCGGACTCCTTGGGCCGGGAGGTCAGCTGCTGTCAATGCCGTCCCTGATCCGATGGATCAGGTCGATGGCGGTCTCTCCGGCGCATGCGGTCTCGCGGAGGGATTCGAAGCACTCCTGGTGACGCACGATCAGCTCGTGGTCGTCACGGATCGACTGGTTTCCCTGGGCTTCCAGGTAGAGCAGGTCCTCGTCGTCGAGGAAGCCGAGCAGGATGAAGCTGCTCAGGGTGGAGTAGTGGGCGCCCGATGTGAACGGCAGTACCTGGAGGGACACCTTCGGGTGCGCGGAGATGTCGATGAGGCGCTGCAGTTGGGCGCGCTGCACGCGTGGTCCGCCGATCTGCCGGTGCAGTGCGGCCTCGTCTACGACGAAGAACGTGAAGGGCGGGTTCTCGCCCTCCAGGGCGCGCTCCTGGCGCGCTGTCCGCAGCTCCACGATCCTCCGCGCCCGCGCCTCGTCGACGCGCGGGGCGAGGAGTGCCATCGCGTACTCGTCCGTCTGCAGAAGGCCGGGCACGATGATCGGGTTGTACGTGCGAAAGGACGCGGCGGCGCTCTCGTACCCCAAGTACTGGCTGAACTGAGGCCCGATGATGTCGTGGTACTGGCTCCACCAGCTGGCGCCCTTGGATCCGCGGGCGGCTTCTTCGAGCTCCTCGGTGAGCTCCGGGTCGCTCACCCCGTACTGCTGGAGAAGCGCGCGCAGATCGGTCACGGAGAGGCTGACCGTGCCCTGCTCGATCCTCATGATCTTGGACAGCGACCAGTCGAGTGCGTGGGCGGCCTGGCCCTGTGACTGCTTCGTGGCCTCGCGGGCCTTGCGGAGTGCGATGCGCAGCCTGCGGCGATTCAGGCTCGGGTCGACATCCCTCGACATGGTGGCTCCTCGCTGTCGTCACGGCTGTTGAGAGTTTTGACATAAGGCAGGTGGCGATATGTGCAGCCGACGCTAGCAGACAGCTCGATGCCATTATGCCATATGTCACTTCGCCGCATCGCATGCGCTCGTACGTGTGAAAGGAGGGATGCGCGGACACGCGAAAGCCGGGTGGGACGCACCCTGAGGTGCGTCCCACCCGGCTCTTGTTCCCGGCTCTTGTGAGGCCGTGATCGTCGTCAGGCGACGATCAGATAGATCCCGTACGCCACGGCCGCCGCGCAGAGCGCGAAGCACAGGTACGCGCCCGTGCGTGCCGCCGCGGGGGCGGTGCCGCCCGTGGCGGACGCGGCACCGGACGTTGCCGCCTCGTGCTTGGAGAGGCCGACGATGCCGAGGGTGAACAGGCCCACCAGGGCCACCGTCACACCGAGGCTGACTCCGAACACGGAGCCGAGAGCTGCCCAGTCGATGTCCATGCTGACTTTTCCTTACACCGTGGCGGGCCGGGCGGGGTCCGCCACGGTGCCGGTCGGGGCCGGGATGGTGGCCTTGACGGGGTCGACGTCCGAGTCCGTCGTGGCCGACCCGGTGGGCGGCGGAGTGACGGCGGCCATCGCGGTGGTCACGACACCGGCGGGCTCGCCGGCCGAGGGGCCGCCGATCTCGTCGTCGGCGACGTTCGTGTGGTCGACGGCGTTGCGCCGGGACAGGACCCAGATGACGGCCGAGCCGCCCACCAGGAGCGCGGCGGTGGCCGCGATGCCCCAGGGTCCCTGCTTGGTGAGGAACTCCGCGCCCGCGCCGACCAGGCCGGCGGCCGGGAGCGTGAGGCCCCAGGCGACGAACATGCGGGTCGCGGTGGACCAGCGGACCACACCGCCCTTGCGGCCGAGGCCCGCGCCCATCACGGCACCGGAGCAGGACTGCGTGGTGGAGAGGGAGAAGCCGATGTGGGAGGAGGCCAGGATGACCGTCGCGGCGCTGGTCTGGGCGGCGAAGCCCTGCTGCGGCTGGAGGTCTGTGAGGCCCTTGCCCATGGTGCGGATGATGCGCCAGCCGCCGAGGTAGGTGCCGAGCGCGATGGCGACACCGGCCGAGACGATGACCCACATCGGGGGGTTGGCGCCCGGGTTCAGGACACCGCCGGTGACCAGGGCGAGCGTGATGATGCCCATGGTCTTCTGCGCGTCGTTCGTGCCGTGCGCCAGCGAGACGAGGCCCGCGGAGGCGATCTGACCGGTGCGGTAGCCCTTGGCGGTCGCCTTGGTGTCGGTGTTGCGCCCGATGCGGTACGTCAGGCGCGTGGCCACCATCGCGGCGAGGCCGGCCACGAGGGGCGCGGCGAGGGCCGGGATCAGGATCTTGGTGACGACGGTGCCGCCGTCGATCGACGACCAGCCCATCGACATGACAGCGGCGCCGATGAGGCCGCCGAAGAGTGCGTGGGAGGAGCTGGAGGGCAGGCCCACCAGCCACGTCAGCAGATTCCAGAGGATCGCGCCGACCAGGGCCGCGAAGATCACCTCTGTCTTCAGTCCGTCCTCGTTGACGATGCCGCCAGAGATCGTCTTGGCGACTTCGACCGACAGGAAAGCGCCGACCAGATTCAGCACGGCGGACATGGCCACCGCCGTCTTGGGCTTGAGAGCGCCAGTCGAGATGGTGGTAGCCATCGCGTTGGCTGTGTCGTGGAAACCGTTCGTGAAGTCGAACACGAGAGCGGTAACGATCACGATCCCGAGGAGAAGCGTGATGTGTTCCATTTACCCAGGCTTCTGTTGGACGTCAGTGGCAAGTGGAACGTAGGCAACCCGGGTGAACGGAAAGTGAACTGGGTCGGGCCGTGTGGTGACCCAAATCGAGGCACCGCCACTCCGGTTCCGTCACGGCCCTGACGGAGATCGCCCGGAGCGGCGGCACGAGGCCCGGAATCCGGGCTTCCAAGGGTGCCCGACTACCCCCGGGCGAACCCCTTCAGCTGGTTCAGCGAGCCGTTGAAGAGATTCTGATCACCCGGCAGGCTGCCGCTGTTGTCGTACTGCCAGATCGACAGGTACGACCAGCCCTTGGGCAGCGCCCCGGACGTCGACGACCAGCGCGCCAGCCACAGCGGATGATTCGAACCGAAGGCGCGGCTGCCGCCCGTGCAGTCGTTCCACCACTTGGTGGTCGTGTAGATCACGGGGCGCCGCCCCGTCTGCCGCTTCACCTCGTTGCTGAAGGACTTGATCCAGTTGACCATGCCGGTCCTGCTGACGCCGTAGCACTTCCGCGAGCCGTATGGATCGTGCTCGATGTCGAGGGCCGGCGGCAGCGTCCAGCCGTCCGCGCGCCACCGGCCGCCGTGGTCCATGAAGTACGCGGCCTGCTTCTTGCCCGACGACTTGTTCGGCACGGCGAAGTGGTACGCGCCGCGGATGATGCCCGCGCCGCGGGAGCCGTTGTACTGCTGGTCGAAGTACGGGTTGCGGTACGTGTGGGACTCGGTGGCCTTCACGTAGACGAAGCGCGCGCCCTTGCTCTTCGCCTTCTGCCAGTTGACGTTCTTCTGGTGCGACGAGACGTCGTGTCCCTTCGGCTTGCCCGCCGCCGAAACCGGAATCTCGGCGAGGGCGGTCCCCCCAAGGGCCAGCGTCGCTACTGAGGCCGCGATGACTCGGGCCCTGCGACGGGACGGATTGTGGTCACGAGCCATATTTCCCCCCGGATGGCGACGTGCATGACAAATCCCCCGGAGGGTACTGGAAGATCGTTGAACGCTGGTCGATCGCAAGCCACGTGCCGCGGCTGGCAGGATCACCGCATGACGGAGCAGCGGGGCGAAGACCGGCGGGACGCGATGGAGCGGGCGTGGAGCGAGCTGGTGGCCGCGGCCCGCAGGACGGTGGCGGACGGCCTGGTGGTCGGCACGTCGGGCAATGTCTCGGTGCGCGTCGGCGGCACGATCCTGGTCACCCCCAGCGGCGTCCCGTACAACCGCCTCGGGCCCGAGAACGCGGTCGGTGTCGACGTGGACGGCAACCAGCTCTTCGGTGACCTCGCACCGACCAGCGAACTGCCCATGCACCTGGCGGTCTACCGCACCACGGACGCCGGAGCCGTGGTCCACACCCACGCGGTGCACGCCACCGCCGTCTCCACCCTCGTCCCCGAGCTCCCGCCCATCCACTACATGGCGGCGGCTCTCGGCGGCCCGGTCCGGGTCGCCCGGTACGCGCCGTACGGCTCCGACGAGTTGGCCGAGAACATGCTCCGGGCCCTCAGGGAGCGCACAGGTTGCCTGCTGCAGAACCACGGAACCATCACATACGGAGACACTCTGGACCAGGCGTACGACCGCACGGCACAGCTCGAATGGATGTCCCGCCTCTGGCTGACGGCCAGCGCGATCCCGGGGCACGCCCCGACGCTCCTGTCCGCGGGGCAGCTGAGGGAAGCGGAGGACAGGCTGCGGGGCTACGGGCAGCGCTGAGGCGGGCGTCGCGCCCAGGGGCCGCACCACTCCGGGGCCCGTCCAGGGCTGCCATCACTCCGCGGGCCCCGCCCACTGGCCCTGGCTCACCCCGGGCCCGACACTGAGCAGGTGCGCCCAGCCAAAGCGACGGCAACGGCCGTCACCGCCGTCACCACCGCCCTCCTGGGCGGCGCAGCCGCCGTCGCCGCGGGCCGGTTCGCCAGCAACGCGGCCCTGAAAGCACCCGCGGGCCGCCCTCTGCCGACCGAGCCCCGGCTCACGGTCCACTCCACGGCCGCGGGCCAGGTCGCCCTGACCCGCGCCCTCGCGAGCCTCCGCCCCGGCACGTACGGCCTCAGCGGCAACGGCAGCCATGCCGTGATCGGCCCCGTCCTGGACTCCGCGCCGCACGCGGCGGACACCGTCGTACGCCGCCTGGAGCGCGTCACGCACGGCTCCCTCGACCCCGGCGACAAGGTCTGGCTCACCCCGCAGGTCCACATCGGCGACCCGCACGCCGCCCTTGACATCGACCACGCGGACGTCGACATCCCCGGCGAACTCGGCGGCCTGCCCGCCTGGTTCGTGCCGGGCGTCCGCGACACCTGGGTGATCACCGTGCACGGCCTGGGCACGACCCGCGAGCACCCCATGGTCGTCATGGACTTCCTGCACCGCCAGCAGTTCCCCGTGCTCGACCTCGCCTACCGCGGAGACATCGGCGCGCCCCGCTCCCCGGACGGCCTCGGCCACCTCGGCGAGACCGAGTGGCGCGACCTGGACGCGGCCATCCGCTACGCCGTGCGCTACGGGGCGGAGAACGTGATCCTGCACGGCTGGTCCACCGGGGCCGCCATGGCCCTGCACGCCGCCGCGTACTCGGCCCTGCGCGAGCGGATCAGCGGACTCGTCCTGGACTCCCCGGTGCTCAACTGGGAGACCACGCTGCGGGCGCTCGCCGCGGCCCGGCGCACGCCGGGTCCCCTCCTGCCGCTCGCGGTGCGCGCCGCCCAGGGCCGCACGGGCCTGCGCGGCGACCGCATCCTGGAGGCGGCCCACCCCGAGGTGCTCAAGGTCCCCACCCTCCTCTTCCACGGCCCCGACGACGTGATCGCCCCCTGGGCGCTCTCCCGTCAACTGGCCGAGCGGCGACCGGAGCTGGTCACTCTCCACACCGTTCCGGATGCGCCCCACGGAGCCATGTGGAACGCCGACCCCGCGGGCTACGAAGAGGCGCTGCGGCGCTTCCTCACGCCCCTCATGTAGCGGGCGCGACCCCCTCGACCGAGCGTTGCGGAGCGTCACCAAAGCATTCCGTTTGGGTTTTCGGACCGTCAACAGGAAGACTGCTCCCGTGACGTCCCGTATCCCGCGCGACTCAAGGCTCCGACTCGTCCGCGCCCAGTCCCCGAGGGCCGAGAGGCGAACGGGGGTCGAGCGCGGCGCAGCGCGACCCCTGACAGCCCCCGGCGCAGTGACACAGCAGCGCTCGCGCCGCCCCGCGCCCCGGCCCCCCGAGGGCACGCCCGCCCCCGGCGAACTGGCCCGGATGGCACGGGCGCGCCTCGCCGCCGCCGTGCGGGTCGCCCGCTGGGCCGACGCCTCCCTGCGTCCGGGAGGCAGGCCCGCGGGAGTGCCCGACGGGGCCGCGGCCACAGGAGCCGCCCCGGCCAAAGGCACCCGGGGCACTCTCTCCGCCACCACGGCCGAACGGGCCGCGGCCGAACTGGCGCTGACCCCGGATCAGGTCCGCGCCGACTGGGACACCGCACGCCTCGCCGGCCTCATCGAGGTGCACGGCGACATCGCACGCCCCGGCTGGCGGCTGCGCGCCTGGGACCGCGACGACGCCGCCGTGCTGCGCGGCTGGGTCGCCCTCTTCGACGCCTGGTCGCTCACGCACGCGGCATCACGCGAACTGGCGCCCCCCACCGTGGCCGAGACCGTCGAGGCCATGCCGCAACTCCTCACCCTGCTGCAGCTCTCGGCGGGCCCGGTCCCCGTGACGCAGCTCCTGGACCTCCTGGACCAGCGCGTCACGGAACTGCGCACCGAACGCTGCGAGATCCCCTACGGCCCGCAGCCCGAGCCGGTGGACCCGGCCGAGACCCCGGCCCTCGCCACCCTCCTGGACTGGGCGCTGCGCGGCCTCGCCGCCGTGGGAGCGCTCACGTACGCCGAAGGGCAGGCCACGCTCACCCCGCTCGGCAGCTGGGCGGTCTGGGTCAAGCTGGAGCAGATCTGCGTCGCCGCGCAGAGCCCGGCGGGCAACATCGAGCAGTCCGCCGATGACATGCTCCGCGGCTGCGCGCGCCTGCGCCCGAACGCCGCCCGTTCCGAGTACCGCGCCTGGCTCGCCGCCCGTCCCGTCGGCAGCGCCGTCACCGAGCTCCTGGACGCCGCCCGCGGCGAGGACGCCCTGCTGCGCGGCCTCGCCTTCGAGGCCCTGCGGGTGGTCGGCGCCCCGGCCGAGGCGGAGGTGCGGGCCGTCGTGGACGAGACCCCGCTGCGGCCCTACGCCCTCATCTGGCTCGCCGAGCAGGAGGGCGCCGACCCCGAGGACGTCCACCTGGTCCTGACGCGGGACGAGTCGACGTGGCTGTGGGTGGACACCGCCGCGGCGGTCGCCGACCACGGGGAGACCCATCTGCTCATCCGTCACCTGGAGTCCGCGGTGCAGCCCACGGTGCCCGCGCTCCTGGACGAGGTCCGCCGCATCGGCCACCCCCGCACGGTCCAGGTCCTGGTCGCCCTCGCCGCGGCCCACCCCGACCCGGCGCTCGCCAAGGCCGTGCGGCGCGCGGCCTTCCAGGTGCACACCGGAGGGGTGTAGCGGAGCAGCACCTCACCGGAAGGTGTTGCACTGCGCCATGTCGCCGGTGCGGTAGCCCTGGTAGAACCACTGCTGCCGCTGCTCGGCCGAGCCGTGCGTCCAGGACTCGGGCGTGACCCGGCCCTGGAACTTCTCCTGGATGCGGTCGTCGCCGACCGCGGCCGCCGCGTCCAGGCCCTCGCGGATATCCGCTTCGGTGAGGCTGGTGATCAGCGGCTTGCCCGTCTTGTCGTCGGGGGTACGGGTCGCGTGCCGCGCCCAGACCCCCGCGTAACAGTCGGCCTGCAGCTCCACCTTCACGGCGTTGCTGTCGCGTCCCGTACGCCCGTCCTGGGAGCGCTGCAGCGTCCCCATCAGGTTCTGCACGTGGTGCCCGTACTCGTGTGCCACGACGTACGCCTGCGCGAAGGGACCACCGCTGGACCCGAACTTCGTCCGCAGTTCCTCGAAGAAGCCCAGGTCCAGATAGACCTTGCGGTCACCGGGGCAGTAGAACGGGCCGACCGCCGACGTCGCGGCGCCGCACGCCGTGCCCACCCGGCTGGTGAACAGGACGGTCGACGCGGGCGTGTAGCTCGCCTGCCTGCGCCGGAACTCCGCGCGCCAGTAGTCCTGCACGCTGTTGACCACCGCCACGGTCCGGCAGTCCTCCTTGGTGTTCGCGTCCTGGCCCGTACGGCAGGTCTGCTGCACCTGCGCGAGGGACGAGGAGGTGGCGGCCGGCTCCTCGTTGCCCGACGAGAGGCCGAGCTGGTCCGGGCCGACCCCGAAGAACAGCCCCAGGAGCAGCGCGATCAGGCCCGCGATGCCGCCGCCGACCGTCGCCTTGCCGCCGGGAACGCGGCTGCCCCGCACGTCCTGTACCTCGGACGTGTCCAGATTGGCGTCGTCGTCGAACTGCATGGGCGCACCACCCTCTGCCTCGCATCCGGGGGCGGCGTCCGGCCGCCCTGTGCCGAGATGTCGGCGCCTTCATCCTGATATGCCCCACTCCGTGCGGCGTCGGACGGGGGTCCGAACGGGGGACCCTCGCCGGACGGCGCACCGTGTCGCGACCGCCGCCCGGGGTCGCACGGTGATCACGCCGCTACGCTCTGCGCCTGTTCCGTGGGCAGAGGCGCCGACAGAGGTACAGGTCCAGGCAGAGGCGCAGGCAAGAGGTACCGGCAGAGGTGCCGAAGAGGGGGAGTCGTGTCCGTCGTGCCGTTCGAGGTGTCCGGATCCGGGCCCGCAAGGCCGGTGCCCGCACGCCGCGGCTCCCGGCTCGCGCTCCCGGTGGTCCTCGGCCTCCTCGCGCTGCCTCTCATCACCGCGGCCCACCACTCGCGACCGGCCCCCTACGGAGACCACCTCACCGTCCACGCGCGCGTGGCCGACTCCGAGGCCGCCCCCGAGCTGCGCGCCAAGGGCCGCGCGGTCGAGGCGTACGACCCGGTGACACGCAGCCCCCGCTGGACCCACAGCCGCGAGGGGGCCCGCCCGCTGGCCCTGCTCCCCACCCCCGGGCACGCCATCGCCCTCTGGAGCGACGGCCTGGTCACCGACACCGCGCGCGCCGACGGCAGCTCCGTCCGCTGGCACCGCGCCATCCCCGGCAGCGCCCCCTGGCTGCGCTCTCCGGCCGCCCGCGGCGCCGCCGGGGTCCTGCAGCCGCTCGACCCCCGCGGCCGCATGCTCGCCGTCGTCACCCCGCAGCGCATCGCCGCCTACCGCAGTGCCGACGGGGACCTGCGCTGGGTGCTGCCCGCCCACCGGGGCTGCGCCTTCGAGCCGGCCCGTTCCGTGCGGCACGGTGGCGCCCTGATGGTCGCCCAGCCCTGCGGCGACGCCGCGACGCCGTGGACGTCGCAGCTGATCGCGGTGGACGACCTCGGGCGGATCGTGCCCCGGCGAACGCCCCTGGGCAACGAGCTGCCGGGCGGCGCCCCCGAGGGCGTGGGCACCCGGGCAGAAAATGAGCTTGCGCCGCCCCGTTAGAATTGGCCTCATGGCCATTCTCCTCGTGCATTAGACGGCGTGATCGCCCGCCCGCCAGCCCGCCACCGCCCTTTCAACGGCGCGCTGCGCGCGGCACCACCTTGCTAGCCCTTCCGCCGTCCATACCCACCCCTGCCCAGGAGTCTGTCCGTGATCACCGCTTCCGGCATCGAGCTGCGCGCCGGCGCCCGCATCCTCATCGAGAACGCCACCTTCCGTATCGCCAAGGGCGACCGCATCGGCCTGGTGGGCCGCAATGGAGCGGGCAAGACCACGCTCACCAAGTGTCTCGCCGGTGAAGGCGTCCCGGCCGGCGGCACCATCAGCAACTCCGGCGAGGTCGGCTACCTCCCGCAGGACCCCCGCACCGGCGACCTGGACGTGCTCGCCCGCGACCGCATCCTCTCCGCCCGCGGACTCGACACCCTGATCCGCAAGATGCGCGAGAACGAACAGCGCATCGCCAACGGCTCGGGCGCCACCCGCGACAAGGCGATGAAGCAGTACGAGCGCCAGGAGACGGAGTTCCTCACCAAGGGCGGTTACGCCGCCGAGGCCGAGGCATCCACCATCGCCGCCGCGCTCAGCCTCCCCGACCGCGTGCTCGGCCAGCCCCTCCATACGCTCTCCGGTGGCCAGCGCCGCCGCGTCGAGCTGGCCCGCATCCTGTTCTCGGACGCCGACACCCTGCTCCTCGACGAACCGACGAACCACCTCGACGCCGACTCGATCGTCTGGCTGCGGGACTACCTGAAGTCGTACCGCGGCGGCTTCATCGTGATCTCCCACGACGTCGACCTGATGGAGACGGTCGTCAACAAGGTCTTCTACCTGGACGCCAACCGCGCCCAGATCGACGCCTACAACATGGGCTGGAAGCTCTACCAGCAGCAGCGCGAGTCCGACGAGAAGCGCCGCAAGCGCGAGCGCCAGAACGCCGAGAAGAAGGCCACCCAGCTCCACTCGCAGGCCGACAAGATGCGCGCGAAGGCCACCAAGACGGTCGCGGCGCAGAACATGGCCAAGCGCGCCGACAAGCTCCTCGCGGGCCTGGAGGAGGTGCGCCAGAGCGACAAGGTCGCCAAGCTGCGCTTCCCGGATCCCTCGCCCTGCGGCAAGACCCCGCTGATGGCCGAGGGGCTCTCCAAGTCGTACGGCTCGCTCGAGATCTTCACGGACGTCGACCTCGCCATCGACAAGGGCTCGCGCGTGGTCATCCTCGGCCTGAACGGCGCGGGCAAGACCACGCTCCTGCGCCTGCTCGGCGGCGCCGAGAAGCCCGACACCGGGCAGGTCATCGAGGGCCACGGCCTCAAGCTCGGCTACTACGCGCAGGAGCACGAGACCCTCGACCCGGAGCGCACGGTCCTGGAGAACATGCGCTCGGCAGCCCCCGACCTGGACCTCGTGGCGGTGCGCAAGACGCTCGGTTCGTTCCTCTTCTCCGGCGACGACGTCGACAAGCCGGCGGGCGTCCTGTCCGGCGGCGAGAAGACCCGTCTGGCGCTCGCGACCCTGGTGGTCTCGTCCGCCAACGTGCTGCTGCTCGACGAGCCCACGAACAACCTCGACCCGGCGAGCCGCGAGGAGATCCTCGGCGCCCTGCGCACCTACAAGGGCGCGGTCGTCCTCGTCACGCACGACGAGGGCGCGGTGGACGCGCTCCAGCCGGAGCGGATCATCCTGCTGCCCGACGGTGTCGAGGACCTGTGGGGCCAGGATTACGCGGATCTGGTCGCGCTCGCCTGAGCGTCCACATGGGTTGATCGAATAACTGATCCACTGCGTATGGATCATTCGGCCGAGCCGTGATCCTTCATCTGTGTGAGGTCTCCTCGTACCGAAGTGTGGGATACACGGATTTCCCTTGCGGCGATGGCCTCAGCCCCGTTTCTCCTCTGCCACCGCGCTGACCTGGCACTTCTGCCCGCAACCCATTCGGCCGTACGGAATTCGACGCGCGGAATCGTTAATTCCGCTCGTGGTGCCCCCTTCCCCGGCGGGAAAGCTCGTCGTACGGACCTTGCCGAATGGGTGGCCAGGAAGCCCGGGAGGGGTGATCATGAGAAGTCCAGAGCGCACTTCCCACGAGGAGGCACGGGTGGCCGAGACTCTGAAGAAGGGCAGCCGGGTAACCGGCGCCGCGCGCGACAAGCTCGCGGCAGACCTGAAGAAGAAGTACGACGGCGGTGCGAGCATCCGGGCGTTGGCCGAGGAGACCGGCCGTTCGTACGGCTTTGTGCACCGGATGCTCAGTGAGTCCGGAGTCACGCTGCGGGGACGCGGCGGGGCGACGCGAGGCAAGAAGGCCGCAGCCGGCTGACGGCTGCGGGCGGTTCACCGGCTTCGACGGTGGCCACCCGGTCGATCCCCTGATCGGCCGGGTGGTTACTGTGCAGTCACTTACGGGCGCGAACATGCGTCCGGACCGACTGCACACCACCATCGGAGGCTCCCATGGTTTCGCCCGGCAGTGAACTCGGCGGATCCGCACCGGTACTCGACAAGGACGGCGTACGCCTGACTGTCGACGAGGCCGTCGCCACGGTGACGCTGGCCAACCCGGCCAAGCGCAACGCCCAATCTCCCGCGCTGTGGAGGGCGTTGGCCGAGGCAGGCCGGATGTTGCCGGGCAGTGTCCGTGTCGTCGTGCTCCGCGGTGAGGGCAAGTCCTTCTCCGCGGGCCTCGACCGCCAGGCGTTCACGCCCGAGGGCTTCGACGGTGAGCCGTCCTTCATCGATCTGGCGCGCGGTGACGACGGCGTCCTCGACGCGACGATCGCCGAGTACCAGGAGGCGTTCACCTGGTGGCGGCGCAGTGACGTGGTGTCCATCGCCGCCGTGCAGGGGCATGCCATCGGTGCGGGCTTCCAGCTCGCGCTCGCCTGCGACCTGCGGATCGTCGCCGACGACGTGCAGTTCGCCATGCGCGAGACCAGCCTCGGCCTGGTGCCCGACCTCACCGGCACGCACCCCCTCGTGGGGCTCGTCGGCTACGCCCGCGCGCTGGAGATCTGCGCCACCGGGCGGTTCGTCCACGCGCCCGAGGCCGAGCGCGTCGGCCTGGCCAACCTTGTCGTGCCCGCCGACCAACTCGACGCGTCCGTGAGCGACTTGGCGGCCGCGCTGCTTGCCGCGCCCCGCGACGCGGTCATCGAGACCAAGGCGCTGCTCCAGGGCGTGCCCGGCCGGACGTACGAGGAGCAGCGCACCGCCGAGCGTGCAGCGCAGGGACGCCGTCTGCGGGACCTGGCGGGGCTCGGCGACTGACCCTCACTCCACCGCGGTGACCAGGACGGCCACCGACGGGTGGTCCGTCAGCGCGTCGCCGACCGCCGCGCGGACCGCGAGCGCCACGTCCAAGGCACGGTGTTCGCGGTCCGTCGCCAACTCCACGCGCGCGTGGCGGCGCGGCAGAGCGGTGTCCGCCGCCGGCGCATCGTCCAGATGGACGGCGCGGCCGAAGCCGCCGAGCGCGCCCGTCAGCCGCCGCACGCCCGGCACTTCGAGGGCCGCGCTGGCCGCGCGCGCCTCGTCCCCGCTTCCGGGGGCCGCCTGCGCGCCGTCCGGCGGTGTCTCCGTGTCCGTCGGTACGTCCACGGGGACCTGCCCCGCGTCGAGCAGCGTCGTCACGCTGAGGTCCACCTCCTCGACCGCCAGGCCGAGCCGCTCGTCGGCGGCCGCGAACAGCGCCGCCCGCAGCCGGGCCGCCGCCGCGGGCAGCGGTTCGCTCGGCTCGGCCGCGAACTCCGCCGTGATCCGCAGCGGCCCCGGCGGCAGTGCGCTCGGCGGCGGGGGCACGGAGGGGGCGTACGCCGTCGACGGATCGGCGAGCGCCACCCGCAGGGCGCCGAGCCGTACGCCGTTCACCTGTTCCGCCGCATGGCGCAGTACTCCGTCCGCACACGCCTCGGTCAGCCAGGAGCCGTCGCCCGGCCCTCCCAAGGGGAGAACCCGGCCCAGGCCGAGCTGCCGCCGTACCGCCTCAGTCCATCCGTTCCCGGTCATTGCCCCAGCCTGCCGCATCCCTGGCGCGCGGGGACGTAACCGCACTTAGTGTGGGCGAAGGAGTAGATCCCCTTTCGAAAGGGACAGACGGCGATGACCGACACCGGACAGCGGAACCGGCCGCAGGAGGGCCTCACGAAGGCATCCCCGGACGAGGCGGCGGGGCAGAGCAGTACGACCAAGAGAGGCGGCGGCGACCCCGCCACCCGGGGGCGCACCACCATCGCGGACGGCGTGGTCGAGAAGATCGCCGGGCTCGCGGCCCGAGACGTCGACGGCGTGCACGCGATGGGCGGCGGGCTCGCCAGGACCTTCGGGGCCGTGCGCGACCGCGTCCCGGGCGGTTCCGGCACCAAGTCCGTCTCGCGGGGCGTCAAGGCCGAGGTCGGCGAGGTGCAGACGGCGCTCGACCTGGAGATCGTCGTCGAGTACGGCGTCTCGATCGCGGACGTCACGCGCGACGTGCGCGAGAACGTCATCGGGGCGGTCGAGCGCATGACCGGTCTCGAGGTCGTCGAGGTCAACATCGCGGTGAGCGATGTGAAGCTCCCGGACGAGGAAGACGATGAGCCACAAGGCCGCCTTCAGTAACGCTAGGAGCGCACGATGAGCATGGCCGTGATCGGCATGGTGGCCGGAATGGCGCTCGGCTTCGCCGGGTACTTCGGCGGGTTCGGGGCGTTTCTGCTGGTGGCGGCCCTGGGCGCCATAGGGTTTGTCGCGGGCCGGTTCCTCGAGGGGGACATCGAGGTCGGCGACTTCTTCCGTACCCGTGGCGACGACCGGCGGCGGTGAGCCGTGGCACAGGTCGCGCCCGGGGAGCGCGGCGCGACCCGGATCGCCGACCGGGTCGTCGCGAAGATCGCGGCGCAGGCGGCACGTGAGGCGCTGACGCACGTGCCCGCGGACGGCTCGCCGCCGCACGCGACCGTCCACGTACGCCATGATGTCGCCCGCGTCCGGGTCAGCGTCGAGCTGGACTACCCCTCGGACATCGGCGGACAGTGCGGTGCCGTGCGTCGCCGAGTCACCCAGCGGGTAGAGGCGTTGGCGGGGATGGCAGTGCCCGAGGTCGCGGTCCAGGTGGAGCGGCTGCACTCGGCCCACGTGCACGCCGCGGCACAGGGGAGGACGCGATGAGCGAGGCTCAGGGGTCTCAGGGCGCGGGCGGGGGTGGCGGTACGCAGCCGCTGCCCGTGGTCGAACGCGCCGAGAGCGAGCTCGACCAGTCGGCGTCCGCCGCGTCCTACGACCCGCCGCCCACACTGGCCGACGAGACCAAGGCGACCCGCTTCTGGTCACCGCGGCGTGTGCCCGCCGCCGTCATCGCGCTGCTGCTCCTCGGCGGCGCGGGGCTCTTGCTGTACGACATCGCCGCGGTGCGGGCCGGGCACTCCGCCCTGGGTTGGCGGCGCGACCTCGCCCGCGAACTCGCCGAGCGGCCCCTGGACGACATGGCGGTCCTCATCGGCGCCGGGGTGGCCGCGGCCGCCGGGATCTGGCTGATCGTGCTCGCCGTGACGCCCGGCCTCCGGGCGGTCCTCGCGATGCGCCGCGGGGACGCGGACGTACGGGCGGGGCTGCATCGGGGCGCCGCCGCGATGGTGCTGCGGGACCGGGCGATGGACGTGTCCGGCGTGCAGTCGGTGCGGGTCCGCATGACGCGTTCCAAGGTGGATGTGCACGCGGTCTCGCACTTCCGTGAACTCGACGACGTACGAAGCGACTTGGACACCACGCTGGCCGACGGGATCAGGGACCTGGGCCTCGCCCGCGGGCCCGCGCTCTCCGTCCGGGTGGCACGGCCTGGCAGGAAGGGCTGAGCACGCGATGCTGAAGACGGTCAACCGTGTGGTGCTCGGCCTGATCGGCCTGGCCCTGGTGCTCGGGGGCGGCTCGGTCCTCGCGGTCGGGCTTGGGGCTTCGCCGCCGTCGTGGTGGGTCCACGACGGGAAGCGTGACGTCCTGCTGAGCGACGCGGACCGGGCGCGGTGGCGTGACGAGGGCTGGTTCTGGCCCACGGTGATCGCCGTGCTCGCGGTGCTCCTGCTGCTCGCCCTGTGGTGGCTGGTGGCGCAGTTGCGTCGGCGGAGGCTGGCCGAGGTCCTCGTGGAGACCGGGGACGGCGAGGGCGCGCTGCTGCGCGGACGGGCCCTGGAGAGCGTGCTCGTGGGGGAGGCGGAGTCGCTGGAGGGAGTGCAGCGGGCCGCGGTCTCCCTGACCGGGCGCCGCAACGCCCCCGAAGCGCGGGTGTCCCTGCTCCTGGAGCCCCACGCGATGCCCGGGGACGCGCTGCACCTGCTCTCCGTCGAGGCGTTGACGCATGCGAGGGATTCGGCGGGGCTGGCCCGGCTGCCCGCGGTGGTGCAGCTGCGGGCCGTGAAGCATCGGGCTGAGCGGGTGAGTTGAGGGTTCCTGTACGGCCTGTACGGCCTGTACGACCTGTATGAGGCGCCTGTACGAGGCGTCGGCCGGGCCGGAGATTCCAGCCCGGCCGACGCCTCATACGGGAAGGTTCAGAACCCGTGCCGTGCCCCGCCGTCCACCGGCAGCATGATCCCCGTCAGGTACGACGCCGCGGGCGACAGCAGGAACGCCGCCGTCCGCCCGAACTCCTCCGGAGTGCCGTACCGCCGCAGCGGGATCCGCGACTCGTGGCCCGCGCGCGTCGCCTCGGGGTCCGCGGAAAGGCCGTCCAGCTGCCGCACCCGGTCCGTGTCGATACGGGACGGAAGCAGCCCCACGACTCGGATGCCCCGGGGCCCGAGCTCGTCGGAGAGCGACTTCGCGAAGCCCGCGAGTCCGGGCCGCAGGCCGTTGGAGATGGTCAGGCCCGGAATCGGCTCGTGCACGGAGGCGGAGAGGACGAAGCCGATGACACCCTCCTCGCCGAGCTCCTCCGCCGCGGTCCGGGCGAGGCGCACCGCTCCGAGGAAGACGGACTCGAAGGCCGACTCCCACTGCTCGTCCGTGTTGTCGGCGACAAAACCGGGCGCGGGCCCGCCGACACTGATCAGCACACCGTCGAAGCGCCCGAAGTGCTCGCGCGCGGCGGCGATCAGCCGACCGGCGACGGCCGGATCGGCGTTGTCAGCGGCGAGGCCACGGGCGTTGTCGCCGAGTTCGGTGGCCGCCTCGGCGACCGTCTTCTCGTCCCGGCCGGTGATCAGTACCTTCGCGCCGTCCGCGACCAGGGAACGCGCGGCGGCGTTGCCCAGGCCCCGGGTGGCACCCGTGATGACGTAGACGCGGTCCTTCAGTCCAAGATCCATGGCCCCTATCCTGCCGCGTCCCAGCCACGGAACGCGAGGCCCGCTAGACGGCAGCCGGCGTCGACTCCGCCACGGGCGCTGCCTCCGCGGCGGCCGCTCTGCGGTCCCGTACCTCCCGGCGCACCAGGACCACCCAGCCGATGGGGACGCCCGAGCAGAACAGCCACCACTGGACGGCGTACGCCATGTGCGGCCCGATGTCGCCGTGCTCGGGCTCGCCGATCAGCTGGGGGGAGTCGTCGGCGGGCTCCGGCGAGGTCAGCTCGATGTAGCCGCCGAGCACCTCCTTGCCGAGGCTGTGCGCCTGCTGCCCGCTGCTGATCAGCATGATCTGACGGTCCGGCAGCCCCTGCACATCCTTGATGCCGCTCTCCGCGGACGTCTCGTCGGCCATCAGGCGGCCGGTGACGGTGATCTCGCCCTTGGGCGCCGCGGGGACCTCGGGGAACGCGGTCTGCGGTCCGTTCGCCGGGATCCAGCCCCGGTTGACCAGCAGGACCTTGCCGTCGTCGAGGACGAACGGGGTCAGGACGTGGAAGCCGATCTCCTCGTCGGAGTTCGTGCGGCGCCGCACCACGACCTCGTGCTCGGTGTCGAACGTCCCGCGCGCGCTCACCCGGTGGTAGCGCTCGGAGCTCGTCACGGAGTGGCCGGGCGACGTCAGCTGCTCTGCCGGTACCGGCTTCGCGTCGAGCACCTTGGAGATCTGTGCGTTCTGCGCGACGCGGTGCTCGTGGCGGTGCAGCTGCCAGAAGCCCAGCTCGATCATCGTGGGGATGAGGACGAGTCCGATGAGGGTGAGGATCACCCACTGCCGGGACAACAGGAAGCGGTACACCCCACGACGGTACAACTCGGTCGTGGGGTGCCTGGGAGTGGGGTACTCCGCAACAGAGCTGCGGGAGCCCGAGAGGCCCGCGGGGGAGGGGCCGGGTCACACCCTGTCGACGATCCCCACCTGCCCCTCCGCCCGCGAGCAGTGCGCACCGCAGTACCACTGCCCGTCGGCCTCCACGCCCTGGCCGATGATCCGGCAGCGGCAGTGCTCACAGATGGGCGCCATGCGGTGAATGGCGCAGGAGAAGCAGTCGAAGACGTGTACTGCCCCTTGTGCATGAACCTCGAAGGACATGCCGTAGTCGTTTCCGCAGACCTCGCAACGTGCCATGCGCCACAGGGTGGGACGCGCGGCGCCCGCATGCGAGCAAGCAGGCGGTGGCCGGTCCGACAATCACCCGTCTGCCGCGCCCATCGGCGGCTCAGCCCTCCGCCGCCGGAGCGACGTCCTGGAGGAGCTGGCCGAACGCGGCCTCGTCGATGACGGGCGTACCGAACGACCGTGCCTTCACGGTCTTGGACGTGCCCGAATCGGGGTCGTTCGTGACGAGCAGGCTGGTCAGTCGCGACACGCTCGTCGCGATGTGCAGACCTGCCTCGACCGCGCGGTCCTCGAGCAGCTCGCGCTCGATGGAGGTGTCGCCGGAGAACGCGACACGCATGCCCTGTTGGAGTGATTTGCCCGGTTCGTACCGTCCTGGGTTGGGGTAGGGGCAGGCGGGCCGCTTGCGTGAGGGGCGCCAACTCCCCGGGCCGTACGAGGAATACGACGGGCCCGCTGCCCCGGCGGAGCCCGGCCCGGTCGGCTGGCGGACGATTCGGGGCGCGCCGTCGGACCACTCGGTGAGTGGACGGCACTCCAGGAGCGGCAGCCGCACCCCGCCGCTCGCCGCGGCCTTGAGGCTGGGCCGGAACGCCTCGGCGAGCACGCGCGCGTCGTCGAGGGCGTTGTGCGCGTTGCGTTGTTCGACCCCGAAGTGCGCGGCGAGCGACTCCAGCTTGTGGTTGGGCAGCGGGAGGCGCAGCTCCTTGGAGAGGGCGATGGTGCACAGGCGCTGGCGCACGGGGGCGGTGAGCTCCGCGCGTGCGTACTCCCTGGCGATCATGGACCAGTCGAAGACCGCGTTGTGCGCGACCAGGACGCGGTCGGCGAGGCGCGCCGCGAACTCGTCGGCGATGTCCTTGAAGAGCGGTGCGTCCGCGAGGAGCTCGCTGGTGAGGCCGTGGATCCAGACGGGTCCGGGGTCACGCTGGGGGTTGACCAGCGTGTACCAGTGGTCCTCCACCTCGCCCTGGGCGTCCACTCGGTAGACGGCAGCCGACACTATGCGGTCGTCGCGGGCGAGGCCTGTGGTCTCGACGTCGACGACCGCGTACCCCGTTGGGTACGCGGCCGGCCACGTGGCTGCGGACGCTGCGGTCGTCTGGTCTTCGAGCATGGTCCATGAGGATACGGGCCGCGACTGACAGTCAGGTCCCCGGTCCAAGGCGCGGGTCGGTGACGTGGCCGATTCCGTCGCCGGGAGGCGTGGTCGCGCGGGTCGGTGTACCGAGGAGCCCGGACACCAGTGCCCTCACCGAAAGGGTGAACAGCGCCTCGGGGGCGACGGGCCGGGCGAGCGCGCGGGCGAGTGCCGGGTCCTGTTCGGCGGTCCGGGCGCCCCACAGCTCCTCCTCACCGGGCCGTTGCACGGGCGCGCGTTCGCGGTTGCGCTCGACCAGGACGTGGCCGACGACGTGCACCTGGACGGCGCGTACGGCGTCGGCAGCGCGGGTGCCGCGCAGGCCCGCCGCGTGGACTTCGTGGACGAGGACCTGCTGGGCGGGCAGGAACATCCGCTCGGTGAGGCCGCGTTCGTGCACCATCGCGACGAGGTGCGGGTGGTCGCGCAGCTGTCGGCGCAGGGCGCGCGCGACGGAGACGATGCGCCGGTCGGGGGTGCGGCCCGTGGGGTGGATCGCGCCGAGGTCGGCGAGGGTGCGCTCGACGAGGGCGTCCAGGAGCGACTCGCGGTTGCCGACGTGCCAGTAGATCGAGGTGACGGCGGTGCCGAGTTCGGCGGCGAGCTTGCGCATCGTCAGGGCCTGCGGGCCGTGCTGCTTGACGAGGGCCGTGGCGGCGGCCAGGACCTGTTCCCGGTCGAGATGGCCGCGTTCCCGATCCGGATGCGCACGCGTCTCTTCACTCTTCACGCCTCCTGTTGTAACTGTGTTACAGAACCGCCCGCAAGACCTCTTGTAGTCCTGACGAAGGGTGGTACGACATGGCACGCGTACGTTATGGGGCGCGCACCGAGGCGGAGATCGCCGCGGCGCGCACCGCGAGTTCGAAGCTGCCCGACATCTGGTCCACCGGTGTGGTGGCCGTCTGGGAGAGCGATCCGGACGCGGTGGCGGCCGTCCTGCCGCCACCGCTGAAGCCCACGGCCCGCCCTCTGGTGCGGGCCAACATCAGCAAGGTCGAACTGCCCGGGTATCCGCTCGGTGCGGGCTCGGTGGCCGTCGCCGCCGAGCACGGCGGGGTGGAGGGCTGGTATCCGCTGGTCATGCCGATGACCCATGAGCGGGCGCTGATCGGCGGGCGTGAGGTCTTCGGGGAGCCGAAGAAGCTGGGCGAGGTCGAGGTGCAGCGCGACGGTCTCGTCGTCCGCGCCTCGCTGGCGCGGCACGGCATCGCCTTCGTGGAGGTGCGCGGCGCGGTCAGCGGCGACCTGCCGCTTCCGGAGCCGGTGCAGAAGACGGACTTCTACTTCAAGTTCCTTCCCGCGGTGGATGGTTCGGGCTTCGACGCGGACCCGGTGCTCGTGCACTGCGTGCGCAACGAGAAGGTCCGCAAGCTGGAGGGCATCACCGGGGACGTCGTCCTGCGCGAGTCGATGTACGACCCGGTCGCCGACCTGCCCGTACGACGGGTCGTCGAGATCACCATCGGCGAGAAGACCACGGACCAGAAGGGCCGGGTGGCCGAGCGGGTCAGCGCGCAGGCGCTGCTGCCCTACATCCACCAGCGCTACGACGACCCGCAGCAGATCCTCGACGGCCCGCCCGAGGGGAGCGTCTGAGATGGAGCTGCGGGAAGGTCAGGTCGCCGTCGTCACGGGCGCGGCGAGCGGCATCGGCCTCGCCATGGCGCGGCGGTTCGCGGCGGACGGCTTGAAGGTGGTCCTCGCGGACGTCGAGGAAGGCGCCCTGGAGAAGGCGGCGGCCGGGCTGCGCGAGGACGGGGCGAGCGTGCACGCGCGCGTGGTCGACGTCGGCTCGCGCGAGCAGGTCTTCGCGCTCGCCGAAGCGGCGTACGAGAAGTTCGGCGCCGTCCATGTGCTGTGCAACAACGCGGGGGTCGGCTCGGGAGCCGAGGGCCGCATGTGGGAGCACGAGCCGAACGACTGGAAGTGGGCCTTCGAGGTCAACGTGTGGGGTGTCTTCCACGGCATCCAGGCCTTCGTGCCCCGGATGATCGCGGGTGGTGAGCCGGGGCATGTCGTCAACACCTCCTCCGGTGACGGCGGCATCGCCCCGCTGCCGACGGCGTCGGTGTACGCGGTCACCAAGGCGGCGGTCGTGACGATGACGGAGTCCCTGTACGCCCATCTGAAGGCGGAGCACGCGCGCGTGGGCGCCTCCGTGCTCTTCCCGGGGCCGCACATGCTGCGCACGGGGCTGTGGGAGTCGCACCGCAACCGTCCCGATCGGTACGCCAAGTCCCGTCCCCGCAAGACCCCGTACCGCAGCCTCGACCAGTGGGAGAGCGCGATGAGGGACGCGGGCCAGGAGGTGGAGTTCACCCCGGTCGAGCAGGTGGCGGACTTCGTGGCCGATGGCATCGCGGCCGGCCGCTTCTGGCTGCTTCCGCAGAGCGAGCACAGCGACCGGCAGATCAAGGCCAGGTCGCGTTCGATGCTCGACCGCTCCGATCCGGCGTATCTGGAAAGTTTCATCCTCGACTGACTGAGGGACGTGTGATGACGGCTCAGCAGAACGACCCGTACCTGATCATCTCCTCCGACTGCCACGCAGGACTCCCCACCGAGGAGTACCGGCCCTATCTCGACAGCCGCTTCCACCGGGACTTCGACCGGTTTCTGGGGGAGCGCGACGTCCGCCGCGCGGAGGCGACCCGGCTCGGCATCCGCAACGACGCCTTCGCCGCCAAGTGGTTCCAGGACAACGAAGAGGGCCTGCGCGGCGGTTGGGAGACCTCGCAGCGCCTCAAGGAGCTCGACGGCGACGGGGTGGCCGCCGAGGTCGTCTTCCCCGACGCGGACGCCGTGGACAGTCAGACGGCCGCGCCCTTCGGGGTGGGACTCGGCCTCTCCGGGGACCAGGACCCCGAGCTCGGCATGGCGGGCGCGCAGGCGCACAACCGCTGGCTCGCCGACTTCGTGTCGGAGCATCCCGAACGGCACTGCGGTGTCGCCCTGTTGCCCATCACGGGGGAGGTCGACCGGGTCGTCGCCGAGGTCCACCGGGCCAAGGAGTCCGGGCTCGGCGCGCTGATGATCCCCTCCATGTGGGTCGACAAGGCGCCCTACCACGACCGCCGTTACGACCCGGTGTGGGCGGCGGCGGCCGAGTGCGCGATGCCCGTGGTGACCCACTCCGGGGCGGCGCCCCGCCACGAGTACGGCGACCACTTGGGGATCTACGTCTCCGAGGTGACCTGGTGGCCCGCGCGGCCGCTGTGGTTCATGCTCTGGTCGGGCGTCTTCGAGCGGCATCCGGGGCTGAAGTTCGGTGTCGCGGAGTCCGGCTGCTGGTGGCTGCCGAACCTCCTGTGGTTCATGGACCGCCTCTACCTGGGCGCGCACGGCGGCAAGAAGCTCTCCCCGTTCGCCGAGCTCAAGCGGCCTCCGCACGAGTACCTGGACCGACAGATCTTCGTCTGCGCCACCAACACCAAGCGCCGTGAACTGGCCCAGCGCTACGAGATCGGCGTCGACAACATCCTCTGGGGCAGCGACTTCCCGCACCCCGAAGGGACCTGGCCCGACACGCGCGCGTGGCTGAAGAAGACCTTCCACGACATCCCGGTGGAGGAGACCCGCCGGATGCTGGGCCTGGCCGCGGCGGACGTCTTCGGCTTCGACACCGAGAAGCTGGCGCCGCTGGCCCGCCGCATCGGCCCGACGCCCGCCGATCTCGGCCAGTCCACCGAGGACGCGGCCCAGTCGGCCGTCGAGGCCTCCTGGGCGCGCTCGCGCGACGTGGGCCGCCACTGGCTGACCGACCACGACTTCCCGGTACTGGGGGCGGACACATGAGCGCACAGCGCACGGCCGACATGACCGCGGAGCGCTACACCGTCATCTCGGCGGACTGCCACGCGGGCGCCGATCTCCTGGACTACAAGCCCTACTTGGAGTCCCGCCACCACGACGCGTTCGACGCGTGGGCGGCCACCTACGTCAATCCCTACGAGGACCTGCTGGCCGACACCGCCGACCGCAACTGGAACTCGGACCGTCGCCTCGCCGAGCTCGAACAGGACGGCATCGTCGCCGAGGTCGTCTTCCCGAACACCATCCCGCCCTTCTTCCCGAGCGCCTCCCTGATGGCACCGGCGCCCACGCGTGAGGAGTTCGAGCAGCGCTGGGCCGGCCTGCGCGCCCACAACCGCTGGCTCGCCGACTTCTGCGCCGCGGCAGACGGCCGCAGGGCGGGCGTCTTCCAGATCCTCCTGAACGACGTGGACGAGGCCGTCAAGGAGATCCACTGGGCGGCCGACGCGGACCTGAAGGGCGGTCTCCTGCTGCCCGGCACACCGCCGGGCAGCGGACTCGCCGAGCTCTACTCGGCGACGTACGACCCGATCTGGGCGGCCTGCGCCGAGCGCGGCGTGCCGGTCAACCACCATGCGGGATCGGCCTCGCCGCCGCTGGGCGAGGAACCGGCCGCGCGGGCCGTCTTCATGGTGGAGACGACGTGGTTCTCGCACCGGGCGCTGTGGCACCTGGTGTTCGGCGGCGCCTTCCGCCGCCACCCGGAGCTGCGGCTCGTGCTCACCGAGCAGGGCTCGGGATGGATCCCGGGCGTGCTCGACATGCTGGACTACTACCACGGGCGCCTGGTCGCGGCGGCGTCGCGCGCGGACTCGGCGGACACGGCGGAGTCGAAGTTCGGCGCGGGGCTCGCCGATGCGATGGGCAAGGGTCCGTCCGAGGTCTGGCGCGAGAACTGCTTCGTCGGCGCGAGCTTCATGCGCCCGCACGAGGCGCGGATGAGGGACAGGATCGGCCTCGACAAGATCATGTGGGGGAGCGACTACCCGCACGACGAAGGCACGCACCCGTTCTCGCGCGAAGGCCTCCGCATCGCCTACGCGGGCCTTCCGAAGGACGAGATAGCGGCCATGGTCGGCGGCAACGCGGCCCGTGTGTACGGCTTCGACCTGGAGCGGCTCGACGCCGTCGCCGCGAAGGTCGGGCCGACGGTCCAGGAACTCGACGAACCCCTGACGGAGACACCGGCCGGAGCGACGAGTCCGGTGTTCGCTCCGGGAGGGTCGGTACGGGTCTGGTGACGGTACGGGCCCGGTGACGGCGTGCCCCCGCCTGGTCGCTCACCCGGGGGTGAGACCCTCCCCGGGTGAGCGATCAGGCACCTGAACACGACGAAGCACATGGCGGCGCCCTCGCCTCGCGCCTCAACTGGCTGCGTGCCGCCGTGCTCGGGGCCAACGACGGCATCGTCTCCACGGCGGGTCTCGTCGTCGGCGTGGCGGGCGCGACGGGCGATCGGAGCACGCTGCTCACGGCCGGTCTCGCCGGGCTGCTCGCCGGGTCGATGTCGATGGCCGCGGGCGAGTACGTCTCCGTCTCCACCCAGCGCGACTCCGAGAAGGCCGCGCTCGCCATGGAGAAGCGCGAGCTGCGCGAGCAGCCCGAGGCCGAACTGGCCGAGCTGACGGACATGTTGGCGGACCGCGGGCTGAGCCGCGACGTGGCGAGGGAGGCGGCTCGGCAGCTCACCGAGCGGGATGCGCTGCGGGCGCACGCGCGCGTGGAGCTCGGTATCGACCCCGACGCACTCACCAACCCCTGGCACGCCGCCTGGGCCAGCTTCGTGGCCTTCACGGTGGGCGCGCTGCTTCCGCTGCTCGCGATCGTGCTGCCGCCGGCCGACTGGCGCCTGGGGGTCACCGTCGTCTCGGTCCTTTGTGCGCTCGCCCTGACGGGCTGGAGTAGCGCGCGGCTCGGCTCCGCGGACGTGCGGCCCGCCGTGCTGCGCAACATGGGGGGAGGGGCGCTCGCGATGGCGGTGACGTACGGGGCGGGTGCGCTGCTCGGGGCGGTCGGCGTGTGAGCGTCGGCGTCTGTCTGAGCGCCCGCTTTTGGCGGAGGTCACCAACATCCACTTGTTTACCGCTGGTAATACTTGTCGGTAACTACGTCTAGCGGCGGCCGACCAGCGGCCTCTACGGTGCTCGCATGCCGCCGAACCTGCCCGATGTCGTGCTGTGGTCCATACCTGCGTTCGTGCTGCTCACGGTCGTGGAGATCGTGAGCCACCGGATCCATCCGGACGAGGACGAAGCCGGGTACGAGACGAAGGACGCCGCCACCTCCGTCACCATGGGGCTGGGCAGCCTGGCCTTCGACCTCTTGTGGAAGATCCCGATCGTCGCGATCTACACGGCGATCTACGCGCTGACGCCGCTGCACATCCCCGTCCTGTGGTGGACGATCCCGCTGATGCTGCTCGCGCAGGACTTCTTCTACTACTGGTCGCACCGCGGGCACCACGTCATCCGCATCCTGTGGGCCTGCCACGTCGTGCACCACTCCAGCCGCAAGTTCAACCTCACGACGGCGCTGCGCCAGCCCTGGACGAGCCTGACGGTCTGGCCGTTCTACGTCCCGCTGATCGCCCTCGGCGTGCATCCGGCGGCGCTCGCGTTCTGCTCGTCCGCGAACCTCGTCTACCAGTTCTGGATCCACACCGAACGCATCGACAAGCTCCCGCGCCCCTTCGAGTTCGTCTTCAACACCCCCTCCCACCACCGTGTCCACCACGCGTCGCAGGGCGGCTACCTGGACCGCAACTTCGGCGGCATCCTGATCATCTGGGACCGCATCTTCGGCTCCTGGGTCGCGGAGACGGACCGCCCGGTCTACGGCCTCACGAAGAACATCACCACGTACAACCCGCTGCGAGTGGCCACGCACGAGTACGTGGCGATCGCCAAGGACCTCAGGAAGGCCACCAGTTGGCGCGAGCGGGGCGGAAGGCTGTTCCGGGGCCCCGGCTGGCAGCCCCAGGAGGCTCCCGAGCCGGTGCCGGAGCGCGTGGCATGAGTCCCGCACCGGTGGTGGGCAGGCGCGCACACCTGCTCCTGGCCGCGTTCGCCCTGGCGGCACTGGGCGACCTGGCGGCGCTCCTGGCGGACTCGGACACGGGGCACATCCTCTTCAAGCCCCTCCTGATGCCGCTCCTGGCGGCGTACGTCCTCGTGGTCAAAGGCCCGCGCCTCCTGGCCGTCGCGCTCCTCTTCGGCTGGGGAGGCGACACCCTCCTTCTCTTCGACGCCGACCCCGCGTTCCTCGCGGGCATGAGCTCCTTCGCCGCGGGCCACATCTGCTACCTCACCCTCTTCAGGCGCCACGGCACGCCACGCGCGCGTGGCGCCTTGCTGGTGGCCGCGTACGCCGCCGCCCTCATCGCCACGGTCACGCTCCTGTGGCCCGACCTCCCGCCGGACATGCGCGGCCCGGTGGCGGGCTACAGCCTCCTGCTCACCGCGATGGCGTTCGCCGCCACGAGACTTGGCCTCACCGCGGCCGCCGGTGGCGCGCTCTTCCTCCTGTCGGACACCCTCATCGCGACCGGCGTCGCCGAGTGGCCGCAGGCCCCGCGCCCCGACTTCTGGATCATGCTCACGTACATCGCCGCGCAGTTCCTCCTGGTCAGAGGCGTACTGGGCGTCCTTGGGGCGCAGGCCGAGCGGCCCGTGCGCCTCACCAGCGAATCGGCAGCGGCAACGCCGTGAGGAGCGCGGACACAGTCACCACGACCCCGAGCGCGACGACCTCACCACGCGCGGGGGAGTAAGCGGAGACCGGGTCCGCGGCCTTGCGCAGCCGTCGGCGCGCGAGCAGCGCGAGGACGGCCACGGCCACCACGAGGAGCACCTTGGCGAGCAGCGTGCGCCCATAGGCCGTGTCCGTCAGCTGGTCGAGGACGGTGCTTGCCGGCATCCGGCGCAGGGTGCTGAACACCCCCGTCACGGTGATCGCGGCGAACAGCACGGCCGCCACGCGCGCGTAGAGCCCCAGTACGGCCGCGCCCGCTTCCGGCGCCGTCGTCCGCCACAGGCGCAGCATGCGCAGCACCTGCAGCAGGCCGCCCGCCCACAGCACCCCGCAGGTCAGATGCACCAGCGTCAGGCCGGTGCCGATGAGGGGGGTGTCCTCCGCCGGAGGGTGCGCCCGCAGGGCCTCGGCCACGATCACCGCGGCCAGCGGAAGCGCCGCAGTGGACGGGCGGCGCGAGCGCGCGCACAGCAGCGCGACGATGAAGGCGTTGACCTCCAGGAGCGCGAGCCTGCCGTCCCGCGAGGCGTAGAGACCGCCCAGGTCCATGTCGGAGAGCTGCTGCGGCACCAGATTGCCGTTGGCCACCACCGAAGCGAGGCCGAGCGCCGCGACGAGGCCCGCGCCCGCCGCGTACGCCGCCCAGCTCCGCGGCTCACGGTCCAGAGGTGCTCCCGGCACCCTGCGGGCGAGCCGGATCGCGTACACCTCGCCCAACTGCACGCACAGCGCGGCGAACATGACCGTCCGCAGGAACGTGATCCCGGCCGTGCCGGGCGCCTGCGCCTCGCCGGTGCCGTTCAGCGCGGCGGACGGGCCGAGCAGCGGGACGAGCGCGGCGGCGGTCACCAGGACGAGCACGGCGACGGCATGGCCCGTCGAGGGGCGGCGGCGCGGTGCGCCACGAGAGGCGGGGGGCGCGGTGGCGACCGCGTCCGCCGTGCCCTCGCCGCCGGGGTCGGCGGACGGCTGTATGGAACTCACCACAAGATCTTCACCAGGTGCACCCTTAACGGGCAAGTCCTGGCAAACAACTGGCGGAATCCCATTCCGCCCGACGGGTTCCTCTCAGCGCCATTCGGGCGTATCCGCTCCCCAACGTCCTGGCGGGGACGCCCAGTTGACCGGACCGCCCGCGAAGCTCACCGGAGGCAGCGCGTAACGCAGTCGGCCCAGCGGGCCGTCCGTCCCGGTCAGCCAGGGGCCGGGACCCTCGTACGAGGCATCAGCTCGTCCGGGCTCGTCCGCGCCGTCCCCCGCCAGCAGCCACCCCGCCGTCCGCGCGAGAGCGAGCCGTACGCACCGGGTCCCGCCCTCGCCCGCCGTCCGCTCGGTGAGCGACCGCAGGACGGCCGCCGCGAGGAGATGGCCCGTGCCGTGGTCCAAGGCCTGGGCGGGCAGCGCGCCGGGCTCCTGTGCCCCCTCGGCCGCCGCGATCCCCGTGGCGACCTGCACCAGGCTGTCGAAACCGCGGCGCCCCGCCCACGGCCCGTACCAGCCCCACGCCGAGAGCTGCGCCACCATGACACCCGGGGCGCGTTCGGCAAGCGCCTCCGGGGTGAGCCCGAAGCGGTCGAGGGCGCCGGGCCGGTAGCCGGTCACGACCACGTCGGCCCGTGCGAGCAGCTCGTCGAACGTACGCCGATCGGCGTGGACCGCCAGATCGAGCGTCGTGGACCGCTTCCCGAATCCGGTGTCCGCGTGCTGGTCCGGGAGTTCGGGCAGCCGGGGCGGGTCCACGCGCAGCACGTCCGCGCCGAGCAGCGCGAGCGTGCGGGTCGCGACCGGGCCCGCGATGACCCGGGTGAGGTCGAGGACGCGGAGCCCGGCGGCGGGCAGCGCGGGGGAGCCGGTGAGGGCCGGGAGGGGCCGTGCGGGCCCCTCAGTGACCCGCTCGCGGCTCAGCAGCGGGCGCTCCGCCACCGCGACGCCCTGCGGGTGCGCGGCCCACTCCTGGGGCGTACGCAGGGCCACGGCGAGTCCCCCGGCGGCGTACACGGCGTCTTCGACGTCCAGGGAGGACCGCTCCGCGAGCCGCGCGGCCACGGCGTCCGCTGCGTCCGCTGCGTCCACGGAGGTGGCGTCGGAGAGCCCGAGCACGGCCAGCAGGGCCTTGCGGTGGTGGGGGTAGTTGGCGTGTGTCCGCACCCAGCCGTCTCCGGTGCGCCAGAAGCGGGACAAGGGCGCGAAGGTGGCGGGTGCGCGCCCGTCCACGAGCAGATGCCGCTCACTGGTGAACGCCGTGGCCACCGCCCCGTCGTCGACCCGCACCGCGGCCACGGCCTGTCCCGTACGGGCCGCTGTCAGCTCGGCGGCGGCCAGCGCGCAGGCTCCGACGCAGCCACGGGCCAGCTCGCGGACGGGGAGCCTCGCGGGCAGCGCGCCGTCCCGCACGACGGGCGTGACACGGGAGAGGAGCGCGGGGTCGCCGCCGAGTGCGGCCCAGGCCGCCCGCGTACCGGCCATCGGTGTGTGCGTCATGCATGCACTATGCCGCGTCGGTCAGTGCGTGGTGCCCGTTTCCTCGGCACGTGTATCCGCAGCGGCGTGCGAGGCCGCCGACCACCACAGCCTGATCGACTCCTCAGGGTGCGACGGCCGCAGCTCCCACCCCTGGGCGGCCGCGGCCTCGACCACGTAACCGCCGCCCACGCCGCGGTAGTCGCGCCACGGGATCTCGCACTCGACGGGCGGGCGCGTCTTGGGCGTTCGGGGAGCGGAAGCCTGCGTCGTCCAGCGGCCGATGACCTTGTCGACCCGGGCGCGGTAGTGGTCCGTGTCCCCTTCGTGGCGCAGCTCCGGCCAGGTCACGCACCAGTCGGGCAGTCCGAGACGATCCAGCATGCGGTCCGACAGGGCGTTCAGCTTCCTCTCGCCCGAGCTGCTGACCGCCTCGACGATCTCCGCGAGGAACAGGACCACGATGACCCCGGCGATCACCACCACCGCGAGCGCGCACCACAACGGCACGTAGGCGACCATGCAGACGAAACCGAGCACCAGCTGCCACCGGGGACGGACGGGCCACGGCACCCAGTGCTCCGTGCCGGAAACGACGAACCGGGAGTCCTTGTACTCGTACATGGAACGGGATCCTCTCGCGAAAGGCCGGGCGGCACGCGGCCGCCCGGCCCTACTCGCCTTGCGTGCCTGCTACTTCCGCACGGCGTCGAGCGCGTCGACGATGCCGCTTCCGTAGAAGCCGTTCTTGTTCTTGCCGCCCTCGCAGACGGCGTCGACCTTGCCGTCACCGTCCGGGTCGTACGGCTCCGTCGGGCAACCCGGGTTGTCGGCCTGCTTCTTGAGCAGCCGCTGGAGCTCGGCGGGGCTCGCCTTGGGGTGCGTCGACTTCAGGAGCGCGGCCACGCCCGAGGCGTGCGGCGATGCCATCGACGTGCCCTGGAGCCAGGCGAACTTGTTGCCCGGCATCGTGGAGAGGATGCGGCCGTCCTTCGACGGGGTGTCGCCCGGGATCTGGTACTTGTCGCCACCGGGGGCCGCGACGTCGATGACGCCCTTGCCGTACGTGGAGTAGTACGACTTGAGGTCCTTCACGCCCGTCGCGCTGACCGTGACCACGCCCGGCAGCTGCGTCGGCAGGTCGAAGCACTCGGAGGGGTCGATGGTGCGCGGCACCGGCGTCGAGTCGTCCGGGCTCGAGTCGTCCAGGATCTCGTCCGACGCGAGGTCGTGGTTGGAGTTGCCCGCCGACGCCAGGTTCAGGGTGCCCTTCTTCTGGGCGTACAGCTGGGCCCTGTTGACCGCGTCGACGATGGCACGCTGGTCCGGGTCGTCCATGCAGTTGTAGAGCCACGGGTCCACGTAGTAGCTGTTGTTCGTGATCTCGATGCCCTTGTCGGCGGCGAACACGAACGCGCAGACCACGCTCTCCGGGTAGAACAACTCGCTGACCGGGTCGGCCACCTTGATGCCCGCGACCTTCACGCCGGGCGCGACACCCGCGACGCCCTGTCCGTTGCGCGCGGCGGCGATCTCGCCGGCCACGTGCGTGCCGTGGTAGTGGTCCGGCTTCTCCGGGCGCCAGGCGCCGGGTGAGGTGTCCGCCTTGCCGCCGACGCAGTTCGCCGACTGCGAGGCCGAGAAGTTGGGCGCGAGGTCCGGGTGTGTGTCGTCGACTCCGGTGTCGATGACGCCGACGGTGACCTTCTTGCTGCCCGGGTTGATCTTCGCTGCCTTGTCGGCGCCGATCGCGCGCAGATCCCACTGGTCGGCCTCCAGGGGCTCCGCGTCCGGAGCGGCCTGCTGACCCTGCGACTTGGCCTCCGCCTTGGACACGAAGGACGGGGCGCCCTCTTCCGTGGTGCCCGCCGCCGTCAGGGGCGAGGTGCGGGTCGCGCCGGCGGACTGGACCCCCTTGACCTTGCGTATCTGCTTGCCGAAGTCGGGGTTGGCCGAGTGCGCGACGATGACGCCGATCTTCGGGTACGCGACGACGACCGAGCCGTCCGCCCTCGCGATCGCCTTCTTGACGTACGCGATCGTCTTGGAGTCCGTGCGGGTGTTGACGACGTACGCGAGCTTCGGGGCCTCGGCCTTCGCCGACGCGGTGGCGGGTGCGTCGACGGGGGCCGCGGTCGCGACGCCCGGAGCGAAGCCGACCGACGCCGCGAGCGCGATACCGAGGGGCACGGTGAGCGCGATGCGGCGTCTGGAACGCAGATGAGCCATGGGATCTCCACATCATCCGGATACGTGAACTGCCCGAGCACATCTGTGATCGGGCAGGTACATGACGGGTTGTACGGGGTGAAGCTATCCCCCGAACTCCCAGGCCAGCAATGGATTCCGGAAGAAAGCAGCGCGCTTCACCGCGCCGGGCGCGCCGCCGTGACGTTGAACAAGAAACAGAAGCAACATCGACCCCTGTCGGATCACGTCCCATGGCCTTAGCATCGCCATCCGTGGCTCACGTGATCCGCGTCACTGCCGGATCAGAGAGAGTCAATGGATCAGCTGTCCGTCCCCACCGCACCCGCACCACGAGGAGACTCCGTGGCCCCCGAAGCATCCCCACCGTCCAAGGACGGAGAAGCCCCCACTCCGCACGCGCCGACCACGGCAGAATTCCTCGAGGAGCAAGCGAGCCCCGAGTTCGGTGAACTCCGCAAGGCGCACCGCTCCTTCGCCTTCCCGCTCACCGTCGCCTTCATCGTCTGGTACCTCGCGTACGTCCTGCTCTCGAACTACGCGGGCGACTTCATGGGCACCAAGCTGTTCGGCAACATCAACGTCGCCCTGGTCCTCGGCCTCGCGCAGTTCCTGACCACGTTCCTCATCGCCTGGTTCTACTCGCGCCACGCCAACGCGAAGCTCGACCCCAAGGCCGAGGCAATCAAGTCCCGTCTGGAGGGCGGCGCATGAGCCCCGCGCTGAACACCACTGTCCTGGCCGCGACGTCCGACGCCTCCGAGCACCGGGTGCTGATCATCAGCCTCTTCGCGGCCTTCGTCGTCGCGACCCTCTTCATCACCGTGTGGGCCGGGCGCCAGACCAAGAGCGCCGCCGACTTCTACGCGGGCGGCCGCCAGTTCACCGGCTTCCAGAACGGCCTGGCGATTTCCGGCGACTACATGTCCGCCGCGTCCTTCCTGGGCATCGCGGGCGCCATCGCGCTCTTCGGGTACGACGGCTTCCTCTACTCCATCGGCTTCCTGGTCGCCTGGCTGGTGGCGCTCCTCCTGGTCGCCGAGCCACTGCGCAACTCCGGCCGCTACACGATGGGTGACGTGCTGGCCTATCGCATGCGCCAGCGTCCGGTGCGCACTGCCGCGGGCACCTCTACCATCGTCGTCTCGATCTTCTATCTGCTCGCGCAGATGGCGGGCGCCGGTGTCCTGGTCTCGCTGCTGCTCGGCATCACCAGCGACGCGGGCAAGATCCTGATCGTCGCCCTCGTCGGCGTCCTGATGATCGTCTACGTCACCATCGGCGGCATGAAGGGCACCACTTGGGTGCAGATGGTCAAGGCCGTGCTGCTCATCGCGGGCACCGTGCTGATCACCTTCCTGATCCTCCTGAAGTTCAACTTCAACGTCTCCGACCTGCTCGGCACCGCCGCCTCCAACAGCGGCAAGGGCTCGGCCTTCCTCGAGCCCGGCCTCAAGTACGGCGTCAGCAACACCTCGAAGCTGGACTTCCTCTCGCTCGGCATCGCCCTGGTGCTCGGCACCGCGGGACTGCCGCACATCCTGATCCGCTTCTACACGGTGCCGACCTCCAAGGCCGCGCGTAAGTCCGTGAACTGGGCCATCGGCATCATCGGCGCCTTCTACCTGATGACGATCGTCCTCGGCTTCGGCGCCGCCGCGCTGCTCAAGCCCGGCGACATCATCGCCTCGAACAAGGCGGGCAACACCGCGGCGCCGCTCGCCGCCCTGGAGATCGGCGGCGGCGGCGACTCGGCCGGCGGCGCGATCCTGCTCGCCGTGATCTCCGCGGTCGCCTTCGCCACGATCCTCGCGGTCGTCGCGGGCCTCACCCTGGCCTCGTCGTCCTCGTTCGCGCACGACATCTACGCGAACGTCATCCGCAAGGGCCAGGCCACCGAGAAGGAGGAGATGAAGGCCGCTCGCTGGTCGACCGTCTTCATCGGCATCGTCTCCATCGCGCTCGGTGCCCTGGCCCGCGACCTCAACGTGGCGGGCCTCGTCGCCCTCGCCTTCGCCGTCGCGGCCTCCGCGAACCTGCCGACGATCCTCTACAGCCTCTTCTGGAAGCGGTTCACCACGCAGGGCGCGCTCTGGTCCATCTACGGCGGGCTCGTGGCCGCGGTCGGCCTGGTGCTGTTCTCGCCGGTCGTCTCGGGCAAGCCCACCTCGATGTTCCCCGACGCGAACTTCGACCTCTTCCCGCTGGAGAACCCGGGCCTGATCTCCATCCCGCTGGGCTTCCTGCTCGGCTGGCTCGGCACGATGCTGTCGAAGGAAGAGCCGGACAAGGGCAAGTACGCGGAGCTGGAGGTACGGTCCCTCACCGGTACCGGAGCCCACTGATACCGTCCGGATCCGCCTGAACGCGCACGTCAGAGGCCGCGTCGTAGATCGTTGGTAGATCTCTACGACGCGGCCGTGCCGCTCCTCGTGGGATCGTGCCCCCGTCGATGTCAGTCCCGTCACGTAGGCTCGTTGGTATCTGAACCAGACTGGCTTGATCAGGATCAGGGAGGGGGCCCACGTGCTCATCGACACTTATGGCCGAGTGGCCACCGATCTGCGGGTTTCGCTGACGGACAAGTGCAACCTGCGATGCACGTACTGCATGCCCGAAGAAGGCCTGCAATGGCTGTCCAAGTCCGAGCTGCTCAGCGACGACGAGATCGTGCGCCTGATCCGCATCGCCGTGACGCAGCTGGGCATCACCGAGGTCCGCTTCACCGGCGGCGAGCCGCTCCTGCGCCCCGGCCTCGTCGGCATCGTCGAGCGCTGCGCCCAGCTGGAGCCGCGCCCCAGGATGTCCCTGACGACGAACGGCATCGGCCTCAAGCGCACCGCGGCCGCCCTCAAGGCCGCGGGCCTCGACCGGGTGAACGTCTCCCTGGACACGCTGCGCCCGGACGTCTTCAAGACCCTCACCCGCCGCGACCGCCACAAGGACGTCCTTGAGGGCCTCGAAGCGGCCCGAGACGCGGGCCTGACCCCGGTCAAGGTCAACACGGTCCTGATGCCGGGCCTGAACGACGACGAAGCCCCCGACCTGCTCGCCTGGGCCGTCGAGAACGAGTACGAGCTGCGCTTCATCGAGCAGATGCCCCTGGACGCCCAGCACGGCTGGAAGCGCGACGGAATGATCACCGCCGGTGACATCCTGCAGTCGCTGCGTACGCGCTTCGAGCTCACCGAAGAAGGCTCCGGCGAGCGCGGCTCCGCGCCGGCCGAGCGCTGGATCGTGGACGGCGGGCCGCATCGCGTCGGCGTCATCGCCTCCGTCACCCGCCCGTTCTGCTCCGCCTGCGACCGCACCCGCCTGACGGCCGACGGCCAGGTCCGCACCTGCCTGTTCGCCACGGAGGAGACGGACCTGAGGGCCGCCCTGCGGGCCAATGGGGAGGACAGCGCCGACGACGCAGCCGGCTCGGACGAGGAGATCGCGCGCATATGGAAGCTCGCGATGTGGGGCAAGAAGGCGGGCTCTGGCCTCGACGACCCGACGTTCCTGCAGCCGGACCGCCCGATGTCGGCGATCGGCGGCTAGCTCTCCGGGGCTTCCCAGTCGGCGAGGGGCACGGTGTCCTTCAACATGCCGCGCACACCGAGGAATTGAGAGAGGTGCTCGCGGTGTTCCTCACACGCGAGCCACGTCTTGCGGCGCTCCGGAGTGTGGATCTTCGGGTTGTTCCACGCGAGCACCCACACCGCGGCGGCGCGGCAGCCCTTGGCGGAACAGATCGGTGTTTCGTCGCTCACGAGTAACGTCCAAGTGCGTTCAAAACAAGGCGACGCCGAGCAGCCACGGGGGGAGCTGCCCGGCGTCGGTCTGTCGCTCCGACGGGGGATGCGGAGCGCGTACGAAGTATGTCACGGGGGACCCGGTGCCTGGCACCGGAACTACATGATTGATCTGAGCTTTTCTTGAGCTTGGCGCAACGTCGACGGTCACTTCTGGTGGCCGGACGGGGCGCCCGGCCCGTCCGGCGCGGGGCCCGCGCCGGCTTCCGGGAAGGGTTCCGCGGACTCGTCGTGCGCCGTCGGCGGCGCGATCATCGGCCGGGACGGCGCCGGTACGAAGGTCGACGGCAGCGAAGGCACGCTCTCCCGGCCCGCGTTGGCGATCACGACGGAGATGTACGGAAGGAGGATGCCGAGCACCAGGGCGACAAGGGCGACATGCCGCTCGACGTTCCACAGCACTGCCGCGGCAATGACCGAAAGCGTACGGATCGACATCGAGATCACGTACCGGCGCTGCCTGCCGCGCACGTCGTCCGCGAGACCCTGTCGGGCCCCTGTGATCCGGAAGACCTGGGCGCCGCTCTGCTTCCGCATCACATTCCACCGCCTGCTCACAAGAAGCCGGGCGCTCCCCGGCCCGGACGCGCTCCACGTTACGCCGCGGCTGCGCAGCCTTCGAGACCGGGGCAGGTCTGTTCTGGGTGTCCTGTCTGCGTCATGACACGTATGGGCGTGCCCGACATGCGCCGTATGGAGGATCGGCCGAGACTGACCGTAATGCTCATGTTGAGCCGGATGAGGAGGCAGCTATGAGCTGGTTGTGGGCCATCGTCGTCGGATTCGTGCTGGGGCTGATCGCCAAGGCGATCCTGCCCGGCAAGCAGCACAGTCCGCTCTGGCTGACCACGATCTTCGGCATCATCGGCGCGATCATCGGCAACTCGCTTGCCTCTGGGTTCGGCATCGATGACACCAAGGGAATCGACTGGGGTCGACATGCCCTGCAACTTGTGGCGGCCCTCGTCGTCGTGGGCGTCGGAGACATGCTCTACAAGATGATCAGGGGCAATAAACAGCGCGCCTGACCTGCGGGAACGCGGCACGCGAGAGGGGCCGGTCCATAGGGGCCGGCCCCTCTCGCGTGCAAAGGAACGCGGGTCAGCCCGCGGTGAGCTCGACCGCCGCCAGGTTCTTCTTGCCCCGGCGGAGCACCAGCCAGCGCCCGTGCAGGAGTTCGTCGCGGGACGGTACGGCGTCCTCGGACGCGACCTTCGCGTTGTTCACGTAGGCCCCGCCCTCCTTGACCGTGCGCCGGGCCGCGGACTTGCTCGCCACCAGGCCGACCTCCGCAAGGAGGTCCACCACCGGGCCGAGCTCACTGACCTGGACACGCGGCAGCTCGGAGAGGGCCGCGCCCAGCGTCGCCTCGTCGAGGTCGCCGAGCTCGCCCTGGCCGAAGAGCGCCTTCGACGCGGCGATGACCGCGGCGCACTGGTCGGCGCCGTGCACCAGCGTCGTCAGCTCCTCGGCGAGCGCGCGCTGGGCCGCGCGGGCCTGCGGGCGCTCCTCGGTGAGCTTCTCGATCTCCTCGAGCTCCTCGCGGGACTTGAAGCTGAGGATGCGCGAGTACGTCGTGACATCGCGGTCGTCCACGTTCAGCCAGAACTGGTAGAACGCGTACGGCGTGGTCATCTCGGGGTCGAGCCAGACGGCGCCGCCCTCGGTCTTGCCGAACTTGGTGCCGTCCGCCTTGACCATCAGCGGCGTCGCGATCGCGTGGACGCCGGCGTCAGGCTCCAGGCGATGGATCAGGTCGATGCCCGCCGTGAGGTTGCCCCACTGGTCGGATCCGCCCTGCTGGAGCGTGCAGCCGTAGCGCCGGTACAGCTCCAGGAAGTCCATGCCCTGGAGCAGCTGGTAGCTGAACTCCGTGTACGAGATGCCCTCCTGGGACTCCAGGCGCCGGGCCACGGAGTCCTTGGTCAGCATCTTGTTCACGCGGAAGTGCTTGCCGATGTCCCGCAGGAACTCGATCGCGGACATGCCCGCGGTCCAGTCCAGGTTGTTGACCATCAGCGCGGCGTTCTCGCCCTCGAAGGACAGGAACGGCTCGATCTGCGAGCGCAGGCGGGCCACCCAGTTCGCGACCGTCTCCGGATCGTTCAGGGTGCGCTCGGCCGTCGGCCGCGGGTCACCGATCTGACCCGTGGCGCCGCCCACCAGGGCGAGTGGTCGGTGCCCGGCCTGCTGGAGGCGGCGCACCGTGAGGACCTGCACCAGGTGCCCGACGTGCAGGCTGGCCGCAGTGGGGTCGAAGCCGCAATAGAACGTGACGGGGCCGTCCGCGAGCGCCTTGCGCAGTGCATCTTCGTCAGTGGACAGGGCGAAAAGCCCGCGCCACTTCAGCTCGTCGACGATGTCCGTCACGGTCTTGTGTCTCCTTGAAAGGCTGCTGGGAAAAGCTTCCGGCCGGTACCGGTTGGTACCGGCCAGTCTATGGGCGTCACACGCCTTGGCTGACCGAGCTCATGTTGAAGTCGGGGATGCGCAGGGCGGGCATCGCGGCCCTGGTGAACCAGTCGCCCCACTCCCTGGGCAGCGTCTTTTCCGTGCGCCCGGCCTCCGCGGCCCGCGAGAGCAGGTCCACCGGCGACTCGTTGAAGCGGAAGTTGTTCACCTCGCCCACGACCTCGCCGTTCTCGACGAGATAGACGCCGTCGCGGGTGAGCCCGGTGAGCAGCAGGGTGGCCGGGTCGACCTCGCGGATGTACCAGAGGCAGGTCAGGAGAAGCCCGCGCTCCGTGCTCGCGACCATCTCCTCCAGGGAGCGGTCGGTGCCGCCGTCCAGGATGAGGTTGTCGATGGCCGGGGCCACCGGCAGGCCGGTCAGGGAGGCGCTGTGCCGGGTGCTGGTCAGATGCGCGAGCTCGCCCGCGCGTACCCAGTCGGTGGCGGCCAGCGGAAGCCCGTTGTCGAACACGGACGAGTCGCCGCCCGACGCGTGCGCGAGCACGAACGGGGCGGACTCCAGGCCCGGCTCGTTCGGGTCGCTGCGCAGCGTCAGGGGCAGCTCGGCGAGCCGGTCGCCGACGCGGGTGCCGCCGCCAGGCTTGGAGAACACCGTCCGCCCCTCGGCCGCGTCCCGGGCCGAAGCCGACCACAGCTGGTAGATCAGGAGGTCCGCGACGGCGGTCGGCGGGAGCAGCGTCTCGTACCGCCCCGCGGGCAGGTCGATGCGCCGCTGGGCCCACCCCAGACGCTTGGCGAGCTCCGCGTCGAGCGCCGTCGGGTCGACGTCCTTGAAGTCCCGGGTCGCGCGCCCCGCCCACGCCGACTTCGTGCGGTCCGGGGACTTCGCGTTGACCTCCAGGGTGCCGCCCGGCTGGTCGTGCCGCAGGCGCAGCCCCGTCGACGTACCGAGATAGCTCGACACGAGTTCGTGGTTCGCGAAGCCGTACAGCTCACGCCCGCCCGCGCGGGCCGTGGCGAACGCCTCGCCGAGCGCCGGGGCGAAGTCCGCGAAGACCGCGGAGGACGTCTCGGCGGGCGCGTCCCTGAAGTCCGCGGACTCCTTCGCCCCGGCCACCAGCGGCTGCGCGTCCTCGGCGGGCCCTGCCCCGCGCGCGGCGTGCTCGGCCGCCCGCACCAGCGGCTCCAGCTCGTCCTTGGTGACGGCCGAGCGCGAGACGACGCCGGATGCGGTGCCTTCCTTGCCGTCGACGGTCGCGACGACGGTGAGGGTGCGGCCGCGGGTGACGCCGTTCGTGGTCAGGGAATTGCCCGCCCAGCGCAGGTTCGCCGTCGAGTGCTCGTCGGCGATGACGACGCAGCCGTCGGCCGTGGACAGTTCGAGGGCGCGCTCGACGATCTCGTGCGGCTTGTTCGAACCGTTCGTGCCGTTCGTACGAGAGGTCATCGCCCTGCCTCCTGCGTCGTGTTGAGGATGTTCACGCCTCGGAACAGGGCCGAGGGGCAGCCGTGCGAGACCGCCGCGACCTGGCCCGGCTGGGCCTTGCCGCAGTTGAAGGCGCCGCCGAGGACGTACGTCTGCGGGCCGCCGACCGCCGCCATCGAACCCCAGAAGTCGGTGGTCGTCGCCTGGTACGCGACATCGCGCAGCTGGCCGGTGATGCGGCCGTTCTCGATGCGGTAGAAGCGCTGCCCGGTGAACTGGAAGTTGTACCTCTGCATGTCGATCGACCAGGACCGGTCGCCCACCACGTAGATGCCCCGGTCCACACCCCCGATCAGGTCCTCCGTCGAGAGCCCGCCGGGATCCGGTTGGAGCGACACGTTCGCCATGCGCTGCACCGGCACATGGCCGGGGGAGTCCGCGTACGCGCAGCCGTTCGAGCGGTCGAAGCCGGTGAGCTTCGCGATCCGCCGGTCCAGCTGGTAGCCGACCAGGGTGCCGTCCTTCACCAGGTCCCAGGACTGCGCGGCCACGCCCTCGTCGTCGTACCCGATGGTCGACAGGCCGTGCTCGGCGGTCCTGTCGCCCGTCACATTCATGATCGACGAGCCGTACGCGAGCTTGCCGAGCTGGTCGAAGGTGGCGAACGACGTCCCCGCGTACGCCGCTTCGTAACCGAGCGCGCGGTCGAGCTCGGTGGCGTGGCCGATGGACTCGTGGATGGTCAGCCAGAGGTTCGAGGGGTCGACGATCAGGTCGTACGAGCCCGCCTCCACGCTCGGCGCCCGCATCTTCTCGGCGAGGTGCTCCGGGATGCGCGCGAGCTCCGCGTCCCAGTCCCAGCCGGTGCCGGTGAGGTACTCCCAGCCGCGCCCGACCGGCGGCGCGATGGTCCGCATCGAGTCGAACTCGCCGCTCGTCTCGTCCACCGCGACCGCGTTGAGCTGCGGGTGCAGGCGCACGCGCTGCTGCGTGGTCACCGTCCCCGCCGTGTCCGCGTAGAACTTGTTCTCGTGCACGGTGAGCAGCGAGGCGTCGACGTGCGAGACGCCGTCGGCGGCGAGGAGCCGGGAGCTCCACTCGGCGAGCAGCCCGCTCTTCTCCTCGTCCGGCACGGAGAACGGGTCGATCTCGTACGACGAGATCCAGGTCTTCTCCGCGTGTACCGGCTCGTCGGCCAGCTCCACCCGCTCCTTGGAGCCCGCCGCCTTGATGACCTTCGCGGAGAGCTTGGCCATCGCCACGGCCTGGGACGCGACCTTCGCCGCCGCGTCCATCGTCAGATCGACGCCCGAGGCGAACCCCCAGGTACCGCCGTGCACCACGCGGACCGCGTAGCCGAGGTCCGTGCTGTCCGACGTGCCGGACGGCCTGGCGTCCCGCAGCCGCCATGACGCGCTGCGTACCCGCTCGAGGCGGAAGTCCGCGTGGTCTGCGCCCAGGGCACGCGCGCGGGCGAGGGCGGCGTCGGCGAGAGCCCGCAGCGGCAGCGCCGTGAAGGCTTCATCGATGGAATGAGGCACGGATGTCTCCCTGCTGTCGGCACCGGTCGGTCAGATCATGTCGCGCGTGAGGGCCCGGCGGCCAGAGATTTCTGTAGGGACCCGACAGTGAGTCCGGTACGCCACTGTCGGTGGTCGATTCTCCGTATGGAGCACCGTACCGATAGGTTTTCGAGGTACCAGACCGCTATCGAAAGGGTGATCCGTTGAGCCGCTCGGTTCTCGTCACCGGAGGAAACCGGGGCATCGGCCTCGCCATCGCCCGCGTCTTCGCCGACACCGGCGACAAGGTCGCGATCACCTACCGCTCGGGTGAACCACCCCAGGAGCTTGCCGAGCTCGGAGTCCTCGCAGTCAAGTGCGACATCACCGACACCGAGCAGGTGGAGCAGGCCTACAAGGAGATCGAGGAGAAGCACGGTCCGGTGGAGATCCTGGTGGCCAACGCCGGGATCACCAAGGACCAGCTCCTCATGCGCATGTCCGAGGAGGACTTCATGTCCGTCCTCGACACCAACCTCACCGGCACCTTCCGTGTCGTGAAGCGCGCCAACCGCGGCATGCTGCGCGCCAAGAAGGGCCGCGTCGTGCTGATCTCTTCCGTCGTTGGTCTGATGGGTGGTCCGGGGCAGGCGAACTACGCCGCCTCCAAGGCCGGTCTGGTCGGCTTCGCGCGTTCCCTGGCCCGTGAGCTCGGGTCGCGCAACCTCACTTTCAACGTCGTGGCGCCCGGTTTCGTCGACACCGACATGACCAAGGTGCTCACGGACGAGCAGCGGTCGAACATCATGGCGCAGGTGCCGCTCGGCCGTTACGCGCAGCCCGAGGAGATCGCCGCCGCGGTGAAGTTCCTCGCCTCGGACGACGCCTCGTACATCACTGGAGCCGTCATCCCCGTTGACGGCGGATTGGGCATGGGTCACTGATCACCATGAGCGGAATTCTCGACGGCAAGAAGATTTTGATCACGGGCGTTCTGATGGAGTCCTCCATCGCGTTCCACGCGGCCAAGGTCGCGCAGGAGCAGGGCGCCGAGGTCATCCTCACCGCCTTCCCGCGGCCCACGCTCACCGAGCGCATCGCCAAGAAGCTGCCCAAGCCCGCCAAGGTCATCGAGCTGGACGTGACCAACCAGGAGCACCTGGACCGGCTCGCGGGCCTGGTCAAGGACGAGCTCGGCGGCCTCGACGGCGTCGTGCACTCCATCGGCTTCGCCCCGCAGGGTGCCTTCAACTTCCTCGAGGCGTCCTTCGACGACGTCGCGACGGCGATGCACGTCTCGGCGTACTCCCTGAAGTCGCTCACCATGGCCTGCCGGCCGCTGTTCGAGGGCGGCGCCTCGGTCGTCGGCCTCACCTTCGACGCGCAGTTCGCATGGCCCAAGTACGACTGGATGGGCCCGGCCAAGGCCGCCCTGGAGGCCACGAACCGCTACCTCGCCCGTGACCTGGGCAAGGAGGACATCCGCTGCAACCTGATCTCCGCGGGCCCGCTCGGCTCCATGGCGGCCAAGTCCATCCCGGGCTTCGCCGACCTCGCGGACGTCTGGAACACCCGCTCGCCGCTGAGCTGGGACATGGCGGACGCCGAGCCCGCGGGCCGCGGCATCGTCGCGCTGCTCTCGGACTTCTTCCCGAAGACCACGGGCGAGATCATCCACGTCGACGGCGGCGTGCACATGATGGGTGCCTGAGCAGGCATTTCGTACGTTCCTGACGCCCCGTCCCCCGTGTCTCGCGGGAGGCGGGGCGTCCCCCGTTCGGCCCACTGGCCAGGCGCGGCCGAGGCACAAGCGCGCACCCTGAGGTGTGCGCCCGTCACCTCCTGCGGTGCTCGCCGCTCTCACCCTGCTGATCGCCCTGCCGTACGGCGCCGCGTCGCATGCCGTCGGAGAGGCGAAGCCTCCACGCGCGCGCGTGGAGGTCGAGCCCCGGCCGTTCGGCGCGGAGTGCCGCACCAGGGTCAACGGCTCGGAGGTGGTCGTGCACTGCCACAACCCGTACCCCGAGACCGACCGGGTCCGGCTGCACGTGGAGTGCGAGCAGTGGTGGGACATCGACAGCGACGGCGTCTCCGTGGAGGCAGGGCCCGCCCAGACCGTGCGGCTCACCGGGCGGTGCTGGAAGGAGATCCGGTCCGTCTGGGTCAGTCACCAGAAGTGAACAGCTCCGGGCGGCACATGAACGGATAGGCGGCGGCCTCCCTGGCGGCCGCCTCGGCGTCGTTCTCCCGGATCGCGTCGACGAGCCGGGCGTGGTCCATGTGGCTCTCCACGGTCAGCTTCTCGCCGACGTCCTCGCGCAGCCAGTCCCGCATGACCTCGCCGAGGTCGGCGTACATCGCCGTCATCACGTCGTTGTGGGACGCGGCCACGACGGCCAGGTGGAAGGTCGCGTCGGCCGTCACGAAGGCCTCCGCGTCGCCCGACTCCCAGGCCTCCTCGCGCCGCTCCAGGAGGGCGTCGAGCTGCTTGAGGTCGCGCTCCGTGCGCCGCTGCGCGGCCAGCTTCGCCGCGCTCGACTCCAGGGTGCTGCGCAGCTCCGCGATGTGCCGCGGATCCGCGTCGGCGAACCTGCGCTGCATCACGCCGGCCAGTTCGCTCTCGGCGACCACATAGGTGCCCGAGCCCTGGCGGATGTCGAGGAGGCCGTTGTGCGCCAGGGCGCGGACCGCCTCGCGGACGGTGTTGCGTGCCACGCCGAGCAGCTCGACCAGCTCGGGTTCGGTGGGGATGCGGGAGCCGACCGGCCACTCTCCCGACGAGATCTGGTTGCGCAGCTCGGCGATGACCTGCTCGGAGAGCGCTGAGCGGTGCGGGGTGGTCAGCGGCATGACGTTCCTTCGTACGCGATGTGGCGGTGACAGGGGGAGCGGAGGCAGTGGTGTGACGGAAAACAGCGGCAAGGGATTGGACAGCCAATCATCCCATGATTCTATGATGGCCCCATGGCTAGTGAGGAATCCACGACGATGACACCGACACCGACACCGATACGTACCGACGCGGCGACCGGGGCAGCGGAGAAACAGCCCCCCACGCGCGCGTGGGCCACGCGTCTCGTCATCGTCGGCATCGTCCTGGCCGCCCTCAACCTCCGCCCGGCCATCACCAGCCTCGGCTCCCTCCTCGAAGAGGTGCGTGACGGGCTCGGCATGAGCGGCTCGCTCGCCGGACTGCTCACCTCCGTCCCGCCGCTCTGCTTCGCGGTCTTCGGAGTGATGGCGCCGCGCCTCGCCCGCCGGTTCGGCCCCAGCGCCGTGGTCTGCGCGGGCATGGTCGCGATCGCCACCGGCCTGGCGATCCGCCCCTTCCTCGGCGGCACCGCAGGCTTCCTCGCCGCGAGCGCGCTCGCCCTCATGGGCATCGCGGTCAGCAACGTCCTGATGCCGGTGATCGTCAAGCGCTGGTTCCCCGACCGGGTCGGCTCGATGACCGGGCTCTACTCGATGGCGCTCGCGCTCGGCACGTCGCTCGCCGCGGCCATCACGGTGCCCATGACCGATGCCCTGGGCGGCAGTTGGCAGTCCGGGCTCGCGGTGTGGGCGACGCTCGCCGTCGTCGCGGTCGTGCCGTGGGTGCCGCTCGTGCGGGACAAGAGTGCCGCGTCCGCCGCCCCGGAGCACGTCAGCTCCGAGGTGCGCCAGGAGGACGCGGGCCTGCGCATCACGCGCAGCCGTACGGCGTGGGCGCTTGCCGTGTTCTTCGGGCTCCAGGCGACCGCCGCGTACATCACGATGGGCTGGATCCCGCAGATCTTCCGTGACGCGGGTGTCCCGGCGGGGGAGGCCGGCGTGCTCCTCGCCGTCATCATGGCGATGGGCGTGCCGCTGGCCTTCGTCATCCCGCGGGTCGCCACACGGCTGCCGAACCAGGGCCCCGTGGTGGTCGTGCTCGGCGCCTGCGGACTCGCCGGTTACGCGGGTCTCTACCTCGCTCCGCAGGGCGGCGCCTGGGCCTGGGCCCTGCTGCTCGGCGTCTCCAACTGCGCCTTCCCGCTGGCCCTCACCATGGTCGGCATGCGGGCCAAGAGCAGCGTGGGCGTCGCCAAGCTGTCGGCCTTCGCGCAGAGCACCGGTTACCTGATCTCGATCCCGGGGCCGCTCCTGGTGGGCGTGCTCTACCAGCACAGCGGCGGCTGGGAGCTGCCGATCGCGCTCATGGCCGGTCTGATGGTGCCGCAGATCGTGGTGGGCATCCTGGCGGGCCGCAACCGCACGGTCGAGGACGAGGTCGCGGCGGCAGCCTGATGCGGGCAACGGCCGCTCCCGCGACTCGGGGGCGGCCGTTCGCGCGACCACGGCGGCCTTGCTCCCGTGACCCTGGCGGTGGTCGCTCCCGTGACCCCGGCGGGGGTCACTCTCGTAACCCCGGCGGCGACGCGTCGGACGAAGGGTGCGAGACTCTTCGCATGCCTGTGCTCGATCCGAACCCCCCGAACGGCCAGAAGAAGCTGCTCATCGTGTTTGGCGCGATGATCGGCATCACCGTGATCATCGGGATCATCGCCTCCATCGCCTCGCCGTGAACTGCCCCCGGCGGAGCGGATGGTGGGGCTAGCACCACCATCCCCTAGGGGGTCAGTGTCAGGGTCAAGTGGGTGGATCACCGGATGTGCTGAGGGTTGCCGGATCCGTACCTTCGAGATGTGGCCGCGAAGACGCGGCGCGCAGGACTCGAAGACCACGGAGGCGGCATGTCGGCCCGTTCGCACACTCGGTGCCACCCGGGAGCCCGCAAGGACTCCGCGAGCGTCGAGATCCAGCTTCCGTGGTGGGCCATCGCCCTGCCCGCCGTCGCCTTCGCCGCCCTGCTCCTGCTGATACTGAACCCCGCCGACGCACACGCGGCGAGCGGCGAGCCGGTGGTGACGCACGTGCTCGAGCGCATCCAGGAGACGGTCTTCCGTACGACCCCGTGACCTGCCCCTGACGGACGCGGTCACCCGTGCCGGGGGAGCGCGCCAACTCCTTGCGCCCGCTGCCGCCTTTCATGCGAAGCTGGGACGCATGAGCGTCGCAGAACCCCGCAGGATTGTCCTTTTCCGGCATGCGAAGGCCGACTGGCCGCAGGTGTCCGACCACGAGCGTCCGCTCGCGGAGCGCGGCCGGAAGGATGCCCCCGTCGCCGGGCGCAAGCTGGCCGACAGCGGCATCCCTTTCGACCTGGCCCTCTGCTCGACCGCCGCCAGGACCCGCGAGACATGGAAGCTCGCCGTCCATGAGCTGCCGCACAGGCCCAAGACCGTCTACGAGGAGCGGCTGTACGAGGCCTCTCCGGGCGAGCTGATCGCCGTGCTCAACGAAACCCCGGACGACGTACAGAACGTCGTGCTGATCGGCCACAACCCCGGAGTGCAGGGGCTCGCCGACATTCTCGCCGGGGACGCCGAGGGTGACGCCCGCACCCGGATGGACCGACGCGGCTTTCCGACCTCGGCCTTCGCCGTCCTGACGTACTCCGGCTCGTGGAAGGCCCTGGAGCCGGGAGTCGGCACGCTCGCCGACTACTGGGCGCCCTCCGAATAGGCCTCACCCGACGCACGTACGCCGACGGGCCCCGGAACCGCAGCGGTTCCGGGGCCCGTCGGCGTACGTGCGTCAGTCGGTGTGCGTGTCCGCCGCTTCGACCTCTTCGCGGGTGACGCCGAGGAGGTAGAGGACGGTGTCGAGGAACGGGACGTTCACCGCGGTGTGCGCGGCCTCGCGGACGAGGGGCTTGGCGTTGAAGGCGACACCGAGACCGGCCGCGTTCAGCATGTCGAGGTCGTTGGCGCCGTCGCCGATCGCGACGGTCTGCTCCAGCGGGACCCCGGCCTCCTCGGCGAAGCGGCGCAGCAGACGGGCCTTGCCCGCGCGGTCCACGATCTCGCCGGTCACCTTGCCGGTGAGCTTGCCGTCGACGATCTCCAGGGTGTTGGCCTGGGCGAAGTCGAGGCCGAGACGTTCCTTCAGATCATCGGTGACCTGGGTGAACCCGCCCGATACGACGCCCACTTGATAGCCGAGGCGCTTGAGCGTACGGATCAGGGTGCGGGCGCCGGGGGTGAGGCGGACCTCGGAGCGGACCTTGTCGACGACCGAGGCGTCGAGCCCGGCGAGGAGCTCCACGCGGGCGTGCAGCGACTGCTCGAAGTCCAGTTCGCCGCGCATCGCGGCCGCGGTGACCTCAGTGACCTCGTCCTCGCAGCCGGCGTGCGCCGCGAAGAGCTCGATCACCTCGTCCTGGATGAGGGTCGAGTCGACATCCATCACGACGAGCCGCTGGGCCCGGCGGTGCAGCCCCGAGGCGACGACGGCGACGTCCACGCCGAGCCGCGCGGCCTCCAGGGCGAGGGAGGTGCGCAGCGGCTCGGTCTCCGTGCCGGACACGGCGAACTCGACCGCTGTGACCGGGTACTTGGCGAGCCGGAAGATACGGTCGATGTTGCCGCCGGTGCCGGTGATGCTGGCGGCGATGGCGGCGGTCGACTCGGCGGTGAGCGGGTGGCCGAGCACGGTGACGTGGGAACGGCCGAGGCCACGCGGGCGGTTGTCACCGATGCCCGAGATGATCTCGGCCTGCATCTTCAGGGACTCGGCCCAGCTGTGCACGGTGGATCGCAGGTCACCCTCCAGGCCGGCCGGCGGCGCGGTCACGAGCGCGCACAGCACTATGCGGCCACGGGTGACGACCTGCTCGATGTCGACGACGTCGACGGAGTAGGCGGCGAGGGTGTCGAAGAGTCCAGCGGTGATTCCGGGACGGTCCTTGCCGAAGATCTTGACGAGGAGCGTGGGGACATCGGCGGGCTGCGGGGGCTGCGGAGCGCTCATGGTGAGCCCACCGTATCCGGCGGCGCGGCTCGGCCGCCGGGGTGGTCCGCGTGCCGGACACCTCCCGGTGGGGGGAGAGGGGCGGGTCTTCGTCTGCCGGCCGGTGGGGCGTTCCCGTCCCGCCCGCTTCGCGGCGACGCAGGAACGCCCCACCGCCAGGCGGAGAAGCGGCGCTACCGCCTCCCTCCGCCCGGAGGGCCCTGCCCCGGAGGCGGTGGCGGCGGGGGAGGCGGCGGTGGCCAGTCGCCGTCGCCCGAGGAACGGGGCCGCGGCCTCGGCTGCGGGGGAGGCATGATCGGCCCCACCTGTGTCGGCGCCCCGGAGACATCGCGCGGCGGCCGGAGGTAGGGGTTCGTGTCAGGGTTCGCGGGCCGGTAGGGATCGCTGGGGCTGTACGGCCCCGCAGCAGGGGTCGCCACCTCCGCCGGCGGCACCGCCTCACGCACCTCCCCGGCGAGGGCGAACGGCGCGACCCGACCGCCCGCAGCCCCACTGGCCACAGCAAGCACCGCCCCCACCGCCCCCGCACCCACGCCCCACGCCGCCCCGAGAAGCACCGCCGCCCCCAGCTGCCCGTGCAGCTCGATCCCCGCCCCGAACGCGTCGAAGCCGAGCACCGAGAGTGAGGCATCCGCGGACACTCCCGTCAGCCACACCATCAACGGCAGTGCGAGCGCCGTCACCACGCCGAGCCGCACGGCGCACTGCCCCGCGAACCTCAGAGCTCCCGTCTCGCCACGTAAGTAGGGAGTGCGGACAGCCGTGAGCACCCCCGCGAAGAGGATCATCAGGGCCGCCGCGACGCCCAGGAGCCAGACCCTGCTGTCGAGTTCGGCGAGCCGCCCCAGCGTCACCGCCTCGGTCCCCGAGCCGCCCGACCCCGACAGGAAGTCGTCCAGCGGATCGGGAAGGAGCTTCGCCAGCTCACCCGTCGCCTCGCCGTCCCACGGCACGAAGAGCCCGATCGGCACCCCGAGCCACACCCCGTTCGGGGCCCCGAGCAGCGCGGCGCCCGCGATCCGCTTGGGATGCGCGTCGCCGATCATCGCGTACAGCGCCGCCGCGAGCCCGGCGACCACCGCCATGAGCACCACCGTGACCAGCGCGGACGTCGCGGGCCGCAGCACGCGGTGCACGGCGTCCCACCCGCCCGGCAGCGGCGTACGACGTGAGGCGAGCAGCGCGATCAGCAGGACGCCGGTCACCCACACCGCGCCGCCGAGCAGCGTCGGGCCCGTGTCCACGGTGAAGCCGACCGCCGCCTTCGCCTGCGCGAGGTCGCCGAGCCGGTCGGGCAGCAGACCGCCGATGTCACCGAGCCCGTCGGGGAGTTTGTCCGTGATGTCGTCAGGGAGCTGGTCGATCCCCTCGTCGATGCCCTTGTCGATCCCCAGCTGGTCGCCGTCGATCGTGATGATGTCGTGACCCGCCCATGCCAACCCGCCGAGCATCGCCAGAAAGAGGGCGATCACGGCGCCCGCGCGCGCCGCCAGTTCGGCGGCCGTGATCGCAACTCCCGTCCCGCGCAAGGAACGTAGGAAAAAATACGCAAGGAGGACCGCGCCCGCGAGGCCCACGCCCAGCGGCGCGATGTCGATCGCGGTGGTCGCCTCGGCACCTTCGAGTCCGAACGCCGATACGTCACCGGACGGCGTGACCGAGCCGCCCGCGCCCAGCGCCACCACAGCCGCCGTCATCGGCCCCAGTGACCCCACCGCGTCCGCGCCGAGGAGGTGCAGGCCGAGCGCGGCCGTACCGGCCATGCCGACAAGAGCCCAGCTCACGGCGGCGATCGCGGACAGCAGCACATCGCCCCACCGCACACCCCGGTCTTCGGCCCGTTTCCCGCCGGTCTCCATGAAGGACCCCCCGACTCGCACCGCGTCGCCCCATTCGTACGGGATGTGTGCAATGCGCATGATCCGTACGCACTCATGGGCGGTTACTACTCTCCGGGGCGGTTTCTGCCCCGTCAACGGGGCGGTCGCTCAGGCCCGTACGCAGTCTTCACAAGGCCCGACTTTCGGTCAGAGGCCTCCGCCTGAAATAGTTCCTCCCGATGTTCGACATCCCTAGACTCCCCATGACGGGGGCTAGCTCGGGGGACAACTCAGTGGGGCTGGAGTGCCGGAACTCGTACTGGAATTGAATGGAAGGACCTGGACGCTCGATCCATCCAGGTCGTACACCCTCGGACGTGATCCGCAGGGAGATCTCGCGCTTGACGACGCCAGGGTGTCCTGGCGTCACGCCACGATCAGCTGGAGCGGCCGCAGTTGGGTCATCGAGGACCACGGCAGCACCAACGGCACCTTTGTGCAGGGCCAGCGGATCCACCAGATGGAAATCGGCCCCGGCTCGGCGGTGAACCTCGGCAACGCGACCGACGGTCCGCGGCTGAATGTGTCGGGCAGTGCCTCCGGCGCCGCCGCCGTTTCCGCACCGCAGCAGGCCGCTCAGCAGGCACCCGCTCATCAGGTGCCGCAACACCAGGCGCAGCAGCAGGGCGGACCCGGCTGGGCCGCTCAGGCATCCCAGCAGCAGGCAGCCCAGCCGCAGGCGCCGCAGTACCAGGCGCAGCAGCAGATGCCCCAGCAGCAGGGCTGGCAGCAGCCACAGCAGCAGGCTCAGCACCAGCAGCCCCAGCAACCGCAGGTCCCGCAGCAGCAGGGCCCCGGTGCGGGTTCCGGCGGTGTCGCGGGGGCCCCGCCGGTCTACGGAGACCGCAGCCCGACGACGTTCCACCAGCTCGCGCTCGGCCGCAAGATGCGCATCGGCCGCGCCCTGGAGAACGAACTGGTCGTCTCCGACCTCCAGGTCTCCCGCCACCACGCCGAGTTCACGGCCACTCCGGACGGCCGCTTCGAGATCCACGACCTCGGCTCGCACAACGGCACGTACATCAACGGTCAGCCGGTCGCGAAGTCGGGCACGGCCCTCATCGGCCCGAACGACATCGTCAGCGTCGGTCACTCGACGTTCCGGCTCGTCGGCGACCGGCTCGAGGAGTTCGTCGACACCGGTGAGATCTCCTTCTCCGCGCGCCACCTCACGGTGACGGTCGACGGCGGCAAGGACATCCTCAAGGACGTCTCCTTCGGCGTCCCGGAGAAGTCGCTCATCGCGGTCATCGGCCCCTCGGGCTCCGGAAAGTCCACCCTGCTCAAGGCGCTCACCGGCTACCGGCCCGCCAACAAGGGTGACGTCCTCTACGACAACCGGAACCTGTACAAGCAGTTCGCCGAGCTGCGCCAGCGCATCGGTCTGGTCCCGCAGGACGACATCCTGCACAAGGAACTGACCGTCAAGAAGGCGCTCAAGTACGCCGCCAAGCTGCGCTTCCCCTCGGACACCAGCGAGCAGGAGCGCGAGCAGCGCATCGACGAGGTCCTGCGCGAGCTGAAGCTGGACATCCACAAGGAGAAGAAGGTCACTTCCCTCTCCGGTGGCCAGCGCAAGCGTGTGTCGGTGGCCCTCGAGCTGCTCACGAAGCCGTCGCTGATCTTCCTGGACGAGCCGACCTCCGGCCTCGACCCGGGCATGGACCGCGACGTCATGCAGCTCCTGCGCGGCCTCGCCGACGACGGCCGTACGGTCCTGGTCGTCACGCACTCGGTCGCCGAGCTCGCGATCTGCGACAAGCTCCTGGTGATGGCGCCGGGCGGCTCGGTCGCGTACTTCGGTCCGCCGGAGGAAGCGCTCAACTTCTTCGGCTACCAGACGTGGGCCGACGTCTTCTCGGCGTTCGAGAACTACCGCGACTACGACTGGGCGGGCCGCTGGAAGGGCTCGCAGCACTACCAGATGTACGCCGCCGACATCGACGCCGTGGCCCCGCAGTCCGTCCACATGCCGCCTCCGCAGGCGATCAGGCCGCCCAAGCCGCAGGGCTGGGGCTCGCAGCTGTGGACCCTCATCCGCCGCTACAGCTCGGTGATCGCGTCCGACAAGGGCTTCCTGGGTCTGATGGTGATCCTGCCCGCCGTCCTCGGCATCGTCAGCGTCGTCATCCCCGCCGACTTCGGGCTCGGCCCGCCCAAGCCGCCGTCGAAGTTCAACGGCGACGCCGGCACGATCATGCTGATCCTCGCGGTCGGCATGTGCTTCTCCGGCGCGGCCAACTCCGTACGTGAGCTGATCAAGGAACGGGTCATCTACGAACGGGAGCGGGCCACCGGTCTGTCCCGCTCGGCGTACCTGATGTCCAAGGTCATCGTCCTCGGCGTGATCACGGCCTTCCAGGGCGTCATCATCTGCGGCATCGGCTTCGCCACGCGCGACATGCCGGAAGAGGGCCTGATCATGCCCCCGGCCGTCGAGATCTGCCTGGTCATCATCGCCCTGGGCTTCACCTCGATGATGTTCGGCCTGGTGATCTCCTCGCTGGTGAAGACCGCCGAGAAGACCATGCCGCTCCTGGTGATGTTCGCGATCGTCCAGGTCGTCTTCACGGGCGTGCTCTTCCAGGTCTACGGCTCGCCGGGCCTGGAACAGTTCGCCTGGCTGATGCCCTCGCGCTGGGCCATCGCCGGTGCGGGCTCCACGCTTGACCTGGCGCACCTCATGCCGCCGTGGGACCCGAAGAAGCCGGGCGACCTCGACCCGCTGTGGGAGCACACGGCCGGGCAGTGGGGCATGAACATCACGATCCTGCTCCTGATCGGCATCGCCTGCGGCTTCGCGGTCGCGCGACTGCTGCGCCGCCACGAGCCCGAGGTCATGCGCAAGTAAGCAGCTGCCCGCGGGCAGACGAGAAGGGCGGCACCCCGTGCGGGGTGCCGCCCTTCGGCGTCTGTGGAGCCTCGGCGAAGAGGTCCGTTGATCAGGGATCAGGCTCAGTAGGCGCCGTTCACGTTGTCCATCGAGCCGTACCGGTCGGCCGCGTAGTTGGCCGCGGCCGTGATGTTGGCGACCGGGTCGTAGATGTTCGTGGACGTGCCCTCGACGTGGTACGCGTTGAACGTCGGCTGGATGACCTGGAGCAGGCCGACGGACGGGGTGCCGTTGATGGCGTTGATGTCCCAGCCGTTCTTGGCGTTCGGGTTGCCCGAGGACTCACGGATGATGTTGCGGTGCAGGCCCTCGTAGGAACCGGGGATGCCCTTGGACTTCATGATGTCCAGGGACTGGCGGATCCAGCCGTCGAGGTTGTTGGCGTAGACCGGCTTGCGCGCGGCGGCACGGCTCGCGGCTTCCTTGGCCTTGCGGTCGGCCTCGGCCTTCTTCTTGGCGGCGGCCTGCTCGTCGGCCTTCTTCTTCGCGGCGGCGTCGGCCGCGGCCTTCGCCTTCGCGGCAGCGGCGTCCTTCGCCTGCTTGTCGACGGCGGTGTGCTGCTTGATGACACCGGCCTCGACGGCCTGCTGGGCGTCGGCGTTCTGCTTGAAGGCCACCGGGGCGGCCTCGACGCTCTGCGTCTGGGTTCCGGCATCGGCACTGCCCGGCACGAGGGAGAACGCGAGGGCAGCGGCGCCGAGCGTGGCGACACCGGCGATCGTGAACTTCTGGGTCTTGGTCGGCGCGGGGCGACTATGACCGGGGGTGCTGAGCTTGGACATGGGAGATGGACCTCTTCGAATCGCGGAGGTCGCTCTGGCCGGCGGGGACATTGCTTACCCGGCACAAACGCCGCGGTGCGAGACCGCGGCGCCGAGCGACGGGTGCAATTCTTAGCGGCCGCAAAATTCTGTGGCAAAGCAGTGACGTACGAAGCCAGGTAGTGGATCAGGGGGTGCGCCGTACCCTTTGACGGCATTGCACCGCCGCGCATAAAGGGATATTGCATCCACTAGGAGACTTCGTACGTGACGTGCGTCCTATGCGCGGGCTCACATCGAACACGTAACAGCCTCACCAACAGTTGCCGTCGCAACTCTCTGCGTGAGCAGCATCCTCCGGAAGGAGGAGATGCACGTCGCCGAACTCGTGCCACAGGTAGAGACGGCGTACCGCCTCCGCATAACCCCGGTCCACCGCGGCCCGGCCCGCGATCGCCTCCAGCATCAGCAGATGCGAGGCCTGCGGCTCGTGCAGCCCCGTGAGCAGCCCGTCCACCACGCGCACGCCACGCTCGGGCGTCACCACGAGTTCCGTACGGCCCGCCGCCGCCCGGACCACCCCGTCGGACCCCGTGGCGGACTCGACGGCGCGCACGGCCGTCGTGCCGACCGCGATGACCCGCCCGCCACCCACCCTCGCGGCATTGACGAGCCGCGCCGAAGCCTCGGGCACCTCGAAGAGCTCGGGATACGGAGGCTCGTGCGCCTCGGGTGAGGCCACCCCCGTATGCAGCGTGACCGGCGCGAACTGCACACCCCGGCTCACCAGGCGCGCCACCAGGCCCGCGGTGAACGGCCGGGCCGCGCTCGGCATCTCCGCGCTGCCCGTCCCGTCGGCGGACGGCAGCGCGAACACGGTCTGGTGGGCGGAGAGGGGCTGATCCCTCTCTGTATAGGAGTAGCGGATGGGGCGCCCGTGCCGCCGCAGCAGCGCGGGCACGTCGGCCGACACCCTGGCCCACCACAACCGCCCGCTCCCCGGGGCCAGCGGCTCGTCGAGAACGAGGTGTACGTCACCGGGGAGCCGCACGACTGAATCCGCGGGCCCGCCCGCGCGCGCCCGCGTGGTGCCCCGGCCGTCCGGATCCCGCAACTCGACGGCCCACCGTCCGTCGTCGCCCCGCGTCGAGAAATGCACCACCACGCGCGCGTGCCTTGCGGTTCCGTCGGCCGTGACTGTTCCGTCGACCGCGGCGGGCAGCGTCTGTGAGGTGTTCACGATCAGCAGGTCCCCGGCCCGCAGGAGTACGGGCAGGTCGGCGAACGCGTGATGCGAGACCTCCGTCCCGCGCGACACGAGCAGCCGCACCGCGTCCCTGCCGAGCCCCTGGCCCCGCTGCTCGGCGGGGATACGGGCCGACAGCTCATCGGGCACCCGCACGGCCAGTGTCATCGGAGGTCCAGGAGAGAGGAGGCGGCGTAGCGCCCACTGGCAGGCCGCTCGTCGAGGAGCCGCAGGAAGGCCGGCGCCACCGTCTCCGGCGACGGCCGCCCCGAGAAGTCGTCGTCGTCCGGAACGGCCGCCTCGTAGAGATCGGTCCGCATGTCACCGGGATCGACCGCCCACACCCTGATCCCCGGCTCCTCCCCGGCAAGGACCGCCGACAGATGATCGAGAGCGGCCTTGGACGCTCCGTACCCGCCCCACGTCTCGTACGGCTCGACGGCCGCGTCCGAGCTGACGTCGACCACCGCCCCCGCCCCCGAGGCCCGCAACAGGGGCAGCGCCCCCTGGACCAGCCCCAGAGCGGCCACCACATTGGTCTCCAGAGCCTGCCGCAGCCCGTCGAGCGTGAGCCCTTCCAGGCGTACGAGAGGCTCCGCGCCCAGCGCGCTCGCGTTGTTCACCAGGAGATCGAGACCGCCCAGCTTGTGCGCCGCGGCCACCAGATCAGCCCGGTGCGCGGCATCCGTGACATCCCCGGCGATGGCCTCCACGCGCGTGCCGCGCCCCGCCAGGTCCCGTGCGGCCTCATCGAGCGCGGATGCCGTTCTCGCGTCGAGCACCAGATCCCACCCCCGCTCGGCGAGCGCCGCGCCCAGCGCACGCCCGAGTCCCTTCGAAGCCCCCGTGATGATCGCTACCGGCATGACATCCGTCCCCTCGGGTCGCCCAGCAGCCGCTTCTCCAGCGGATGCCCTCACGGTAGGAACGGACCCGCCCCCGGCGCCTCGTGCGCGGGCCGCAACGGCTCAGGGCCCTTGGGCCTACGCCCACGGGCCTAGGCGGCGGCCGCCACAGGTCCGATACGCGCTGTCACACCCCGCCGGTACGGTGAGGCCATGAGCCAAGGTCATCGGTCCGGCCTGAACGCGGTGAGCTCCGCGCTTCTCGCCATGAGCAGACAGCTCGAGGTGCGCGACGTCCTCAAGACGATCGTCGTCTCGGCCCGCGAACTGCTCGACGCGGAGTACGCGGCGCTCGGCGTCCCGGACGACCACGGCGGCTTCGCCCAGTTCGTCGTGGACGGCGTCAGCGACGAGCAGTGGCGTGCCATCGGTCCCCTGCCGCGTCAGCACGGCATCCTCGCCGCGATGCTGCGCAAGGCCGAGCCCGAGCGCCTCGCCGACGTGCGCAAGGACCCGCGCTTCGAGGGCTGGCCGTCCGCCCACCCGGACATGTCGGACTTCCTGGGCCTGCCGATCCGGTACGGGGAAGAGACACTCGGCGCGCTCTTCCTCGCCAACAAGACCTGTCCCAAGCCGGACGGCGGCTGCGGCTTCACCGCCGAAGACGAAGAGCTGCTCTCGATCCTCGCCCAGCACGCCGCGATCGCCCTCACGAACGCCCGGCTCTACGAACGCAGCCGCGAGCTGACCATCGCCGAGGAGCGCTCGCGCCTCGCCCACGAACTGCACGACGCCGTCAGCCAGAAGCTGTTCTCGCTGCGCCTGACGGCCCAGGCCGCGGCCGCACTGGTGGACCGCGACCCCTCGCGCGCCAAGGGCGAACTCCAGCAGGTGGCCGCGCTCGCGGCCGAGGCCGCGGACGAACTGCGCGCCGCCGTCGTGGAGTTGCGCCCCGCCGCCCTGGACGAGGACGGCCTGGTGGCCACCTTGCGCACGCACACGCAGGTCCTCGACCGTGCGCACTCCGCCCAAGTCACCTTCGAGAGCGGCACTGTTCGCGCGCTGCCCGCCGCCCAGGAGGAGGCGGTGCTGCGCGTCGCCCAGGAGGCACTGCACAATGCCCTGCGCCACTCCGGCGCGGAACACGTGTGCGTGACCCTGGTGCGGCGCGGCACGGGAGCCGTGCTGAGCGTCACGGACGACGGCAGCGGCTTCGACCCGCGCGCGATCCGCCGCGCGGGGCGGCACTTGGGCCTGGTCTCCATGCGGGACCGGGCCGGCGGGGTCGGCGGACGGCTGACCGTGGAATCGGAGCCCGGAAAGGGCACGACGATCGAGATGGAGGTTCCCGGTGGCTGACGCTGTGTTCCATCCGAAGACAGGGATCCGGGTGCTGTTGGTCGACGACCACCAGGTGGTCCGCCGCGGTCTGCGTACGTTCCTCGAGGTGCAGGACGACATCGAGGTCGTGGGCGAGGCGTCGGACGGCGCCGAAGGGGTCGAGCAGGCCGAGAAGTTGAAGCCGGACGTCGTCCTCATGGACGTCAAGATGCCGGGCATGGACGGCGTCGAGGCGCTGCGCAAGCTCCGCGAACTGGCCAACCCCGCGCGCGTGCTCATCGTCACCAGCTTCACCGAGCAGCGCACGGTCGTCCCGGCCCTGCGCGCGGGCGCCGCGGGGTATGTCTACAAGGACGTCGACCCGGAGGCCCTGGCGGGCGCCATCCGCTCCGTGCACGCGGGGCACGTGCTCCTCCAGCCCGAGGTGGCGGGGGCGCTGCTCTCCCAGGAGGAGTCCAACACCGGGCAGGGAAGGGGTGGTTCGCTCACCGAGCGGGAGCGCGAGGTCCTGGGGCTCATCGCCGACGGTCGCTCGAACCGTGAGATCGCGCGTGCCCTGGTGCTCTCCGAGAAGACCGTCAAGACCCACGTGTCGAACATCCTGATGAAGCTGGACCTCGCCGACCGCACCCAGGCCGCGCTGTGGGCCGTACGACATGGTGTGACCGGCTGATCCACGCTCCGGCGCACTCCGTCAACCCACAATGCGGACCGTCGCGTTCCGGACTGAGATTCATACCGTCGTGTGGATGTCCCCCGTTTGGCGCAACCTGTGCGTCGCCCGGCCGTTCTCCAGTGCGTGCTGCGGCGGCTGGCCGCAGCGATCGCTAGGAGGGTCCAGAAGTGAAGAACCTGAAGAAGGCCGCTGCTGTCACGATGGTGGCGGGTGGCCTCGTCGTCGCCGGTGCCGGTCTCGCCTCTGCCACGGACGGTGCGCAGGCCAACGGCAAGGCCGTGAAGTCGCCGGGCGTCGGCTCGGGCAACCTCGTCCAGGCGCCGGTGCACGTCCCCGTGAACGCCGTGGGCAACACCGTGTCCGTCATCGGCGCCCTCAACCCGGCCTTCGGCAACCTCGGCGTCAACCACTGACGCACCCCGAAGCCGCGGCCCCGGGGCAAGCCCCGGGGCCGCGGACTGCGCCCCAAAGGGGCGCGGGGAACTGCGCGATCAGCTACGACGGTGCCGCAGTCGACAGTCTCTCCGGAACAAACGGCCCCGGAGCCACGGCCGCCCCCGGGCAGCGGGGCTCAGCCCCGCTCCCGCTCCTCCACGTAAGCGTTGTACGCAGCCACCTGCGCCCGCCGAGCCGTCCGCTCCACGGGGCGCAACGCCGCCCCCCTCGCCGCCATCTCCGAGGCGCTCACAGCGCCGCCGTGGCCGTTCTCGTACGCCACCGAGATCAGCAGGCCGACTCGCTGGGCCAGCTCCAACACCCGTACCGCGCGCGGCGGATATCCCGGCGCCAGGGCCTCGCGCCCCCGCTCCGCCCGCGCCCGGTACGCGTCAACCGCGGCCTCGGCGACCGGCCCCGAGCCGGCCACGTCGAGCCGCGAGAGCACCTCCGTCGCATCCCGCAGCGCCTCCGCGAGCTCGCGCTCCGCCTCGCTCAGCGAGGGCACGTCGGCGGGCGGCGCCTCCCGTACGGGCAGGCAGTGCCAGAGGACCTCCACGTGCACATCGCCCTCGGGGCCCGCCTCGGACACCTCGGGCACAAGGCCGTACGGCGCCCCGTAGGCGACGACCGCCTCCTCCGCGTCCAGGGCCCGCGCGTTGAAGGCGGGCGGCCCGCTCAGGCCGAGCGGATGGCCCGGCGCGGGCAGCGCGACCCGCAGTCCGGTCACCCCGAGCGTGCGCAGTCTTCCGAGTGCGAGCGTGAGACCGACGGGCCCCGACTCGCCGGGGAGGCCTTCGACCCGGTGCACGGCGTCGTCGCCGACCATCGCGAGCACCGCGTCATCCGGCGAGACAAGTCCGGCAAGCAGGGCATTTCCCCATGCCGCCAAGCGTCCTGAGCGTGGTTCCGAGAGCATGCGTACAGCCTAAGGACCGGGCTAAGGGCTGGAGTGCCCGACCGGTGGCGTAGGTTTTCTCCCAGGGGATTGCGTCCACAGACGCGAGCGACAGCCGAGACTGACATTGGGAGACAACGCGCTCATGAGCGATGTACTGGAGCTGGAGGACGTATCCGTGGTCCGCGAGGGCCGGGCTCTGGTGGACCAGGTCTCCTGGTCGGTCAAGGAGGGGGAGCGCTGGGTCATCCTCGGCCCGAACGGCGCGGGCAAGACCACCCTCCTGAACGTCGCGTCCAGCTACCTCTACCCGAGCACCGGTACCGCCACCATTCTCGGCGAGACCCTGGGCAAGCCCGGCACGGACGTCTTCGAACTCCGACCGCGCATCGGCGTCGCCGGCATCGCGATGGCCGAGAAGCTGCCCAAGGGCCAGACCGTGCTCCAGACGGTGCTCACGGCCGCGTACGGCATGACGGCCGGCTGGCACGAGGACTACGAGGACATCGACGAGCAGCGCGCCCGCGCCTTCCTCGACCGCCTCGGGATGACCGACTACCTGGAGCGCAAGTTCGGCACCCTCTCCGAGGGAGAGCGCAAGCGCACCCTGATCGCGCGCGCCCTGATGACCGACCCCGAGCTGCTCCTCCTGGACGAGCCCGCCGCGGGCCTCGATCTCGGTGGCCGCGAAGACCTCGTACGCCGCCTCGGCCGTCTCGCCCGCGACCCGATCGCCCCCTCGATGATCATGGTCACGCACCACGTCGAGGAGATCGCCCCCGGCTTCACCCACGTCCTGATGATCCGTCAGGGCAAGATCATGGCCGCGGGCCCGCTGGAGCTCGAACTGACCTCCCGGAACCTCTCGCTCTGCTTCGGACTGCCCCTGGTGGTCGAGGAGCGCGGCGAGCGCTGGAGCGCGCAGGGCCTCCCGCTCGGCTGACACCGGCGCGAACTCCCGCGCCCGCTCCGGCCGATAGATCACGTGCCCTGTGCGGGAAGGTCCCGCGGTCCTACCATGACCATGTGGACATCGACGCATGGGTGTGGTGGCTGATCGGCGCCGCCGCGCTCGGAATCCCGCTCGTACTGACCGCGATGCCGGAGTTCGGCATGCTCTCCGTGGGCGCCGTCGCGGGCGCCGTGACCGCGGGCCTCGGCGGCGGCATCGTGCTCCAAGTCGTCGTCTTCGCCGCGGTGTCGGTCGCGCTCATCGCGGTCGTACGCCCCGTGGCGGCGCGGCATCGAGCTCAACGGCCCGAACTGGCCACGGGAGTGGAGGCGTTGAAGGGCAAGACGGCTGTCGTCCTGGAACGTGTCGACGCCTCCGGGGGACGGATCAAGCTCGCCGGCGAGATCTGGTCGGCCCGCGCACTCGACACCGCGCAGAGCTTCGAGGCGGGGCGCGAGGTGGATGTCGTCGAAATCGACGGAGCGACGGCCATCGTCATGTGAATCGACCACGGGGTGTGCGGCGGTCTGACAGACTCGAGCAGCAAGATCTTCGCCGACCCGCGTTCCGGCTCTGCGGATCTTCCGGGAACACCGAGGCAAGAGGGGTACGGGGAACAACGATGCAACCAATCATCATCGTCCTGATCATTCTGGTGGTGCTGGTCTTCATCGCCCTGATCAAGACGATCCAGGTCATCCCGCAGGCCAGCGCGGCGATCGTCGAGCGCTTCGGCCGCTACACACGGACGCTGAATGCGGGCCTGAACATCGTCGTCCCGTTCATCGACTCGATCCGCAACCGCATCGACCTCCGCGAACAGGTCGTCCCGTTCCCGCCCCAGCCGGTGATCACCCAGGACAACCTCGTGGTGAACATCGACACGGTCATCTACTACCAGGTGACCGACGCCCGCGCCGCGACGTACGAAGTCGCCAGCTACATCCAGGCGATCGAGCAGCTCACCGTCACCACGCTGCGCAACATCATCGGTGGCATGGACCTCGAGCGGACCCTGACCTCCCGCGAGGAGATCAACGCGGCGCTGCGCGGCGTCCTCGACGAGGCGACCGGCAAGTGGGGCATCCGCGTCAACCGCGTCGAGCTCAAGGCCATCGAGCCGCCGACCTCCATCCAGGACTCGATGGAGAAGCAGATGCGCGCCGACCGCGACAAGCGCGCCGCGATCCTCCAGGCCGAAGGTGTACGGCAGTCGGAGATCCTGCGCGCGGAAGGCGAGAAGCAGTCCGCGATCCTGCGCGCCGAAGGTGAGGCCAAGGCCGCGGCTCTGCGCGCGGAGGGCGAGGCCCAGGCGATCCGTACGGTCTTCGAGTCCATCCACGCCGGAGACCCGGACCAGAAGCTGCTCTCCTACCAGTACCTCCAGATGCTCCCGAAGATCGCCGAGGGCGACGCGAACAAGCTCTGGATCGTGCCCAGCGAGATCGGCGACGCCCTCAAGGGCCTCGGCGGCGCGCTCGGCAACTTCAACCCCATGGGCGGCGGCTCGGGCGGCGCCCCCAAGGAGCGCCGCGAACAGCCGCCGATCGACTGAGCGCCCCGTAGGGGCGCGGGACTGTCACATATGCGGCTCCACCGCGTGGCCGCGCTCAGCCAAGAACAACGTGCACGCGGCTACGCGGCCGACTGCGCCAGCCACTTCGGCAGTGAGGCTATGCCGTCCCTGCCCAGAGCGAGCAGCATCGCGTCCGCAGGAGTCGGCTCAAAGGGCTGCCGCAACAAGGGCATTCCCGCCTCCTCCGGCGTACGGTCCGCCTTGCGGTGATTGTCCGTCGCGCACGAAGCAACCGTGTTCAGCCAGGAGTCCGTACCGCCCTGCGCCCGCGGTACCACGTGGTCCACGGTCGTCGCCCGCTTCCCGCAGTACGCGCACCTGTGCTGGTCCCGCACGAGCACACCCCGCCGCGACCAGGGAGCCCGTCTTCGGAACGGCACCCGTACGTACCTGCAGAGCCTGATCACCCGTGGCACCGGTATCTCTACCGCCGCCGCGCGCACACGGAGTCCGGGGTGGGCCTGCTCGACGACGGCCTTGTCGCTGAGGACCAGCACGACGGCACGGTTCAGCGTCACCGTCGACAGCGGCTCGAAGCTCGCGTTCAGTACCAGCGTGTCCCGCATTTCGCCCACCTCCCGTATGCACACCGACCCACCCCCTGGCGGGCTGGGATCAACTCTCGCCGGGCGCGCCGAGATGGACAACGCAATAAAAAATGCCCGCCCCTGATCACTTCCATGACCAGGGGCGGGCAAACGTTCCGTGAACGCTCAGCTACTACGCGGGAGCGGCGTACTCGGCGAGCACCTGTGCCCGCCCGATCGTGTGGAACCGGAGGTTGAATCCGATGACGGCGGGCGAGGCGTCGGAGTCCGGGCCGAGCTTCTCCTGGTCCACCGCGTACACGGTGAACACATAGCGGTGCGCCGGGTCACCGGGCGGTGGCGCGGCGCCCCCGAATTCCTTCGTCCCATAGTCGTTGCGCACCTGGACCGCACCCTCGGGCAGGCCTTCGAACTTGCCGCTGCCCGCACCGGTGGGCAGTTCCGTCACCGACACCGGGATGTCGATGACGGACCAGTGCCAGAACCCGCTGCCCGTGGGGGCGTCCGGGTCGAAGCACGTCACGGCGAAGCTCTTGGTCTCCGGCGGGAAGCCTTCCCACCGCAGGTGCGGCGAGGTGTTCCCGGCCGCATGGACCTGAGCGTCCTTAAGGACCGCCCCCGGCTCGAAATCCTCGCTCACGACCGTGAACGACGGCACGGGCGGATGGAAGTCATGGGGAAGCGGCGGCCTCTTGAGCTCGGTCACGTCGGCACCTCCTGGTTGGTTCCTGATCGGCGGTAGCTCTGCAGCTCTTCCGTTCCGAGCCTAGAACCAGTTGCGCTTGCTGCCGACCTGGGAGAGCCACTCGTTGAGGTACGCCGCCCAGTCCGTGCCCTGGAAGTCGTTGAGCCCGACCTTGAAGGAGCGGAACGAGTCGCTGCCCTCACTGAAGAGGCCCGGCTTCTTGTCCATCTCCAGGATGACGTCCATCTCGCGGTCGTCGGCCACGAAGCTCAACTCGACCTGGTTCAGGCCGCGGTACTGCTGCGGCGGGAAGAACTCGATCTCCTGGTAGAACGGCAGCTTCTGGCGCGTGCCGCGGATGTGGCCGCGCTCCATGTCCGCGCTCTTGAAGCGGAAGCCCAGCTGGATGAAGGCGTCCAGGATGGCCTGCTGCGCCGGCAGCGGGTGCACGTTGACCGGGTCCAGGTCACCGGAGTCCACGGCCCGCGCGATCTCGAGCTCGGTGGTCACGCCGATGTTCATCCCGCGCAGCTGCTGCCCGTCGATGGACGTGATCGGCGTCTCCCACGGGATCTCGAGGCCGAACTGCACCGCGTGCACCTGGCCGGCCTTGAGCGTGAAGGCCCCGCCGAGCCGCACCTTGGTGAACTCGATGTCCTGCTTCGTCTCCTGGTCGGCGCCCTCGACCTCGACCCGCGCCTGCAGACCGACGGACAGACCCTCGATCTCCTGGTCGACGGACCCGCCCTCGATCCGTACCTCACCCTGGACCACGCCACCGGGTACGACGTTGACCTCGGTCAGCACCGTCTCCACCGACGCACCGCCGGCACCCAGGCTCGCAAGCAGCTTCTTGAACCCCATGACTCTCCTCCCCCAGGCCCCGCCTGTGGTTCGACTCGACTTCAATCCTTGATCCATACAAACGCGGTGAACCCACGTCCGGTTCCGCGCCTCACCCTGGCAATCCGTCCGGCCGGTGACCAGCCACCCGTACAGACCGTCTCCCAGACCGTCTCCGTTAGTCTCGGACGCCATGATCGAGGCCCCTGACCGTACGCCCCTCACACGAGACTTCTTCGAGCGCCCTGTCCTCGATGTCGCCCCGGATCTCCTGGGCCGCATCCTCGTCCGCACCTCACCGGACGGTCCGATCGAGCTGCGCCTGACAGAGGTGGAGGCGTACGCAGGCGAGGCCGATCCCGGATCACACGCCTATCGCGGACCCACCGCCCGCAACAGCGTGATGTTCGGTCCGCCCGGACACGCGTACGTCTACTTCACCTACGGAATGTGGCACTGCCTCAACGTGGTGTGCGGACCGGAGGGAATGGCGAGCGGAGTGCTGCTCCGGGCCGGGGAGATCACGACCGGCGCCGAGATCGCCCGCAAGCGTCGACTCTCGGCCCGCAACGACAGGGAACTGGCCAAAGGCCCGGCGCGCCTGGCCACAGCCCTTGACGTGGACCGAAGCCTGAACGGCCTCGACCTCTGCGCGGACGAGGACTCTCCCCTCACCCTCCTTACGGGCGCCCCCGTCCACCCCGACCAGGTCAGCAACGGCCCCCGCACGGGAGTCGGCGGCGATGGATCCGTCCACCCCTGGCGCTTCTGGACCCCCAACGACCCGACTGTGAGCCCTTATCGGGCCCATACGCCCCGACGCCGCCGAACTTGACGCGGCCCATGGGGGACCGTAATGTAGCCCGAGCCGCTTGACCCGGGTACGGCGTTCTGCCAGCAGCCGGAAGCGGCCAACCACTACCTACGACTTCCCCCCAGCGGGGGCTTATTTCGCATGCTCGCATGCCGGAATTCGAACCCGCGGAACTCGATTATGAGTTGCAGAGGGAATCCGCTAACGTAGTGAGCACGCCGAAAGGCAAAGGCCCTCCAACGGCCACTGGAAATGAAATCCGAACCGGGAACGGAACGGAAAACGGATCTGGTAGGGTTGGAAACACGAAATACCGAAGGGAAGCGCCCGGAGGAAAGCCCGAGAGGGTGAGTACAAAGGAAGCGTCCGTTCCTTGAGAACTCAACAGC